>JBJKQB010000272.1:0-8978 GCA_046705825.1 Candidatus Acidiferrales bacterium
TGGCCACATCCTCGTACTCGCCCTTTCCCATCGGGAGATACAGTCCTGTCATTTCGTTGTCGAAATTGGTGATGGCCAGCCCGGTCGTGCCGGAATTCTCGAAATCGGCCGCATCCACGCCCATACCCGCGCGCGCTTTTCCCTCGCTGCTGAAGGCGACTCCCGCTTCCACCGCAACGTCGCGGAATGTTCCGTTGTGCAGGTTGCGATAAAGCTTGTTGGGCTGCGTGTCGTTGGCCACCAGCAGATCGGGCCAGCCGTCGTTGTCGTAATCCAGCATGGCCACGCCCAGCGATTTCGAGCTGGTGTCGAAGATGCCGCAGGTGGCCGTCACATCCTCGAACGTGCCGTCGCCGCGATTGCGGAACATCCAGCAGGTCTCGCCGCGATACGCCTCCGGCGTGCAATACGATTTGTGCTTCCCGTCCAGGCTGCAAAAAACGTCCGTTTCCGGCGACCACTTGACGTAGTTGCACACGAACAAGTCCAGGTGGCCGTCGCGGTCGTAATCGAACCACAGCGCCGACGTGCTGAACGCGCGCCGGCGGCCCAGCCCGCTGCGTTCGGTCACATCGGCAAAATGCCCGCGGCCCGTGTTCTTGAACAGGTGATTTTGCCCCACGCAGGTGACCAGAATGTCCGCCAGGCCGTCGTTGTCGTAATCGCCCACAGCCACGCCCATGCCGTACATCTCGACATCCAGCCCCGCTTCGCGCGTCACGTCGGTGAACGTGCCGTCGCGATTGTTGCGGTAGAGCTGCATGGTCGTGCGCGCGTTTCCGTGCCCGGGCCAGTCCATGCCATTGATGAGCAGAACGTCCTGCCAGCCGTCGCCGTCGTAATCGAGGAACGCGCCGCCCGAGCCCAGCGTTTCGGGCAGGTACTTGGCGCCGTAGGCCCCGTTGTTGTGCACGAAGTGGATGCCCGAATGCGCCGCGACCTCCACCAGGCGGAATCCGGGAGATACCGCCGGAGCGGCTCGTGGCGCACTCAGCGCCGCGCCTGGCGCCGCCCACGCCGCGAGGGCCTCGGCAAAAGGAGCGGCGAGCAGGCCGCCCGCCAGGCGGGTGAGGAAGGAACGCCGGTTCATGGAATATTTACGAGCCCGTTGCGGATGGCGTACACGACGAGTTCGGCCGTCTTGTGGATGCCCAGCGCGTCCATAATATTCGCGCGGTGAACGGAAACCGTGTTGACGCTCAAGTGCAACGCGTCGGCGATTTCCTTATTCGACTTGCCGTCCACGATGTACTGCAGAATTTCCAGTTCGCGCGCCGTCAGCGCCGCCTGCCGCTCGCCCTTCAGCGTTCCCGCTCGCGACAGCTGCGGCGACAGCACCTTCTCGCCTCCCGCGACTTTGCGCACGGCGGCCGCCAGGTCGAGATCGACTGCGTTTTTCAGCACGTAGCCCGACGCGCCGGCCTCCAGCGCCTGGCGCACCAGCGTGTCCTCCGAATGCATGCTGAGCATGAGCACGGCGGTGCCGGGCAGCTGCTCCAGGATCTTCTTTGTTGCCGCCAAGCCGCTCGTGCCCGGAAGCGCGCAGTCCATCAGCACCACTTGCGGCCGCAGGCTCTGGGCCAGCCGCACCGCTTCGTCACCGTCGCCCGCTTCGCCCAGCACGGCGATATCCGGCTCGTCTTCCAGCAGGCGCCGGAAGCCGCGCCGCACCAGATGATGATCGTCCACCAGCAGCACACTAATGCTAGGCGGCATGCGTGTCCTGCCTTTCCGGATCTTGCTTTTCCGGGCGCGGGATGTGCAGCAGCACGCGCGTCCCTCCCTGCGCGGGCTGCGATACCTCCAGCGACCCGTTCAGCAGTTCCGCGCGCTCGCGCATGGCCACCAGCCCGATGCCCGAATTCGAGTCGGGCGCCACGAATCCTTTGCCGTGATCCTCGACTTCCAGTTCCAGCGCGTCCTTCAGAAACCGCAGCCGCACCCAGGCCTCCTTTGCCCCCGAATGCCGCGCGACGTTGTTCAGCGCTTCCTGCAGCACCCGGTAAATATGGATGCTGGAATTGCCGTTCACGCTGAACGACGCGCCCATTTTTTCGTAGCGGATGTCGATCCCGGTCTGCTTGGCCATGGTGCGGATGTACCAGTCGACCGTGCTCTCCAGCCCAGTCTCGTCCAGCATCACCGGATGCAGCGTTTGCGACAGGCTGCGCACGTTGTCCAAGGTGGTTTGCGCGATTTCGTTCACTTCGCGCAGTTCGGAACGCAGCGGCGAATTTTCGGGAGCGTGTTTTTCCGCCCGCGCCAGCATCGACCCGATCGCCGTCAGGATTTGCCCGAATTCGTCGTGCAGCTCCCGCGAAATGTAGCGCAACGTGGACTCCTGCGTGGCAATCAGCTTTTGTGCCAGTTCGCTGCGCTGCTGCGAGAGCGAACCAAGCTGGGCGAACAGCCGCCGGTTCGAGCGGATCAGGTACAGGCTGGTCAGCACGATGGCGATCAAAGTCGCGAACAGAAAAAAGTAGGCTTGCCGCTGCACGCGATCGTAGATTTCGGCCACCTGGCGGCTGGCCTGTTCCTCGCGCTCGTTGTTTTCCACCAGCAGCCGCGCCACCGCGCTCGTCAGCGAGGCCTCCTGAGCCTGCAGCGTGATGCGGACCTGCTCGCGCGCCGCCGCGGCATTGCCGCTCCGGGCCAGCGCGAACATGCGGTCGACCGCGCCCCAGAACTGCGTCAGCGAATTGGTGAGATAGCGGCTCTGCTCGGGCGTGCGATGCGTGATGGCCAGTTGCGCCTCCAGATGGAAGGCGTCGTTCAGGTCGCCGCGAATCCGCTGGAACTGCGCGCTCCAGGCGGTGATGGGGTAAGGCTCGTCGTTGGCGACCATGTCGCGCATGGCCAGCGCCAGCGAGTTCAGGTCGTTCTGGATGCGCAGAAGCTGCAGCGAGTCCCGCCGATTGCGGTCCGAAATGTCGCTCTGCAGCACCTTCAGATTAGATATCTGAAATGTGACGTACACCGAGTACGCCACCACCGCCACCAGCGTGATGATTAGGCCGATGAACAGGCCGGGAGTTGGCGAGCGCTCCTGCGTATGCATCCCGGAAGCATACCAACTGCCGAACCTAACTTCCAATCCGCGCTGGACACTCCCCACCTGGCGAGCATCTTCATTACGAGCCGCGGAGCGGCGATTGTATTTAGCCCGGCCACGAAGCCAGCCCGCCGCAGGCGGGTGCAGCGCAGTGCCGGGAACGCGTCGTGCCGGTCATCCCGAACCGAGCCGCGTCTTGTGCGGATCAGGGTGAGGGATCTGCTTTGCGGTTGAGCCGCGGTTGTATGCTCTCAGCTGCGGCCGCAGGCCGCCTTGGAGTGCGGGAGCTTGCTCCCGCTTTCATCCCCCTCCTACCCGTCATCCCGAACCGAGTCCCGCGTTTTGTGCAGGAATGTGGGTAAGGGATTGCCTTGCCTGTGCTCTTGCTTTTCCACTTCCCCTGGCCTGCATATCCTTACAAGCCGCGGAGCGGCGATTGTATTTAGCCCGGCCACGAAGCCAGCCCGCCGTAGGCGGGCGCAGCGTAGTGCCGGGGACCCGAGCGAGAATATTTCAGCCCCGGAGGGGCGGTTGATCCGCAGGCTGCTTTGAAGTGTGGGGAATTTCGTGTATTGCAGCGGGCAATCCTCTTCTTCCATGCTGTATTGAGCACTCGGATCAGCGCTGGCGTTACGGCCGTCGGACCTCTCATCTCGCAGTGAAGCGGTAACCAAAGCTCTCGCCCGTGCCAAAAGGACAAAATACCGCTAAGCACAACATAAGAACTCGCGAAGGCAACCCACGATTGCTCTTGGAAGCTGCCCTGATTGGCGTGATCGGCGGCTTGAGCGCGCGCTTGTTCATGCTGCTGCTGACGTTCTTCAACCGCATCTTCCTTTACGACCTGGCCGGCTACCGCCCGCCGGGCCTCGAGTCCGTCCCACTCACACAAACCATCGGGCCGCACGGGCTCTGGTTGATTCCCGCAGTAACCACCTTGGGCGGGCTCATTTCCGGATTTCTCGTCTACCGCTACGCCCCCGAAGCCGAGGGGCACGGCACGGACACGGTCGTCTACTCCTTTCACCGCAAAGAGGGGGTCATCAGAGCGCGCGTTTCGCCCATCAAGATGGTGGCGTCGGCTGTCACCATCGGCTCGGGCGGTTCCGCGGGGCGCGAGGGACCCATTGCGCTCATTGCCGCCGGTGCCGCATCCATCTACTCCACTCTGGTCCACCACTCCGAACAGGAACGGCGCCTCCTGGTCCTGGCCGGCATGGCGGCGGGACTCGCCGCCATCTTCCGTTCCCCCATGGGTACCTCCGTATTTGCCATCGAAGTGCTTTACAGCCGCCTCGATTTCGAGACCGAAGCTCTGCTCTACACCATGCTTTCCTCGATGGTCGGCTACACCGTTAACGGCCTGTTCGTGGGCTTCCGTCCGCTCTTCCGCACTCCCACCATTCCCGCGCCGTCCATCTCCACCTTTTTCTGGTACGTCGTGTTCGGGTTGGCCGCAGGCGTTGTTGCGGCCATCCTTCCCCAGGTGTTTTACAAAACGCGCGACCTCTTCCGCGCCATTCCCATTCCCATCTATTTCAAACCGGCCGTCGGCGGACTGGGCGTTGGCCTGCTCGGCCTCGCGCTGCCGCAGGTTCTGGGAGGCGGTTACGGCTGGATTCAGCTCTCCATCGACGGTAAAGTCGCGCTGGGCCTTCTGGCCGTGCTCATTTTGGCCAAGCTGCTGGCCTTCGCGCTGACGGTCTCTTCCGGCGGGTCGGGCGGCGTGTTTGCGCCTTCTCTCTTCGTAGGCGCCGCGCTGGGAGGCAGCTTCGCCGCCCTGCTGCATCAAAGTCCGGCGAGCTTTGTGGTGGTGGGCATGGCCGCCGTATTTGGCGGCGCCGCCCGCGTGCCCATCGCAACCATGCTCATGGTCACCGAGATGACACAGGGCTACCATCTCCTGCTTCCCGCCGGCATCGCGGTGATGACCAGCTATTTGCTGCAGTCCAAGATCGGCTCGACTCTCAACCTGAAGTACCGCAGCTTGTACGAGGGCCAGGTCCCCAATTACCGCGACTCCCCCGCGCATTACCGCACCGAAATCCAGACTGCCTTGAATTTGCTGGGGCGCCGCACTGTGCCGCTGGCGGAGAAGATTCAGCATCTCGACCTGCTGCAGTTGCTGCGCTCCCGCATTCGATTCGACTTACCGGGTGGCCGCCTGTTGACCATGGGTGTCGTCAAAGACGGTACCCCGCTCGCCGGAAAACCTCTGCGCTCGCTTTACGAACGTCTCGAACGCCACGATTTCGAGGTGGTTGCCGTCACACGCCGCGAGCATGTCCTGCTCCCTCATCCGGACACCATCCTCGAACCCGACGATCGCGTCATCGTCATCACCTCTCCGGAAGTGCGCGCAGAACTGGCGCGTTTGATCGAGCCTCTCCCGGAAGTCGGCCCGGCTGAGCCCAATCCGCCCACGCCCGGAGAACCCAGCGTTTAAAATTGCTTTTGCAGGAGCTGCCAATGAATGAGAGCACAGGCCAGGCCCAGGGAATTTCGATCCATTTGGAAAGGATTCTGTTCGCCACCGACTTTTCGCCCGCATCCGCGGCGGCGCTGCCGTATGTTGCGGCCATGGCGCGCCGTTTTGGTTCTCAACTCTGGATCGCTCACATCATTTCGCCCCGCGAATCCGAAAACATCACCGGCGAAGCGGGCGCAGACCCCTTCGCCCGAATGCGCCAGAACGCCGAAACACGCATCACCGCTTTGCTCGACTCCACCCCGTTCAATGACATTCCTCACCAAGTGCTCCTCGAACGTGGCGAAGTCATGCCCGTCCTCTCGCGCTTGGCCGACGAGCGTGCCGTCGATTTGATTGCTGCCGGAACGCATGGACCTCACGGTTTGCAGAAGCTCTCCGCCGGCTCGACGGCCGAGGAGATTGAGCGCCTGGCCAAGCGCCCCGTACTGCTCGTTGGCCCCGAGGTGGCCACCGATCCGCAAGCCGAAGTCAACATCCAGCGCATCCTGTTCGCCACGGATTTCCGGCCGGAGCAGCGCTTCGCCCTGGAATACGCCTACGCGCTCTCGCTCGCCTACGCCGCCCACCTCATCATCCTGCATGTGGTCGATAATCCATTGGACGAGCCCATGGCCACGCGCATGTCCGGCGAGGCCTTCTTTCGGCTGCGCATGCTTGAAAACAATTGGCCGGAACATCGGCAGGGCATCGAGCCCGAATTCGTTCTCGAGTTTGGCTCACGCCAGCAGTGGACGCTGGACACACTGTCCAAACGAGACGTTCAACTCCTCATCCTCAGCGCCCCGCCAACGGCCCACCCGTTGCTCAAATCGCATCTCCCCGGCCCGCTGGCCTACGACATCATTACTCACGCGCGCTGCCCCGTCCTCACCATCCGCGCCCCACACCCCTCCACCTAGCGCCCTTGCGCCTTTTGCGAACAGCGGGTGTGGCTGTCTACTCCGCGCCGGCCCGCTCGCGAATGATCTTCAGCGTGCGCCGCAGCGGTTCGGCCGCGCCCCACAGCAACTGGTCGCCCACCGTGAACGCCCCAAGAAACAACGGCCCCAGCGCCAGCTTGCGTATGCGCCCGATCGGGACGTTCAGCGTCCCGGAAACGGCCGTGGGCGTCAGGCAATGAATCGTCGACTCCTTGTTGTTGGGGATCACGCGCACCCATGCATTCCCGCGCGCCAGCATCTGCTCGATTTCCGTCACGGAAATGTCGCGCGTCAGCTTGATGCACAACGCCTGGCTGTGGCAGCGCATGGTCCCCACGCGCACGCAAATGCCGTCCACCGGAACCGCCGGCTCGAGCCCCAGTATCTTGTTCGTTTCGGCCATCCCTTTCCATTCCTCGCGGGTTTGCCCGCCGGGCATTTCGCGGTCGATCCAGGGGATCAAGCTGCCCGCCAGCGGCACGCCGAATTCCTGTTTGGGCAAGGAGTCAGCGCGCTGCGCGCCAATCGTCACGCGATCGATTTCCAAGGCGTTTTCCGACGGGTGCTTGCGCACGGGATCGGTCAGGCAAGTCATCTGCTGGACCAATTCGATCATCTTCGCCGCGCCTGCCCCCGATGCCGCCTGATACGTCATCGTGGTCATCCATTCGACCAGCCCGTGCTGAAACAGCGGTGCAACCGCCATCAGCATCAGGCTGACCGTGCAGTTGCCTCCGGCAAACGTGCGCAGCCCGCGCCCGAGCGCCGCATCCATCACGCGGCGATTCACCGGATCGAGCACGATGGCCGCATCGTCGCTCATGCGCAGCGTGGACGCGGCGTCGATCCAATACCCGCGCGAGCCGCTCGCGCGCAGCGGTCCATAAATCTCGGAAGTGTACTCGCCGCCCTGGCAGCTGATCAGCACCTCGCAAGAAGCGAGTTCGCGCAGATTCTTCGCGTCGTTCAGCCGCGCGCCTGCGCCAGCCTCCGCCGGCGCTTCGCCGCCTGCATTCGAGGTGGAGAAAAACACCGGCTCGAGGCGCGCGAAATCCCCTTCCTCGCGCATCCTCTGCAGCAGGACGCTCCCCACCATCCCGCGCCACCCAATCAGCCCTACCCGCACCAGTCCTCCTTCATTGCCGTGTCCGCTCCTCCACAGCGGCGTTCGCTCGTTTTCGGAGACGTACAGTTTACCCCGTCTCCCGCACCCGCGGCTTTGCCTTTTGTCCATAGCGGGCGCTTCTGCGGCCGCAGGCCGCTTTGGAGTGTGGCAGCGAAGCTGCCGCTTTTTTTGTTTTTTGGAGTGAATTATCGCTTTGCGTAAGTGGCCGACTACAACTTCCTCTCAAAGGCATCCTTCTCATAGGCCTACTGATGGGCGCCGAGGACAAAATCTTGTAGACCGTCACGTCGCTCCCCTGATCCGTGACACGCCCGCGCAGCACCGGTCCGCGCTCAACGGCCTGTCTCATGCAGGGACTCGCTCCCGAAGAGCGCCTCATCCTCGGCAACCTCAGCTCGCCTTGGCCGGGGAGTTCGGAAAAACATGAAATCGTACCGTAACCTGGCGTACACTCCCTTCGGGCTTTCCGAACCCGAGGCACTGATGGCAGAGCGCAGCTACTGGCTCGATCTTTTCACGCCCGTTACATGGCAGGAGTTTCTCCAAGCAGGTGCCAACGTTTCCGGCTTTCGCGAGTCCCGCTGGAAGACTCTCCTGAAGGTCAAAACCGGCGACTATTTCCTTTGCTACCTGACTGGACTTTCGCGCTGGATCGGCGTTCTGGAAGTCACATCGAAACCGTTTCGCGACAACGCAACGATCTGGAAGGACGAGAGTTTCCCCTGCCGCGTGAAGGTCAAGCTGGTCCACAAACTGACTCCCGAAACCGCCGTGCCCGTAAAGGACATGAAAGACGAGCTATCGGTCTTCAAAGCTGTGGGCGGCGCACTCGCGTGGACTGGTCATTTTCGAGGCTCGCCAACGAAATGGAAGCTCTCCGATGGAGAAACTGTTGTCAAAGCCATCCAAAATGCCGCCGAGCACCCGATCGTGCGCCCGATCGACCCTGCCAAACTGAAATATCGCCCAAAGGCTCTTAAGACGACGATCGGGCTCGTTACGGTTCCTGAATCCGAGCCAGTTGAGCAGGCTCGAGAAGAAAAAGAGCCTGCTGCACATACGGAAATCCAATGGCTTCTTCTAAAGCTCGGCGCAGATATGGGCTTCGACGTTTGGGTGGCTCGCAATGATCGTAACCGTTCCTACGACGGCAACCGTTTCTCCGATCTTGCTGCGCTCCGGCCAAACTTGCCCCGCCAGTTCGACGACGCAACGAACAAGACGATTGAGCTCATCGATGTCCTGTGGCTATCGAAAAGCACAATCATCTCGGCATTCGAAATCGAGAGCACAACGTCGATCTACTCTGGATTGCTGCGTATGGGTGATTTGGTAGCGATGCAGCCCAACCTGAAAATCCCGCTATTTCTCGTTGCCCCTGAGGATCGC
>JBJKQB010000273.1:0-18628 GCA_046705825.1 Candidatus Acidiferrales bacterium
CCCGATCATCCCTGGCGCAAGCCCTGGAAGCGGACATTTCTACCTTGCACCAAACCGGACATTTCTACTTTGCGTTGACAGCAGGCGAACAGTTCGGGTCGCATGTCCTGACCGGAAATTTGACATCGAGTTTTGGCAGGAACAAGGGGACGACGCGATCTTCCGCGCAGCTTGGGAGATTGGGTTCGGTTCCTGCGCAGAACCTACTCGCAGCGCAGGGCGATGATGGGCTCGATTTGGGTGGCGCGGCGGGCGGGAATGTAACAGGCGGCAAGCATAACAAAGGTCAACGCCAGCGCGACCGCGACGAACGTCAGAGCGTCGGTTGGGCCGACGCCGTACAGCGCCCTCCTAACGAAGCGGGTCACGACGAACGAAAGCGCCACGCCAATCGCAAGTCCCGCGAGCGCCAGCCGCAGCCCCTGCCCCAAGACGAGGCGAAAAATATCGACTCTCTCCGCGCCAAGCGCCATGCGGATCCCAATCTCGCGCGTGCGCTGCCGCGTCGTATACGCGACCACGCCATAAATTCCCACCGCAGCGAGGAGCATCGCGAGCAATCCATACGAGCCAGCGAAGACAGCCGAAATCCGCTGAAAGATCACTCCGAATTGCATGGTGACCGTCATCGGATTGACGTCGAACAGCGGCAGATCGGGACTCAGCTCGTGCACCGCGCGTTCGACGGGAAACGCCATCGTCTTCGGATCACCCGAAGCGCGCAAATGAATCACCGTGTCCTGCGTTGATCGGTAGGCCTGGTACAGCGGGAGGTAGATCGCCGGTTCGGGCGGATACGTCAGCAGACGATACTTTGCGTTCCGCGCGACGCCGACCACGGTGAGCCAATCGTCATCTTTGACCCGCTTGCCGATCGCGTTCTGACCCGGCCAATAACGGTCCACGAACGCCTGATTCACGATCGCCACAGGCTGCGCGCCCGGCCCGTCCGCGTCCGTGAAATCGCGGCCGGAAATCAGGCTCGTGCGCATGATGTGAAAATAATTCGGCCCGACGATGGCGCGGGTGACCTCCATCGATTCGTGAAGCTGAGGCACGTAGCCCTCGACTTCGAGGTAATCGGTGTGGATTGTGAAGCTGAGCGGCGAAAAATCGGCTAGCGTGACGCTCTGGACTCCGGGCAACGCGGACAACTTCGCGATGACTTGCCGGTCAAATGCAACGTAAGTCTCGCTCTGATAGCCGGCCGGCGAGAGTTCGTAAGAAGCGACCAGCACGTGGCTCGGATTGAAGCCCGGGTCAGAGTGTTGCGCGTTTTCCAGGCTGCGCGTAAACAAACCCGCGCAAACCAGGAGAATCAAAGACAGTGCAACCTGCGCCACGACAAGCCCGCTCGATAGGCGACTCTTGTGGAACGCCATCGAGACGCTGCCCGCGTCTTCTTTCAGCACCGTCTGCACCGGCAAGGTCGACGACCGGAGCGCCGGGAGAATCCCAAAGATCACCGCAGCGAGAATCGATGCAACCGCCGTGACATACAGCACGCGATGGTCAATGTGCGCATTAAGCGTTAGGGGTAGCGTGTTGGGCGGAATGAAGCCGGCGAGGCTGCGCGAAGTCCAGAACGTGAGCACGGTCGCGACGATGCCCCCTAGCAGACCGAGCATCACGCTTTCGACGAGCAACTGGCGCACGAGTTGTCCGCGCGTCGCGCCGATCGCCAAACGAATGGCAAGCTCGCGCCGCCGCGCGACCGAGCGCACGAGCAACAGGTTCGCGACATTTGCACACGCCAGCAGGAGCAGCACGAGCGCAAGGCCCAGCAGCATCGGCAGCGTTTTGTAAAAGTAAACGTTCGCGCCAAACGGCGAGCGCCACAGCGGATCGAGCGAGATCTGGTTGGGACTGCCGCGGTGCGCCTCGGGCGAACGCTCGACGATCTGCTGCATCAAAAGCTCCAGGTCGGCCTGAGCCTGCGCGTCGGTAAAACCCGGTTGTACTTTTCCCAGAACGTTTAGCCAGAACGTCGCCCTATCTTCAGGACGATTCGAGCCCCAAACGCGGCGGTCCATGCCGAGCGGAATCCAGATGTCCGAGCGTAGTCCCGATTTGCAGCCCTGAAATTCCGGTGGGGCCACACCGATGATTCTGTACGGATGCAGGTTGATGCGGAGCGTCTTTCCAACCACAAACGCGTCGTGGCCGAAATGCGTCTGCCAGAGGGCGTAGCTGATCACGGCCACTGCTGCGCCGGGCTGTTCCTCCGAAGGCAAAAAGCCGCGTCCGAGAATAGGGTGGACGCCGAGCGCGTCGAAGTAGTTCCACGACGTCAGTGCGCCGTAGACGCGCTCCGGCTTCCCCGCTCCGGTGAGCGACATGAAATCATCGTGATAGGCGAGCAGTCCGGCAAAGCTGCGGCTGTGGTCGCGGAGATCGCGATAGTCGAGATAGGAGAACGGCGGCGTGGGATGATCGCTCCGCTCACCGCGCATTACTGTAACCATGCGGCTTGTGTGCGCGATGCCCGGAATCGGATTGAGCAGAGTCGAGCTGATCCAGCTGAAGATGGTGGTGTTCGCGGCGATTCCGAGCGCCAGCGTCAGGACCGCGACGAGCGTAAAGCCGGGAGCCTTCGCGAGCATTCGAAGGGCATAACGTGCGTCGCGAATCACGTGGCGGCTCTCGTACGGAAATTCACGTTGTAGTTCACCCGCGTCATCATAGGCGCGACCGTTACAGAGAGTCAGTGATCGCTGTCACGCCGGGCCGGACACTGCCCGGCGTAAAGCGTTGCGGGAAAAGCCTGCGGGCGCGATGAAATGCAGAAGAGTTCTTGGGGGCAAATTTTGTTACTCTCGCCGTAGCGCGTTAGCCTGCTCGGATCGGACGTGCTCAGTCAGTTACCGCCTGCCTTCCTCTGGTCGTGCTCACCGGCCGTCGGCTTGCCACGTTCGGTCGGATAGTCTTTGGCCTTCCACTCTCGCAACGGACAAAACATCGCAGCCTTAAATCCATCACGTTTGGCGAGCTTCGCAGCCTGCGAGCTTCGGATGCCCGTATCTCAAGTGAAGACGAGCGTGGTGTCTTTCGAGAAGTCCTTCAGCCGCCCAGCCAGCTTGTCTAGGGGAATGTTAATGGCCCCCTTAATTGTGCCCTTCTTGAATTCCGCGGGGTCGCGTACGTCGATGATGACGAGCTTCGCCCCCGCCTTCTGTTTGCGGACTACCGTCGCCGGCGCTATCTCGTGGGCGCCAATCGCGCGGTGCGTGCGCGGATCCACAGGGAATCTGGTTTGCGCTGCTGCCATCGCCAGCGGGGCAGCCAAAGCAACTAGCAGTAGTCTACGAAACACGGAGCCCTCCTCGTGGTGCCGATAATACCGCCACGGGCGCTCAGAGTTCCAGCGCACCGCAAACACGGAAGTGAGACGCCCCCCTGCAAAATTCGACGCGACGGAGGCGATCGAGCGCAAGCTGGCAAAGATCCACCGTCACGCTAATCACTGGCTGAGCCCGAAGGAGACGCCGCAAAAGCCTTCCGAAATGCGGGGAAAAAGGCTGTGGAAAAGAGGGAGGTTCGCCCCCTTGGAAAACGCTGTGCGTTTCCCACTTTCCCACAGCCACGGCGGCGGGCGATCTCCGGTTACATCTCAAATGGCTTGACAGGGCAGGCCGGAGGAGGTTGTCAGGCTAGCGCGGCGGCGAGCGCGGCGGCCAGAGCCGGCTCTTCGTCCGGGAAGACGGTGCGCAGATCGAGGACGAGGCGATCGTCCACGACGCGCGCCACCACGGGAATGGCTTGCGAGGGCCTGCGCAGCCGTTCCTCGAGGGCCGCGGACGAAAGGCGGGCGCTGCGCAAGGCGATCAGCTTCGTGGGCAATTGCTGATCGGGGGTCGAACCGCCGCCAACCACGGAGAAGCCGTCGCCCAGCTCGATGGAGACGTCGCCGGGCAGTGTTTGGCGCAGGCGGTCGACAAACTGGGACGCGCGGTTGGCGATTTCCTTCTGCGGGAGACGGATCATGCGCAACGCGGGAATTTCGTCAAGCGCGCCGCGCTGGTAAGCCTTCAGAGTGGCTTCGAGAGCTGCCAGCGTCAACTTGTCGACGCGCAGGGCGCGGAAGAGCGGGTTGCGCCGGATGCGTTCGACGATCTCTTTTTTGCCCGCGATGATGCCGGCCTGCGGGCCGCCCAGCAACTTATCGCCGCTGAAGGAAATCACTGGCACGCCGGCCTCGCAGCTGGCGCGCGCCACAGGTTCGGAAATTCCCGCCGCGCTGAGGTCGGCCAGGCAGCCAGAACCCAGGTCTTCGTAAACGGGAATCTGCGCGCGTTGCCCGAGGGCGACGAGGTCCTCCAGGCTCGGTCGCTCGGTGAAGCCCGTCATGCGGAAATTGGAAGGATGCACGCGCAGCAGCAGGCGCGTGCGCTCGTTGATGGCGCGCTCGTAGTCGCGGATGCGCGTGCGGTTGGTGGTGCCCACTTCGCGCAGGATGGCGCCGCTCTCGGCCATGATGTCGGGAATGCGGAAGCCGTCGCCGATTTCGATCAGCTCGCCGCGCGAGACGATCACCTCCGCGCCTTTGGCCAGCGTGTTGAGGACGAGAAAAACGGCGGCGGCGTTGTTGTTCACTACGATGCCCGCTTCGGCCCCGGTGAGCAGCGCGAGCAGCTGCGTGGTGTGCACGTCGCGCTTGCCGCGCTGGCCGCCGGCGATGTCGTATTCGAGATTCGAGTAGCGCGTGGCCGTCTCTTCGAACCGAGAGATTGCAGCCGCGGAAATGGGCGCGCGGCCCAGGTTGGTGTGCAGGATCACGCCCGTTGCGTTGATCACGCGATGCAAGGATGGCGCGAGCCAGTTTCGCACCGCCCCGGCCACGCGTTCTTCGAGGTCTTCGATGCCGATGGGACTGGCTGCACCACCCGATGCCGCTGCGGCAGCGGGTTCGGAAGAAGCCTCGCGCAGCAGCGCGGCGCGAACATCGGCCAGAACGCTGCGCGTAGTCTCGGTGACCAGGGCGCGCCCGGCCGTGTCGCACAGAGCGCGCAGCCGCGGGCGGCTGAGCATTTCGTCCACCGAGGGAATTTCGCGCAGGCGCGCTTCGCGCGAGCGCGTAGAGGACGATCCGGAGGGCTGATCCGGGTGATCCCCGGCGGGTTCCCGTTGCAGGCGAGCGGCGCGATTCGATTCCGGGTTCATGGTGCGTCCATTTGAACACAGGGCGCATTTTTCTGGCAATGAAAGCACTTCGTTGACCGGCTTGGCAACGGCCGGTCGAGTCTGCCCGCGAGGTATCGGATTCAGAATGAACAAAGCGAGCGATTCCCCGGTACGATAGGGGCGCGATGGCCAGAGTCTATTTGTCGCTGGGATCGAATATCGGAGATCGCGCGGGGAATATCGCGCGAGCGACCCACGAGCTGGGCCGGCGCGGCGTGCGCATCACGCGCGCATCGTCGCTGTACGAGACGGAGCCGGTCGAGTTTCGCGAGCAGCCCTGGTTTCTGAATTCGGCTATCGAAGCAGAAACGGAAATGTCCGCGCAGGAACTGATGGCTGTGGCGCTCGAGATCGAGCGTTTCCTCGGCCGCGAGCGGCGCGTTCCCAAGGGCCCGCGCGTGATCGATATCGACATCCTGCTCTATGACGACCGGGTGATTCACACGCCGGAATTGGACGTGCCGCACCCGCGCATGGCGGAGCGCCGGTTCGTGGTGGTCCCACTGGCGGAAATTGCGCCGGATGCGATCCATCCTGAATTGAAGAAAACGGTGAAACAGCTTCTGGCTGGGACGCCCGATCGCAGCGAGGTGCGGAGAGCAAGCCGCGCAAATGAGACGCGCGCCGATTCGGGAAAGAAGCGTTCCTGAGATTCAGCCGAGGGGGCCGCGTTCGGCTTCCTGCTTGCGCCGCTTCTTGCGAGCCTGCTCTTCCTGTTCCTGGCGCTCCCACTCGGCCATTTCCTCTTCGCTCATCTGATAATCCTCGCGGGAGGCGAACATGGCTCCCGTGCGGCTGTCGCGGCGCGCCCGCCGGACGACCCTGCTCTTGCGCGGCGCGAACTCGCGAATGGTCCGGATCGGCGACTCGATGGCGCCGGCTTCGAGGAGGAGGTCGCTCACTTTCTCCAGAAGTTCGTGCAGATTGCAGGGCTTCAGCGCGTAGGGCAGGCCTTCGCGTTCGAGCACCGGCTGGACTTTCTTGACGACCTCGGGCGGGAGTAAAAAGAGGACGCGCAGCCGCCGAGGGCCTTGCGACGCGGGGACCGAGCGCTCGGCGAGCGGCTGCCCCGGGTCCAGATCGTCGCTGGAATCCGCCTCGGCCTCTGCTTCGGAGTCCGCCAGGGCCAGTTCGCGCAGGATGGCGAAGACAGGACCCGCCGTATCGGTCAAGGCGGCGTTGACAATGGCCAGGTTCCAGATGCCGCGGGCGAGTTCGTTCAGTACATCCGCGGCGGCGGACACACCGCGCACCCGCCAACCCTCTGAATCCAGAAGATTTCGCAGGGCGGTCTGGCTGGCGAGGTCGCTTTCGACAACGAGGATGTTGACTTCGGGCATTCTGCTCCCGCACAGGAAGGCTGCTTTCCATCATAGCCGCGCCGGGCGGGGTGCGCGGCGAAATTGCGGGACTGATTTCCGCCGGGGCACCTTGGCCGGGCGTACAGGGCGAACAAAAAGCGAAGTCTTTTGCTTGACAAGGCGAAATAAAAGCGAATACGATGACCCTTGTGCGGCGAGGCTTTCAATGGCCACTTCTCCCATCCTTCGACCCCGTTCGGCGACGATTCGCCGCCGCAGCGGTGCGAAGCAGACCAGTCTCACCCTTTTCCCCACAGCCGCTCGCCACGGCGCTTGTGAGCCCCTGAACGGCGCTTCCGCGCCCCCTCCGGCACCCGACCGGAGTGTGAAGCCCGTTCCGGAACTGGTCGGCATTGCACGCCTCGCCGCATCCTCCCCCCGCGCTGAAGCCAAGCGCGGGACCGAGTATTTTCTTCTGCCGGTGAAATCGATCCTGAATCAGTGCAATTCCGAGCGTGTGCCCTTCCGCTGGACGGTCAATCCGTACCGGGGCTGCGAATTTGGCTGCCGGTATTGCTACGCGCGGTACACGCATGAGTACATGGAGCTGGACGGAAAGGCGTTTGAGAGGAAGATTTACGTCAAACAGGATGCGGGCGCGCTGGCCGAGCGCGACCTTTCCTGCGAGAAGATCTGGGGCGAGCACATCGCCATTGGCACCGCGACCGACCCGTACCAGCCTGCCGAAAAAGAATTTGGGACGACGCGCGCGGTTCTGGAGAAGATGGCCGAACGCGAGGGCTTGAGCCTTTCGATCACCACCAAATCGAACCAGGTGGTGCGCGACATCGACCTGCTGCAACGCATTTCGCAGCGCTCGTCGATTACGATTCATATGACGGTCACGACTTTGCGCACGCGTTTGGCGCGCATGCTGGAGCCGCGCGCGCCGCGTCCCGACTTGCGCCTGGAAGCGGTGCGCCAATTGCGCGAAGCAGGAATCAACGTGGGCGTGAACGTCATGCCCATCGTGCCGGGTCTTACGGACCGCGAAGACGATCTGGACGCTCTGGTGCAGGCGGCGCGCGATGCCGGGGCGCAGTGGCTGGCGGCCAACGTGCTGTTCCTGATGCCGTCCTCGTGGAAAACCTTTCTCGCGTTTCTCGAAGCGAAATTCCCGCGGCTGGCCAGGCGGTATCGCGATTTCTACCGCGGCTACGGCGACGCGCCCGAGGAATACCGCAAGCGCATCAAGGAACTCGTCGATGGCCTGCGACGAAAATACGGTTTGGGTTCCCGCCCGTTTCCGCCTTCGCCGAATTCATGGCACTCGCCGCAATTGGCGCTGGCCCTGGGCGCAGGAGATCGTGAGGACGTTGCAGCGGCCTTGCCGCGTGAGGACGCCAACGGCGAGATGCATCTGCGCCTGGCGTCCTACGCCCGCGAGGGAGGGCCCTGCGAGCTGTGAAATCAGCCGGGGATGAGGCTGCCGGCAGGACCGCTGCTGTGGATGCTCCGCCGGGGCGCAGAACGCGAACCGGATTTGCCGTCGTGCTAACATCATGCTTCCCTGCGGCCGCGCAATAGCCGCCGGAGGCAGGTGCACGCGGTGGAACTGGCTCCTTATGTGGAATTCTCGCGGGTCGGGTTCGTCAACATCCTGGCCTTCCGGCTGCGCTACTTCACCGGGATCATCACCTATTTTCTGAACGTCACGGTCTACTACTTCATTTGGACCGCGGTATTCCGCTCCTCGACGCACCTGGCCGGCTACACGCTGGCGCAGATCATCACGTACGTGAGCGTGGGCTGGATCATGCGCTCGTTCTACTGGAACACGATCGACCAGGAAATGGCCTACGAGGTGATCGAAGGCAAGATCGCCATGGACTTCATCAAGCCGGTCTCGATCCAATGGATGTGGATCTCCCGGGCCATGGGCGAGTCGGCGTTTCGCCTGATCCTGCTGACGCTGCCAACCGCCGTGGTCGTCTCTCTGATCTTCCCGGTGCAAGCGCCGGCCTCGCGCGTGAATTTTCTGCTGTTCCTGATTGGCGCGCTGGGCAGTTTTTTCCTGATGGGCGCGATCAATTTCATGATCGGGACGTGCGCGATTCCGCTGAAATCCATTCTCGCGCTGATCCGCGCCAAGTACTGGCTGATCGAATTGCTTTCGGGGCTGCTGATCCCCATCAACTTTTTCCCCGGAAGCTTGCAGAAGATTATGAGCTGGCTCCCGTTCGAACACATTGCCTTCACGCCGCTGCAAATCTATCTGGGCAAGCTTGACGCCGCCCATGCCTTGCGCGCTCTCGCCATCCAGTGGTTCTGGGTGGTGGCACTGCTGGCGCTGGCGAACCTGTGGTGGAACCGCGCGTCGCGCAAAATCACCATTCACGGAGGCTAGCTGCTTGACCCGGGAGAATCCAAGCGCGGCAGCACCGATCATCCGCGAGCCCGCGCAATCGCCTGCGGTTCGCGCTCTGCGGCGGCACTGGATGCTGTTCGGCGAATACTTCGCGCAGTACGCGAAGGTGCGCGTCAGCTATCGGGGCGACTTCCTGGTCAGCCTGATCACCAGTTTCGCGGCCACCGTGTTTTCGCTCGGCTTTGTGATCATTCTTTTTCAAAAGGCGAGCCAGTTGAAAGGCTGGCGCTTCGAAGAAGTGGTTTTTTTGTACGGTTTTTCGCTGATTCCCTACGGCTTGTTCAACGTGATCAGCCTGAACCTCTACGATTTCGGGAACAACTACATCATCGAGGGCAAATTCGATCGGGTGCTGCTGCGCCCGGTGTCGTCTCTGTTCCAGGTGCTCTTCGAAACGTTTCGCATCGAGTCGTTTCAGGAAGTGTTCACGGGAAGCTTCTGCATGTGGTGGGCGACGCGGCGGCTGCACGTCGCGTGGACGCCGTTCAAGGCCGCCGAGCTTCTCTTCTTCGCGCTTTGCGCCGCCGTGATTTATGTTTCGATCTTCCTGATTCTGAGCACCGTGTCATTCTGGTTCGAAGACCGCATCGGCGTGCACCCGCCCGTGTGGAACGTGATTGCCTTCGGGCGTTATCCGCTCTCGATCTACAGCGGAGCCGTGCAGTTTTTCCTCTGCTGGATCATCCCGTTCGGCCTGGCTTCGTTCTATCCCAGCGTGCGCTTGCTGGGGCGCGCGGTGACGCCGCAATACCTTCACTTCGTACCACTGGTTGCCGCCGGGTTTCTGGCGTTCGCCATCTCTCTGTGGAACTTTGGCACGCGCCACTACTCCTCGACCGGTTCGTAACTGCCGAGTCTACGAAATCCGAAACTCGAAATTCGCGAACTCCCGCCCGATTACGCTGGATTCGCTCAACCGGTTGCTCCGAATTCCGAGTTTCGGCGCTTTCGAGCTTCGTTTTAGGTCAGTAGCCCGAACTCGGCTGCTGTTCCACCTGAAATGGAATGCGGATGGTGCCGAAATGACGGCCCGTCTTGGCCTCCTGCAGGGCGGCCACGAACTGCACGCTGGTCAGGCTCGGATTCACCTTGCTGAAATAAAGGAAACCGTCGACATAGCCGCCGGGCGCGATCACGCCTTCGGGAATCCCTTTGCGCAACATCGAGCGCGTCGGCAGCCGGAAAGAACGCATATAGGGATAATAGGTGTTGTAGTAGCCCATGTCCGGCCCCCACCAGTACGGCCATGGTCCGATACCCACGTAGCCATAACCCCAGTACGGCGCGTAGTAAAAGTCGTCCCAGTCGAAACCAGGAGTGACGACCACGGTAGTCCCGCCGCCGCGGTCGAAGTCATGATCGTGGTGCTGGCGGCGTGGGGGAGGATCAGTCTTCCGCCATGAAGCGTCCACCAGGCGCAAGGCGGATGGGGCCCGCTTGGCGGATGGTCCTGACCCGGGGTATGGCGCCAAATTATTTTGCCCATATTCCGTTCCGCGAATCTGCGAAGGCGGCAGCGCGGCAAAGGTCCTGCCCTGCGGCGATTCGATCTTGAAGTCTTCGTAAGCAACGCGCACGGGGTGCTTGCTGTTGTTCTGGATGCGGACTCTCAGCGGGGTCACATGCCCGTACAGGTCGTGCGGCCGGCCGTTCCAATCGTTCGGCGTGACGGTCATGACGACGCCGTCAGCGGAGGCGGTAGCGGCTTGTCCGCCGTTGGTCAGGTTGGCGCTGGGCGCAGGGACGAGATAGGCGTGGTGCGAGACAGCGCAGCCAGAGAGAAGAATCAATGTCGCAGCCGTCAGACCGAGCGGCCAAGTGAAACGTTTTGTGTGCGGGAATTTCACGGGGGCACCTTTCCTGGAAAGAACAGCGCGTCGCAGGGCGGGCGGGAATTTCACACGCGCTTACTCAGTTGGATGAGTCGCTCAGGCTGCAAGTTTGCCGATTCCCGCTGCGGGGCCTCGGGTGTCGAGTCGACTTAGCCAAAATAGAGGACCGAGACAGGGCTCGGGAATTCCAGGTAGTGTGGTCGCTGGGCTTTATGGCCGCTCCGCCCGCGCGGTGTTGCCGAAAAATTGGATGACGCGCCGCTCGTATTCGGCGGGCGCCGTCCCCAGCGCCGCCGCATGCCCAGCGCGCTGCACGATCCAGAGTTCCTTCGGGCCACGCGCAGCTTGATAGATCCGTTCCGCGTGGCGACACGGAATGCGGTGATCCGCCGTCCCGCAGATCAAAAGGACTGCGAACGGCCGCTGCGCAACAGCTCTTTCGGGCGACACCTCATCCGGATCGAAGCCTCCCTCTTTTGCAACGTAGTGCATGGCAACCGTGACAGCAGGACGGAATAGCGTTTTCCCGAGCAGCGGGGAAAACTGCAACCCCGCGTAGTCGTAGGCCACCTCTCGAAGATTCGCGAAGGGATCTTCGGCGACGACCGCTTCGATGCGCGGTTCAACCGCAGCCGACTGCAACGCAATGGCCGCGCCCATCGAGGCCCCTAGCGCGAAAAGATGCCGTACGTGCTCCGTTGCAACCAAGGCGTTCGCGACAGCGACCGTGTCGTAGCGCTCTTTCCATCCATATGTGGCCATGTCGCCGCCGCTTTCTCCCTGCGCGCGTGAATCCATCATGACCACGCTATAGCCGTGGCGCAGAAGAAATTCCGCCGGGCCAACCATGCCGGTGCGGTTGTCGGAAACGCCATGAAAGAGCAGCACCCAGTCTCCATTCGGCGTCGCTGGCCGAATCTTCCATCCGCGAAGCTCCACTCCGTCTGGTGCGCGGACATTCAAATCCTGTTTCGTTGCTCCCGTATCGCGCAGCATTACAGCAGTCTGCTCGAGGCGCTCCGGCGCGAGCCTGACCGGGTGCAGGATCGTGGGCGCAATGATCCGTCCGACGATGGCGGAAATCCCGGCTAAAAGAAGAATGACGACCAGGGCAATTCGCGCGGTGATAGCAAGCGAGCGGCGCATGGTTATCTGCACGGAATTACGCGGAACCGAAGCGCGATGTTCCGTTGCGGAGCGGAGAGTGCTCAGGCCGGGCCTTTGTACTGGATGGAGAGCACGGTGATGTCGTCGGACTGCGCGGCGCCCTGGGTGAACTCCTTCACCGCGTCGCGAATGGCCTGGGCCAGCTGCTCGACGCTTTCGCCCGTGAAGGTCTCCAGAGCCTGGCGCAGCCGTGTTTCCTCAAAGAGCTCGTTGCGCACGTTGCTGGCTTCCGAAACGCCGTCCGTATAAATCACCAGAAAATCGCCGGGTTCGAGCGTGATGCGCGCGCTCTGGTATTCCGCCTCCGGAAACATCCCCACAGGGAAGTTCGCGGAGCCCAGCGCCTCCAGCGCGCCCGATCTGCGCCGCAGAAGCGGAGGAACGTGCCCGGCGTTCACATATTCGAAGCGGCCCAGCTTGTCGAGCACACCGTAGAAAACGGTGGCGTAGCGTTCTTCGGCGCTGCGCTCGCAAAGATACGTATTCACGCGGGAGAACACGCCCTGCAGCGAAATGTCCATGGCCGCAGTGGTGAAAAACACGCC
This sequence comes from Candidatus Acidiferrales bacterium, assembly GCA_046705825.1. Taxonomy (GTDB): domain Bacteria; phylum Acidobacteriota; class Terriglobia; order Acidiferrales; family UBA7541; genus Palsa-295. The sequence continues at coordinate 12,455 of JBJKQB010000273.1, forward strand.
CTGCAGAAGCGTGGCCAGCAGGGCGGCGGAAATCCCTTTTCCCGCGACGTCTCCGACGAAAAAGCCGTGACGCCCTCCGCCGAGCTCGATGACGTCGAAACAGTCGCCGCCCACGGAATGGCAGGACAGGGTAGACCCGGCCACCGCAACATCCGGCAAGTTCGGCAGCGTTTTCGGGAGCAGGTGGCGCTGGATCTGGCTGGCGATCTCGATTTCGTGGTCGAGGCGGGCCTTGGCGCGGGCCGCGGCGAAGAGCCGCGCGTTCTCGACCACCGTGGCCGCTTCGCGCGCCAGCGAGTGCAGCACTTGCCGGTCGAGGTCGGAGAACGCGCTGGAGGAGGTATGGCTGTCGAGATAGAGCACGCCCAGCAATTCGCCCTGGCGCGTCGAAATCGTGGCGTCGAGCGTCTCGATCATGGGCAGCTTGTCGATGGGAATGGCCACGATGGTGTGCAATTCCAGGCGCGCCACGCTCTCCTGCGCGCTCATGGCGGTTTCGGCCCCAGTGTCGCTCACCACCAGTTCGCGGCGCGTGGTGGCCACGCGCTTCACCACGCTCTGCGAAACCTGCAATTGCTCCGGGCGCAGCGTGTTGCGCTGCGCATCGCGCGCGACTACAGTCTGCAGTTCGCCGGCGGGATTGGCCAGCAGCAGCACGCCGCGCTCGGTGCGCGTCACCTGAATCGCGGCGTCCACCACCGTGCTCAACACGTCTTCCAGCGAGAGGCCCGTGCCCAGCGTGCGCGCCACTTCCAGCAACACGCCCAGGTGATACAGCCCGCGCGAGCCGGCCTCGGTGGGCGCGGGCGCTTCCACCTTCTCTACTAATTCCTCGATGGTGGCGCTGTCACCGATATAGATCAGCTTGTAGGAATCCTGCATGCCGAAATCGATGCGGTCCTTGGGCTTGAGCTCGTGACGCAGAACGCGCTCGCCGTTGACAAACGTGCCGTGCCGGCTGCCCATGTCCTCGATTATGAAATTGCTGTTGTCCGCGGTGATTTGGGCCTGCTGGCGGCTGATGCGGCTGTCGCGCAGGGTCAATTCGTTGTCCGCCTGGCGTCCAATGCGGAACGGCAACGCGGTGATCTGCGTCTCGCGGCGGGTGCCGTTCGGTTCGATGATGACAATGCGGGGAGAGCGCGCCATGAATTACGTTCGCTTTTGCGTATGCGCCTCCGGCCTCTGACCGGCCCGGAGATACCGCACATGCTAGGCAAACTCGCGGGCGAAGTAAATAGCGGCCCCTATGATTCCACCGGCTACTCGATGGTCGCTTCCGCTACGCGGTCGCCAGCAGAGCGGCGACGCCCTCCCGGAACTGCGCCGGATCGCTGATCAGGCTGACCACCAGATAGCCTTCGCCCGGGAAATCGTAGAAATGCCCGGGATGAACGTAGACATTCTCTGTTTCGAGGAGCCCGACGGCGAGTTCCTCGTCCGGGCGCGTTCGCGGCACGCGCAGCACCGCGTACCAGCCTCCCTGCATTTTCAGACGCGAGCAGGACTCTTGTGCCGCGAGCTGCCGGTCGAGTTCCGCCAGATTCCTTCGCACGCGGTCCATCAACTGCGCCTGGAAGGCGCCGCACTGGGAGAGAAAATAGGGCGCGGCATGCTGAATGGGAGCGTTCATCGAAAGATAGGTGTCGGCAATCACGTCGAGGCGCGCGAGAGCGCTCGATTTCAGTTCCTGCGGCCCGCTCACCACCATCCAGGCGAATTTCATCTGCGGCAGGCCGCAAATCTTCGACAGGCCGCTCAGCGTGAAGGTGAGGCATCGTTCGTCGCCAGCGAAACTGCGGAACAGAGTTTGCGCCGGCACATCGCCGCCTGCCGATTCGAGCGGCAAGGCAAAATCGAGAAAAACTTCGTCGGCGATCAACGCGATCTGGCGGCGCGAGCAAATCTCTTCGAGCTTTGCGGCTTCATCCGGCGAGCAGAAGTTTCCGGTGGGATTGTTCGGATGCACGACGATCACCGCTCGCGTGGCTGGCGTGATCGCGCGTTCCAGGACCTCAAAATCGATTTGCCAGCCGTAATCATAGAGCAGCGGATAACGAACGACCTTCACGTCCAGCACGTCTGCAAGGAAGTCGAAGAGCGGATAGCTGGGTGCGGGCACCAGAATTTCGTCGCCCGCATCGCAGAGCAGGCGGAAGGCGAACGAATACGCTTCGGAGGTGCTGGTGGCGAGAATGAGATCGGCGGCCGACACGCGCTCGCCGCGATCCGCATAATATCCGGCGACAGCTTCCCGGGCGGCCGGCAAGCCCTGCGCTTGCGGCTCGTAGACGAGCGCAGCGGGATTGACGAGCGCCGGCAACAGAGCGGGCTCATCGTAGCGAAAGCCGCAGCGCGTGGGGTTCGAAACGGTCAAATCGAGCACCGGCTTTCCGGCGGCGCGATGGCGCGCCAGTGCGGCGCCCAGGCGGTTCGTTTCGAGATTCCAGTTCGTGCGAGCGGCGAAAAATCCGCGGGGCGTCGTTGCCTGGGGATGGGTCATCAATTGCTCCCGATGTGCGTGCCGAAACATGCGTGGGAAGCAGCGTCCATCCTACACGACCGCTCCAAGCGCTGTCGCCTGCGAGTGAATGCCGCGGATCTTGCCGGGGCACAAGGAAGCGCCCAAAGAAAGCGATGGCCCGGAACCTCACAGCTCCGGGCCATCTGCTCGCGAGGTTCTGGGTCTCCTGCAGACCCAGAGCCCCTTAAGCGGCTGCCTTCTTGGTCGTGGGAAGGGCCTTGATCTCGATCTTGTGAGGAAGGGCGGCGGCGGCAACCGGCGCGGTGATCTCGAGCACGCCATCGCGGTATTCGGCCTCGAGTTTATCCGTGACCACCCCTTCCGGCAGGGTCAAGGTCCGCTCGAACGAACCGTACGTGATCTCTTCCGTCACGATGTCGATTTCTTTGGCTGTGCGCGTGGACTTCCTCTCGCCTTTGATCGTCAGGAAATTGCCCTGGGTGTGGATCTGGATATTCTTCAGATCGCTCCCGGGAAGAGAAACGCGGCAGACGTATTTTTTCTCTTTCTTATCCACATACGACTCGACGGCCGGCACGAAGTCGCACTCGCTTGGCGTCGCGAATTCCTCCCTGCCGAGCGGCCGGCCGAGCAGGATGCGGTTGAAGATCTGGTCGAAATCGCGGCGGAAATCAAACAGGTCCTGGAAGAAGGTATCGCGGGGAAGAAGGTTCATCGCTGTTCCTCCTGAAGTCAAAGTTCTGGGCGGCGAGAAGCCGCCTGAGGAAGCGGTGGAGATTTGCGAACGGAGCCAGCGGCCGGCTACGAAGGGCTCTCGGCCATCAGGCCGATGCGTTCGTTTCTGCCGTGCGTCCCCGTAACGCTTCGTAAACCGACCGCTGACTCGGGGCAGAAGGTCCGGACTGCGGGATGGTCAGGCCCCCGTTGCAGAATCGGCTGTGGTCCAGGGCAGTCGAGCTGCCGGCCTAAGCGGGGGGCAATCCTGCCGGGAGCCTGATGCGGTCCACTCCTGAGCAGTTCCGTCCTTCGGCGCCTTTGTAGCGCGGTGGGGCGCAAGAGGTCAGTGATTTGGGCTTCCCTTGGAGGTGATGGCGGTCACCTGAAGGGCCCGCTCAGTGGAAATCGTGCGAGGCTGGTTCCGCTCGGGTGATGATCAGCGGCTGGACCCGCTCGGCCTTCACCGACACCACGCCTTCCTGGTTCTGCAGCTTGCCGTCAATCAGCAAGAATTGGTGCTGCACGACGGCCATGCGGTCCTGGTCGAAAAGCTGCGGCGTGATGATCGCGTTGGCGATGCCCGTTTCATCTTCGATGCTGAGGAAAACGAATCCATTCGCAGTGCCCGGCCGCTGGCGCGCGATCACCGCGCCGGCTATCCGCACATTCATACCGTCGCGCAAGGTGTGCAGGTCCGACGCGCAGCGCACGCCTTGCTGCTTCATTTGCGCGCGATGATAGGCCATGGGATGAGGGCCGACGGTCATGCCCGTGCCGCGAAAGTCGGCAACCAGCCGTTCCTCGGAAGTCATCGCCGCGAGCGGCGAAGTTCCTGAGGGCTGTGGTTGTAATGATGAATCTAATTTTGGGCTTGTCGCGGAATCGCCGGTCACTTTGTCTGCCGGAACCTTTTCCAGTTCCAACGTCTCGCTGCCCGTTTCAAATAGCGGCACCGCTCGCCGCGCCGCTCGCTCGATCTGCCACAGGGCGTCGCGGCGATGCATTTTCCGCTCTCTCCCGCCGATGAAATTCAAAGCGCCGATTTCCGCCAGCGCCGCCAGTTCGGATTTTTGACTTGCGGGCACGCGCCGTTTCAAATCCTCGACCGAAGAAAATTTGCGAATCGCGCGCTGCTCCACCATTTCTTTCGCAATCTCCTCGCGCAGCCCCTTCACGTAACGCAGCCCGAGCCGCACCGCAAACCCCTGCTTCTGTCTTTCGAGCGTGCACGGCCAATGCGAACACGTAACGTCAATCGGGCGAATCTTCATACCGTGGCGCTGCGCGTCCTTCACGATGGTCGCCGGACGATAGAAGCCCATCGGCTGGTTGTTCAGCAGCGCCGCGGTGAACGCCGCCAGGTAATGGCATTTCAAATAGGCGCTGGCGTAGGCCAGCAGCGCAAAACTCGCCGCATGCGATTCAGGGAAGCCGTACAGCGCGAACGACGTGATCGACTGCACGATGGTGTCCTGCGTGGCCGCATCGATGCCCGTTTTCTCCATGCCCGCGCGCAATTTCTTTTCGATATCCTTCATCCGCCTCTCGGAGCGCTTGAAACCGAAGGCGCGGCGCAGTTCCTCGGCCTCACCACCGGAAAATCCCGCGGCGATCATGGCCATGCGCAGCAATTGCTCCTGAAACAACGGCACGCCCAGCGTGCGCGCCAGAACCGGCTCGAGCGAGGGGTGCAGGCACGTGGGCGGCTCCTTGCCCTGGCGCCGTTTCAAGTAGGGATGCACCATCTTGCCGACGATGGGTCCCGGGCGAATGATTCCCACCTGCACCACAATGTCGTAAAAACATTTCGGCTGCAGGCGCGGCAGGAAGGCCATCTGCGCGCGGCTCTCGATCTGGAACATCCCGACCGTGTCCGCTATGCGCAGCGTTTCGTAAACGGTCGTATCATCCGGCGGCAGATGCGCGAGATCGACTTCCTCGTTGTAATCCTCGCGGATAATTTTGATGGAATCCTCGAGCACGACCATCATGCCTAGCCCCAGCAGGTCGACTTTCACGATGCCCATATCCGCGCAATCTTCTTTGTCCCATTGCACCACGACGCGCCCGGGCATGCTGGCGGGCTCGAGCGGAACAATGGAATCGAGCTGCCCCTGGCAAACCACCATGCCGCCGGAGTGCTGTCCCAAATGGCGCGGCAGGTCCTGCACCATCACGCACAACTCGAGGAATTTGCGGATCTGATGATTCTGCAGGTCGAGCCCCGCTTCGCGAAAATGGCGGTCGAGCGTGTCGCTCGCGTCGCGGTATTCGAACGTGCCCACCAAGCTCGATAGCCGGTCGAGAACTTCCGGCTGGAACGAAAGCGCTTTGCCGATTTCGCGCGCCGCGGACCGCCCGCGATAGGTGATGACGTTCGCGGTCATGGCCGCGCCCAGTTTCCCGTAGCGTTCGTACACATACTGAATCGCGCGCTCGCGCTGGTCCCCACTGGGAAGATCGATGTCGATGTCGGGCCATTCCCCGCGCTGCTCGGAAAGAAAGCGCTCGAACAGCAGATCCATGCCCACCGGATCGACCGCGGTGATGCCCAGCGAATAGCAGACCGCGCTGTTGGCCGCCGAGCCGCGCCCTTGAACGAGAATGCCATTTTCGCGGCAGAAGCGCACGATGTCCCAGACGATCAGGAAATATCCCGGGAGATCGAGTTTTTCGATCAGCGCCAGCTCGCGCTCGATTTGCTTCTTTGCTTTTTCATTCTCCGTTCCGTACCGGCCGATCATTCCTTCCTGCGTGCGCCGGCGCAGAAAGCTCATCTGCGTTTCGCCGGGCGGAACGGGATACTTCGGAAACTGGTAGCCCAGATCGTTCAGCGTGAATTTCAATCGCGACGACAGCGCTCCCGTATTGGCGATCGCTTCGGGCAAATCGGAAAACAATCGCGCCATTTCGGCGGGCGATTTCAGGCGCCGCTCGGAATTGCATTGCAGCAGCCGGCCGGCGGCAGCCAG
>JBJKQB010000274.1:0-4233 GCA_046705825.1 Candidatus Acidiferrales bacterium
GGTCATGCCGTAGCTGGTGCCGCGCTGAGCCTGGTCGGCGATTGCGGCGACGACTTGGGGATGCGCGTGGCCAAGAATCAGCGCGCCCCAGGAACAAACGTAATCGATGTATTCGCGGCCGTCGACGTCCCACAGGCGGGAGCCGCGAGCGTAATCGATGATCAGCGGCGTTCCGCCGACCGCTTTGAATGCGCGAACGGGGCTGTTCACCCCGCCAACGAGTATGCTTTCGGCGCGGGCGAAAAGTTTGGCGGAGCGTGCGCGACCTTCGGTGTCGCCAGCGTTGGAGGTTCGCGTTGGGCGAGTAGACATGAAATCAATCATTCTGCACGGCGGTCGTTTGGATGCATCGCTCGCGAAACAAAAACCAAATCCTCGTCTTCGCCGATCTGCGCCGCCGGAATAAACACGCGGCCAAAGACTTTCGGCTCTCGGATTAGCACGCCACCGCCAAATTCCTCGACGTACCATTGCTCTTCCGGCATGAGTTCGGGCGATTCTGTATCCGCAACAAGCTCAATTTCGCCCTCTTCGCCGTGATAGCTCACACGATCGCCCTTTTGTATCTCCTCACCGGATTGGTAGCTCAACGACATCCCAGAGATTCAAGGTCAGCATTGCTTGAGCCAGCGGGCGACGTCCTTGGCATGGTACGTCAGGATAATGCTGGCGCCGGCGCGCTGAATGCCGGTGAGAATTTCCAGGACGACGCGCTTTTCGTCCACCCAGCCGTTGCGCGCGGCCGCTTTCACCATGGCGTATTCGCCGCTGACGTTGTACGCGCCCACCGGAACGTCGAAGCGCTCGCGCACGCGTTGGATGATGTCGAGATAGGGCAGCGCGGGCTTGACCATGACCATATCCGCGCCCTCGTCGATGTCGAGCGCGACTTCGCGCAGGGCTTCGCGCGCGTTGGCCGGATCCATCTGGTAGCTGCGGCGATCGCCAAACTGCGGCGCGGACTGGGCCGCCTCGCGGAAGGGGCCGTAGAACCCGGAACAGTATTTCGCGGCGTAAGAAAGAATAGCCACGTTCTGGAAATTGTTTTCATCGAGCTTGCGGCGAATGGCGGCGACGCGGCCGTCCATCATGTCCGAGGGAGCAACGATGTCGGCGCCGGCGCGCGCGTGCGAAAGCGCGGCGCTGGCCAGAATCTCGAGGGTGGGATCGTTGAGGACTTCGCCTTTTTCGATCACGCCACAGTGGCCGTGGTCGGTATATTCGCAAAGGCAAACGTCGGTGATGACGATGAGGTCGAGCTTGGCCTTGCGAATCGCTTCGATGGAAAGCTGCACGGCCCCGTGCGCCGACGACGCTTCCGAGCCGGTGGCGTCCTTGTGCTCGGGCAGGCCGAAGAGAATGACCCCCGGGATGCCGAGCGCGGCAACCTCGCGGCACTCCTCGACAATTTGATCCGGGGATTGCTGGCACACTCCGGGCATGGAACTGACTTCGACGCGCACGCCCTTGCCGGGACAGGCGAACATGGGGTAGACGAGACCGCGCGTGGAAAGCTGCGTTTCGCGCACGAAGCCACGCAGCGCTTCGCTGCGGCGCAAGCGGCGCGGACGATGGGTTGGGAAGCTCATGCGGGCCTCGTTTTCGCAGTCCGGGATTCGAAGTAATCGGACAGCGCGCGAGCGATTCCCGCCGCGGAGGGTTCGGCTGCTTCGATTGCGACGCGCGCCCCGGATTCACGAATCGCGCGAGCGGTGGTGGGACCTATCGCGGCAAACTGGACGCGCTGTGAAATTCCGGCGAGCTCGGCCGCGGAAACCAAATCGCACAAATTGTGGAAGGCGGAAGGGCTGGCGAAGATGACGGAATCAACCTCGGCGGCGCGAATGGCGGCTAGAATCTCCGGGGCCACGATCTCCGGCGCGGTTGTGCGGTAAGCCACAACTTCAGTGACCTGCGCGCCAGCCTGGCGCAGGGCGTTGGGCAGCACATCCTCGCCACGATTCCCGCGCGGGAGCAGCACGTTCTTGCCCGCCAGACGCGAAGCCAATTCGCGAGCAAGCAATTCAGCTGTGTGCCCTTCCGCAACGTAGTTCACGGACCAACCCTCGCGGCGCAGCGCTTCTTCCGTGGCATGACCGACAGTTGCTACCAACGGTGCATTCGACGGTGCGAACTCGCATTTGATCCCGAGCTGCCGGCAGCGCTGGAAGAGATATCGTACTGCATTCCGGCTCAGAAAGAGAATTGCGTCGAAGGCGTTGAGCCTTTGCAATTGGGCGTCCAGGACGCGCCAATCTTCGGGAGGGGCGAAGGCAACGAGCGGAAGCAGCAGGACCTGCGCGCCCTGCGCTTCCAGCGCGGAAATGAGTTCCTGCGACTGGTCGGCAGCGCGGGTGACCACGATGCGTTTGCCGAAGAGTAGTCCCCCTCGCGACATTGTGTTAGCTCTGGCCGACGGAGCGGCCAGCGAGGAGCAGGATGCGATCCGCGCCCGCGTGGATCAACTCCGTGGCGATGCTCTGGCCGAACGCAGCCGCTTCCGCCGCAGAGCTGCACGGTTGAGCGCCGCCGCGGCGAATCGATTCGGCGCCGTCCGGCGAGAGCACGCAGGCGTCGAGGCGCAGCTTCCCTTCCTCAAATCTGGCCCACGCCCCCAGCGGAACGCGGCAGCCGCCCTGCAATTCGCGTAGCAGCGCGCGCTCGGCGCTCACGGCGAGGATCGTTTCGCGGTCGGACAAAGGCTCCAGATATGGCAAGACCCAATCGCCGCCGGCCTCCCTATATTCGGCGCAAAGAACGCCCTGGCCAACGGCGGACAGCATAATCTCCGGCGGGAGGATTTGAGTGATGCGCGAGCCGAAGCCGAGGCGGTCGAGCCCAGCCTTGGCCAGCACGATGGCGTCGCATTCCCCCGCTTCCACTTTGCGCAGGCGCGTATCGACGTTTCCGCGAATTTCGCAGATCTCGAAATCGGAGCGGAACGCGCGCAGTTGCGAGGCCCGGCGCAAGCTGCTGGTGCCGATCCGCGCGCCGCGACGCAGTTTTTCCAACGTTTCGCCGCCGCGGGAAACCAGCGCATCGCGCGGATCGTGCCGGGGAAACACGGGCAGAATGCGGCAGGCGGCGGAAAACTCCGTAGGAACATCCTTCATGCTGTGAATCGCGACATCGGCGCGGGCGGAGAAGAGCGCTTCCTCGAGTTCCTTGGTGAAGACGCCCTGGATGCCGATCTGGTCGAGAGAAGCAACGGCGAAGTGATCGCCGCTTGTCTTCACCGTGACGATCTCAGCGGGACGCCCCGCGCGCTCCATGGCCTCGCGAAGGCGATTCGCCTGCCAAAGAGCCAGCGCGCTGCCGCGCGTGGCGATGCGAAGGGGAGCGCCGGGTTTCACGAACGGGCCTCCTGCAAAGCGTGCGACGAATCGGCAGAGTATTTCGTGCCCTTAGCAGGCCCATGTAAGAACGCGTCGCTGAAGAGAACGCTAATTTGCGTGCAAACAAAAAATGCCGGCGAGACGCCGGCGCTACGAGATGCGGCTGGCCGTCGCGTCAATTCTTCTTATCCTTGCGGGGAGCGGATTCGTCGAGGCCGAAGAGGTGGCGCAGGGCTTCGACCGCGCCGAGCCGCCCGCGCATGCCGCCGCTGTGCCGCAAGCGCCGGGTAGGATCTTCGAGGACGCGGTCGATCAATTCCTGGGTGATCGCGGCGATGCGCGCGCGTTCCTCCGGCGAAACATCGGACATCTGGCCGAGTTTTTCGCGCAGAAGAGCCTCGCGCTGGAGGTAAAAGCGTTCGCGCAGATCGTCCGCAATGGAGCTGGACTCAAGAGCAACGCGCCAGGATTCGAATTTCCTGATCTGCTCTTCGACGATGGTTTCCGCGCGGGGGATTTCGGCTTCGCGCGCCTTGCGGTTCTGCTCGACGATTTCGCCGAGGTCGTCGACATTGTAGAGATACAGGTTATAAAGGCCGGCGGCGCCGGGCGCGACGTTGCGCGGAACCCCAAGATCGATGACGAACACCGGGCGGCCGTGCCGGCCAGCGATGGCGCGTTCGAGCGAATCGCGCGTAAGGACGGGGTTCGAGGCGGACACGGACGATACGATGATGTCCGGCTGGTCGAGAGTGTGCTCGAGCGATTCCCAAGCCAGCGCTTCTCCACCGAAACGATGCGCGAGCTCCTGCGCGTGGTCGAGCGAACGATTCGCCACGCGCAACGTCCCAATGCCGCGGTTGCGCAAGTGCTCCACAACCTGCTCGGCTACCGCGCC
>JBJKQB010000275.1:0-7900 GCA_046705825.1 Candidatus Acidiferrales bacterium
CAATAGGCTGCTGAATCCAAGTTCGAAAATCGTCTGCTAGGGCCGACCACCCACTTAAAAGCAACAGAGCTGAGCATCAGAGGGGACTGCAATGAACGTACGTAAAACTCGAAAGAAAGTGGACCGCACCGGGTCAACCCTCGACAGCCCTCGGGCCAGTTCCGATCACTCGAAAGCGATGCTAGTCTTCAGGAGAGTACTGCCTTTATCGAGAGCCTGCGCGTCTACAGCAATCGGATGCAAGGTAAGTTCAGGCTGAAATCATCATTCGGACGGGAGTGGTTCGTACTTCCGGTCTGCTTCATCGTCGAGAAACCACTGGAGCGCAAGGGAGGCGTCCAGCACTAAATCACTCACAGACGATGACCCTCGTGGATCAGGTCCTTCACCGATACGCCCTCAAGACGGACACGATTCTTTTCGACAAACGCGAGCATTTCGCGTACGGCTTCGCGTTGGGCACCGTTGGAAGGAGCGGCAGCAGCAGACTTCTCTTTCTCCCGAAGGACTTGCAGAGCCTCGTCAATCACTTCCTCGGCAGAACGAAAGTGGCCGGCTTTCAGCTCGTCTTTCACGATTCTTTCCTGCGCGGGTGTCAGATTGATGTTCATCGGCAGCCCCTCGGTTCCCGGATGCTCAATGATACCAGCGTCCTGTGTCACTGTCGTCGCTGCAAAGTATCGAACCCAGCCGAGCCCACTGCCACCCGCCTCATTCAAGGTTGGCACCACGCAGTCCGTGATTGCTCGCGTTGAGGACGCCGAATACGCGGACCACTCGCTCACGATGTTGGGGCGGATCGCCATAGCTTGCGGCGTGGGTCTAAAGCTCCACGCCGAAAGGAAACCTAACTTCAACCGGGAAGTGGCACTTGTGTAGAGGCCGTCGCAGCAGCGGAGCCTGGAAACCAACGGAAACGGCGATGAACCAGGGACGAAGCGAAAGCGAGCCGACCACAGTGGGAGCTAGAGCGACTCGCCATCCACATGAACGAACGTGGCACCGGTCTTCGCCGTCATTTCGTCCAGTAGGTATCTGAATATGCCCTTAAGCCCCATGAATCTGATTTCCAACACTGGCGCGTCTTTCGGAGAGTTAAATTCAACGGTGTCGTGCCAGGCCGTATTGTCGAGGGCCAGCGGATAGACGTTTATGTTGCCTCTGAGGTAGTTGCTAGGACAGGTACCAGAATCAAACTTGGCCGCCTGCGCCGTCGTGTCAAGTTGCCGCACTAAGCTGCTGATCTTCCCCTTTGCTTCGGGGGAAAGTTTCGATGGCTGTCTCAGGGCGTAGTAAACAAAAACGATGATTGAGTCCTGTTGCGCTTGGTTCCTTAGAGCTTCCTTGTAGGGGAGGAGTGTTCTGACGAGCCGAATCGCTTTCTCTCTTTGGTCTGGCAATTTATCTACTTGTTTCAACGCAGCTACTAAGGCACCAAAGTCGTGACCCCGTCGAGATGAGATGTAGCTGATCAACGGACTGAGATTCTTTGCGCTGTTATTGCCAACGAAGGTTTGGATTTGAACCTGTTTGGGGTCCAGAGCCTCCAGTGAAAGAAATTGGTCCATTCGCTCGGGGATCGCGTCAGAATTTCGCAGTGCAGTGCCGTACGCAAACTCATGCGGCGGGAGAATTCCGCCTTGTCCCCAGAATTTGAGCACGACAACCAACACTAGAGCCACGACTACTATCACGGCAACCAGTGAAGGTGTGATCTTCATGCTTTGCGCTGCACCAAGCTCCCGTCTTGAAGACGCGCAACTATAGAATCCCTTCCGATGTGAAGACAACCGATTTCTTCACCCTGCGCCTGCTTGGCGTCTGCCTGGTTGAGGCGAGAAAAGACTGGGTCCATTTGGGTCCAACTGCTGCAGGAGGCCTGGAGTTCAAATCTCCACGCAAGCTGTATTCCCACGGCAAATCGCAGGCTGCGCGGAAACAGCGAAGGACGAAGTAAGTGATGGCTCCGTTTTACGCGCGCAGCAGGTCCGACTGCCAATCGCGAACCAGTTTCTTGATCGCCTTGCGGTCTGTCAGCTTTTCGTCGAGAACTCTTTGCGCCAGCGCCGGCAATTCCGCATCGCTCGCGAAACGCAACGAAATCAATTGGCCGACCGTGAATTCAGGGATTCGCGCGCGCAGTTCCGGCGGCAGCACCTGTTGCATCCGCAGCCGCATTTCCAGGCGAATCACGCGGTCCTGCACGGTGAGCGCCATGATGCGCGCCGCAAATGCCAGCAGTAACAGTGCGACAGCGACGAGCAGCGACGCGATCGTCTGGAACGAAACGTGGCGAATCACACGCACAATCGACCACACGACGTTGAACAGAAGCACCGGCAGGACGAAAAAGTGAAACGGCGCATAGAATCTTGCATGGTTCTCGAAATTCTGCGTTTGGCTCATACCCCCTCCATGGTGTCTTTATCCGCAGCGCATCTTGGGTTTGGAAGATTCGGCCATCATGATCTCCCCTCTTTGGCTGCTTGTCCAACGCTCAAGGACGCTCAAGGACGCCACTGCAATTCCGCGGATGTCAGTCCTGACTGTGCAGCCCACGGCTCTTCCTCCTGGCAAGATCGCAAATCGGCGCGAAGCGAGTAGAATAGCCGCTGATGGCGAGTCCCACCTCCAGCCGCGTAGCCACTCTACACAAGACGCCAATATTCGCTGAACTGGACGCGGAAGAAGTCAATTACATTGCCGACCGCGCCGTCTTGCGCCATTTCGACGCGGGCCAGCTGATTTTCTCCGAGGGAGATCCCTGCCCGGGGCTCTGGGTGATTGAAACAGGGCGCGTGCGCATCTTCAAGAGTTCGCCGAACGGCCGGGAACAGGTGTTGGCGATCGACGGCCCCGGCAGGTCCGTAGCCGAACTGCCCGTGTTCGATGGCGGCAACTATCCCGCGTCCGCGGCGTCCGTTGGCGAGACCTCTTTGCTCTTCATCAGCAAGGCCGATTTTCAGTCGCTTTGCCTGAAGCATCCGCAGGTTGCGCTGAAAGTCTTGCGCATTGTGGGGCGCCGGCTGCGCGGCCTGGTTGCCATGATCGAGGAGCTCTCCTTCAGCACGGTGCGGCACCGCCTGATCGCGTTGCTTGTCCGCATGGCTCGCGCAGGAGAACGCACACCGCAGGGAATTGCCATTACGCTGCCTTCGAATAATCAGGAGCTGGCCGCGCAAATCGGCACGGTCCGGGAGCTTGTGTCTCGCAATCTCAGCCGGCTGCAGGCGGAAGATCTGGTGCAAGTCGAAGGGCGCACCGTGACGATAGCAAACCTGGCTGCGCTTGAGAAAGAACTCCAGGATGGCGAATGATCCCTCTGAAGCGTTGACGCTTTCGCCCAGCAAACATCCGCGCACCATTGCTGCCACCGCGCCTTGCTGAAAGAATTGGGTCATGCAAACAGAACTTCGCCGCGCAACGACCCCAACCGGGCTGGGCGCGTGGAGCGCCTCTGAACGAGCCGCGCGGCAAAGAGAAACGAAGGAAACCGCCAGCTTGCGATTGGCCCGAGAAAAACACCGGAATCAGAAGGACACTCAGCCGCCTCTCGTGCTTCGCAAACACGTGTCTTTGGCGCGCCTCAGCACATTCCGGATCGGCCGCACCGCGGCTTTATTTTGCAATACCACCTCGCCCGAGCAATTGATCCGCGCAGTCACTTGGGCGAACGAGAACGGTGTTCCCTACCGAATTCTTGCGGCCGGCAGCAACGTCGTGTTTCCCGACAAAGAGCTCGGCGGCTTATTGATTCGAGTCGCTGGCGGGGAACTGGCGTTCAACGGAACCGCTTGCAGCGCTGATGCCGGCGTTCCCCTCGCCAGCGTGATCGATGGCGCGATCCGGCGCGGACTGCGCGGCCTCGAAACTCTATCGGGAATTCCAGGGACGGTGGGCGGCGCCGTGTACGGCAATGCGGGCGCCTACGGGCACTCCATCTCCGAAGTCGTAGACAAGGTCGAAGTGTGGGATGGGAAAAGGCGGCGAGTCGTTTCGGCCGCGCAGTGCCGCTTCGCCTATCGCGAAAGCATCTTCAAGCAACGCCGTTGGGTCCTCCTGCGCGTGTTCCTGCGGTTCCGCAGCGGCGATGCCCGCAAGCTCCGCCGCATTTCGCAAGACATCATCGAAGTCAGAAAAAAGAAATACCGCCCGGGGCTGCCGTGCCCGGGCAGCTTCTTCAAGAACGTGCTGGTCAAGAACGTTTCGCGCAGCTCTCTCGCTCGAATCGATCGCGGAAAAATCATCGATGGCAAAATACCGGCCGGCTATCTGCTCGAGGAAGTAGGCGCCAAGGGCATGCACGTGGGTGGCATTATCATCGCCGGGTTTCACGGCAATCTGTTCATCAACAAAGGCCGAGCGACAGCGGCCGACGTTCATTCCCTTGCCGCGATCCTGAAGAGAAAAGTACAGAGGCGGTTCGGGATTCGCCTCGAAGAGGAAATCAGGTACTTCTGACTCGCGCCTCAGTTGCCGCAGCCGGATGGTTCGTTTGCTGCGTTGGCCGATTTTCACTGGTCGCATCCGCCTCGGAGTCAAAATCCACCGTGACCGAGCGCCCGATCTTCGCCCGCGGTGTCGACTGTTTGGACTCCTCCTTCCCCACTGCACAATTGTGGTGCATTCCGCCCGAACATCAACCCCCCACGAACCGTCGTTGATGTAGAATCGCGCTTTTAATTCCGGCTCAGGCATACTTATGCGAATGAAGACTCCGGCTCATGTCGCTGTGGTTGTCATCCTGGCGGCTGGTTTCGCCTCCGCGCAATTCCCAGGCAGCCATCCCACCCCTGCGCAGATCGCCGAGCAGAAGGCTACCGAAGCCGACCATCAGCGCATGATGGACATCCTCCATTTGAAGTCGCTTCGGCCGGGTGCCAATGGCTTGGATCCCAAAGCCCCCAATGCCGACAACACCAACGAAGCGCTGGCCAATCCCTACCCGAATCTGCCCAATCCCTTGGTTTCAAACCTTGGTGTTCCCATCACCACGCCTGCCTTGTGGTGGAATCTGCGCCGGCCCGAAATCGAGCAGGATTTCGATCGCGACGTCTACGGTTACGTTCCACGCAATGTGCCCAAAGTCACTTGGACTCTCGCGCGCGAAGAGCGTGGCGCCAGCCACGGCATTCCCACCGTCACGCGACATTTGCTCGGCCACGTCAATAATTCCATCGATCCCGCCATCACCGTGAACATCCCTCTCACGCTGACTCTCCCTGCTCGCGCCAGCGGCCCCGTTCCCGTGCTGATTCACTTCGGCTTTGACTTCACTCCCGCGATGATGAAGAGCTTCATGGCCATGATGAAAGCGCGCGGAATCAAGCCTCCACCGCCGCCCAAGGGACCGGGCTGGCAGCAGCAGTTGCTCGATGCTGGCTGGGGCTATGCCCTTCTGACTCCCACCAGCTATCAGGCCGACAATGGCGCGGGACTGCGCAGCGGCATCATTGGCTTGGTGAATCGTCGCCAACCCCGGCGTCCGGAAGAGTGGGGCGCGTTGCGCGCTTGGGCTTGGGGGGCCAGCCGCGCTCTCGATTACCTGGAAACAGATCCGGCGGTGAACGCCAAAGAGGTCGCCATCGAAGGGCAGTCGCGCTACGGCAAGGCTGCGCTGGTGACCATGGCTTACGACCAGCGCTTCGCGATTGGTTTGATCGGATCGTCGGGCAAAGCGGGCGCCACTCTTTTCCGCCGCCACTTTGGCGAAGAGATGGGCAATATCGCCGGCTCCGGCGAATACCATTGGATGGCCGGCAATTTTCTCAAATTCGACGCCACTCTCACCGCCAACGACTTGCCGGTGGATTCGCACGAACTGATTGCCATGTGCGCGCCCCGGCCCATCTTCATCAGTTACGGATCGCCCACGGTGGAGGGCGGCTGGGTCGACGCGCGTGGCTCTTACATGGCCGCCGTTGCCGCCGGTCCCGTCTATCGATTGCTCGGCAAGCGCGGCCTTCCCAGCGCCACCATGCCTCCGCTCGGAACCGCGTTGTTGTCGGGCGACATTGGCTGGCGGGAGCACCACGGGGGTCACACCGATCTGCCGAACTGGCCCGCATTCATGAAATTTGCCGCCAAGTACATCCAGGCCCCGCCGACGAAGCAGTGATCGGCGGGTTGTTTCCGCCCTTGTGGGATCGTACATTCTCGCCCTGAGGTGAGGAATGGCACGCGCGACGTAAGGCCCATGCTATCAATGTGGGCTCGAGCCCCTGCGGTCTTGGTTCATTCGTCGAACCTGCGACTCAGCACGCTCGGCGACGCTTTCATCCGCTGTCCCGCGCACGACCCCTCCCCAAATCTGTGTTATCCTGACTGTCTTCGAGTTTACCCAGCTGTTTCCTGCGGTCGGGGCGTGGCTCAGCCTGGCTAGAGCGCCTGGTTCGGGACCAGGAGGTCGGTGGTTCAAATCCACTCGCCCCGACCATTCTTCATTTTTGGCTCGCCGGAAAATCAGGTCGAAGGGCTTTCTGAAAGTGGGCGAGAGACTTACGCCATCGGTCGCGCAGTTCAAAAGCACAGTTTTCAGCAATTGGCCTCGTTCCGCGTGATTTCTCGTAAGGTACAGAGCGTGCGCCCTTTGCGCGAGTTCAAAAGTTCGCTCGACGGTCAAGAGGCAGTCGGGCGTGAGCGGATGGCTGAGGCCCGACAGGGCCGTTTCGACACTGCGCTCCTGCTCGGAATACTCGGCCTGTTTGCGGGCCCAAAATGCCTCGCTGATTTTCGCCTCCAGCTTGTCCTCGTAAAGCTGATCCATGCGTGTCCGCAGTGCGGCAAGCCGCTGGTGGAGACCTGCGACTTGCTCCTGTCGTTTTTGCTCGGAGCGATTCAGATCGGCGTGTAACGAGTCCACGACGGTGCGGGCAATCGTTTCCGGCACGTAGATCTGCTTGAGCAACTCGCCCAGGCGCTCTGACACGTCCTGCTCGCGCATGTAAGGCAGCGAGCACTTGCCGCGTCCGTGCGTGCAGCGGTAGTAGACGTACTTGCCTTTCTGTAATTCCGTTGTGACGGCGCAGCCGTCGTGGGCGCAGGTCAGGAGTCCGGCGAACGCGAAACTGTGCTTGCGGTATTTCGGCTTGTTCCGTCCGGCAAACGTATCTTGCACGCGCTGGAACAATTCCAGCGAAACCAGCGGCTCGTGGGTGCCCTTGTACTCGATGCCCTGCCAGATGAACCGGCCGATATAGAAGGGATTCTTAAGCACAATTTCCAAATAGGCGCGGGAAATTTGCACGCCCGTTTCGCGCAGGATCGTCTTGCGCAGAGTCGTCAGGGAATGTTCACCCGAAGCATACACCTCGAATATTTTCCTCAGCAGGGGCGCGCGCTGCGGGTCGACTTCGATGCTGCGTGTAGCGGTGTTGTTCTTATATCCGAAGGGAGCATGGCCGGGATAGATGCCCTGCTCGGCCTTTTCGCGCATTCCCTTTTTGACTTCTTCGCGCAGATTCTCCGAATAGTGTTTCGCCACGGCGACGTGGATGTCGTGCATGAACTTGTCCTGCGAGCGCGAGTCCTTGGCAATCACTCGGCCCTCTTTGACCAGGTGGATTTCAACGTTGCGCTTTTCGATCAACTCCTCGAACGCGATGCTGTCGGTGCGATTTCTGTAAAGCCTGTCGGTTTTCTCGACCAGCACCGTCCGGCACTGCGGGTCGGATTGGAGCAACCGCAGCATCGCGCCGAACTCCTTGCGGCCTGGGTTCTTGGCCGATTCCACATCAATGAACTCGCATTGCACGCAAAAGCCACGAAGGCGGGCATACTCGGCGAGGAGTTTACGTTGTGCTGGAATGGAGTAGCCCTCGCGCTCTTGCTCGCGGCTGGAAACTCGGGCGTAGATCACCGCACTTTGCATACGTTCACCTCGGATTCTCCGCTTAGATTG
>JBJKQB010000276.1:0-24094 GCA_046705825.1 Candidatus Acidiferrales bacterium
CCCCGGCGCGAATGCCTGCGCGACGAATACCGCCGCCACGGCCGGAGGCAAGGCCACCGGCTCGCAGGCCCGTGCCGCGGCCCGCGCCGCGACCGCAGCCCGAACGCAGACCGCCACCTCCGAAGAAAAAGCCCGGCGGCCCGGGAGGAAACGGGCTCTAGAAGCTGTTGAATTCTAGAAACTAGCCCCCGGGATAATCATCAGGCAGCTGCCCCGCGGCTCACCAAGCCGCGGGGCTTGCTATTTCGAAGGCGAGCCTTTGCCTGCTATCGCGAACGCAGCACATAGCAACACCAAGCCGAAGGTCGCAAACGCGTTCAAACGCGAATGCCTTCTACGCACAACCATAACTGTCTCCATGGCCCCGAAACGCAAAGGCCGGCCCTTACGGGCCGGCCTGCGTACAACAGGTTAGGTTGCGCGGTTGCGCTCCAGCCAGGTCGACGGCGTTGCAACCCAGAGCCGCTGCGAGATTAGAAAATGAACCTCGCTCCCAACTGCAGGATGCGTGGTCCTTGCACGGTGGACGTGACGTCTCCGAAAGTCGAATCGCCAAACGCTCCGTCGGGATTGCTAAACTGCGCGTGATTGAAGGCGTTTTCCGCATCCACGCGCAATTGCACCTTCATGCGTTCGGTGATCTTCGTATCCTTGTAAATCGCCAAATCGGTGTTCCACAGGCCCGGGCCATGGAAGGAGTTGCGCCTCACATTGCCGAAGGTTCCGAGCGCAGGAAGCGTGAACGCCCCGGGGTTGAAGTACTGGTTGTTTGGGCCGCGCGGATTGGAGAGATTGAGCGCCTGGCCCGTATATTCCAAGTTATCCGGACAGGCATAGTACGTGGCTGCGCCGCATGTCAGCGAGGTGTTATAGAAGTTCTGGAGCGCGATTGGGAATCCGGTTTGTGCCGTGGTAATGCCGGAGATCCGCCAGCCGCTCAGCGCGCGGCTGCCAAAACCGTTGCTGCTCAACGAACTCGGCACGGGAATCGTATAGTCGTAAGCGACCACGAGCCTCTGCCGGGCGTCGAAGGCTGAATCCCCCCAGTTTAGCTCCGGGAGGAACGTGTTTGTGCCCGGTCCATTGAAGGCCGCGTCTTCGAGGTTCGATGAGTTGTCAGTCGAATGCGCCCAGGTGTACGAAACCAGGAAATCCAGGCCGTGGGAATACGTCTTCTGTAAAGACGCCTGGAAGGCATTGTAATGAGAATTCCCGTCAGTGGTCTGCTGCCCGAGTGAAGCGAGGTAAACGATCTCGCTTGCTCCTGGAACAGGTGTCACAAACGACGGAACCGCCTGCGGGCCATACTTAAAGTCCGCAATTCCGGTCGGGTTTCCCGGTCCGGGTGCCGCAAGCCACAGATCCGGGGAGGAGTTGGCGCAAGAAGGCGTGGCCGCGCACTCCGTGGGATTGAGCAGAGGGTTCAACTCGTAAGCTCTCTCCGTATGCCGGCCCTGCGATCCCACGTAACCCAGGGACAGAAGCATCTTCCCTGGCAACCCCCGCTGAATGGTCAGATTGTAGTTGACAGCGTAGGGTGTCCTATAATTCGGGTCGAGCAGGTTGAGAGACAACGGCCCGTAGTTCGAAAAATCGATGTTCGCGAAACCCTTTGGCGGCGCCTGGAACGGATACTTGTTGGGAACGGAGGTCACCGAAAGGGCGGTCTTGGTGCCCGGATTGATTGCCGTGCAGCCGCCGATCACATTATTCTGCTGGTCCAGACATTGGATGGCGGTGAAGGGATCCTGGAACGCCGCAGTACCCAGCGCGTCCGCGAAACCGGCATCGCTGATTTGCAAGGGCACAGCACCTAGATTTTGCAGCGCACCCTCACTTTCCGTTTGGTTGTAATAGATGCCTGCGCCGGCCCGGATCGAAAAATTGCCTGCGCCTCCGGATAGCCGTCCCAGATCGGGAGACCAAGCCAATCCCAGGCGCGGCCCAACATCGTTGAAGTGGGTGTATTCCCCGGAAGAGCTGCAGCCTGGATCACCCGGAAAGACGACGCCCACAGGAGAAGAGGGGTAGATAAGCGATCGCTCGCCGGGACGGAAGCAGTTAATGGCCGTAAAGTTGTTATACGGGAGAATCCACGGGGTGTTCACTTGCCAGCCGACTCCGTAGTTGATGGTCAAATTGGGGCGAGCTGTCCAAGAATCCTGCGCGTACGAGTAAAACTCCTGCGAACGCCCCATCCAGGGTCCGCCGCTGGTCTGCGAATACGAATCCGCGAAGCCGAGCAGCAAATCGGCAAACGGATCTCCCGTGGAGTACGTTCCGTTACCCTGAAACGTGTAGGAGCCATTGTTGCGAGCCGCGAATACGCTGTTGGTCCAAAACCGCCGGCCGTCGAACCCAAATTTGAGCTGATGCTTTCCGAAGATGTAACTCAGGTCCTCGTTAATCTGATAGTTCTGGTCGATGCGCGGCTGCGGGCCATTGGTGCTAAACCCAAGGTGGATGTCTCCCGGAGGCAGCCCGATGTACGGCAGTCCAGCTCCACTGGGGAACTGCGGGTTGATCGAAAAGCCGATCGAGGAGGGCAAGGTCGGTTTTGCCGGCTCGACCGTGACGAAGTTGAAGCGTGTATAACCGACCGTGAACTGGTTGATCGCGTTGGAGCTGAGAATGTGATTCCAAGAGACGGTATAGTTGCTGATCGACTCCGTCTGCACCGCCGCGAAGCCCGGCACGTTGGCGCCGGTAAACGGCAAAGCGGAGCCCGAGTTCTGCCGCTCGATGTAGCCGTAACCCCAGAGAGCATCCTTGGAGCTGATTGTGTCGTCCACCCGCCACAAATACTGATTCACGTTATCCGCGTTGGGAAACTGCGCCGAATACTGATCCGTTCCGAAGTTCACGGCCGGATTGTAGGCGGTCACGTACTTCAAAGCCAAGGCATTGAAATCCTGGGTGGGAATTACCCCCGTGCTCCACAGAGAAGCATACGAAGTTCCTGCCGGGCACATTACGCCCCCGGAAACCGGGCAGGAGGAGGCGCTGTCGCCGTACTCAGGAATGGGCGCTGCGCCCGTGCCGGTCTCGGGCGGACTCACAAATCCGGCGCCGAAGTTTCCGGCCAGTTGGTCCGGGGTGAAGATAGTCACCAGGACGGGAGTGGCGGCTGAACGCTGTCTCAATCCTTCGTAAGAAAAGAAGCCGAACAGGTGATTCTTCACGATCGGCCCGCCGAGGGTTCCGTCGAAGATGTTGCGGTGGAAAATCTGCGGCGAGGACGCGAAGTAGTCTGTCGCGTTGAGGAAGGTATCGCGATAGAACTCGCTCGCGCTTCCATGAAACTCGTTCGTTCCCGACTTGATCACTTGGTTGACGATTGCGCCGGAGTTTCGTCCGTATTCCGGATTGAGCGTGTTGGTAATCACGCTGAATTGCGCGATCGCGTCCGGATTGGGCGCCAAATGCCCGGTCAGCGGTGTGTTCAAGGCGATGTCGTTAAAGTCCGTTCCATTGATCTGGTAGCCGTTCTGCTGGGTCTGACTTCCATTCACCGAGTTCGTGCCGAATCGATCGGAGGATGCCATGACGCCAGGCTCAGTCTGCATCAACGCCAGCGCGTTCCGGTTGATGAGCGGCATGTTCTCAATCGCCGAACCGGAAACGACGCTACCGAGCTGCGTGTTCTTCGTCTGCACCTGAAGCATATTGGCTTCCACGGTGACCGTCTCGCTCGTGGTGCCGACATTCAATTGTGCATTGGCCGTATAGACCTGGCCCGCATTCAGCACCACTCCGTTGCTGACGAAGGACTTGAATCCGGCCTTGCTGACCGTGATGTTGTACGTCCCGATTGGCAAGTACGTGAAACTGTACAGCCCACTGGAATCGGTCGTCGTGGTGTGCACGATGCCTGTCGCCGTGCTCGTGACGGAAACCGAAGCGCCAGTGATCACTGCACCGGACGAGTCAGTCACCCCGCCCGTGATTGTCCCACTGACAGCCTGAGCGTGGAGAGTCGTCGCAGAAAACAAGGAAAACAGGGTTCCAGCCAGCGCGAACCCCGCGCACAGCGTCACCACGCCGAGGATCGCAAACAGGTTCGAACGCAGACCGCTCTTATGCACAACCCACCTCCCCTAGGACTGTCGCTCCGTATGCGCCTGCTGTGGCCGTTCACCCCTTAAGCATTCTCGCAATCGTGCTCTCGAGATGGCCGGGAATGCTCGGTCGCTTGTGCGGGCGAAAATGTCCCCTTTGGTACACTGATGGGGCTCCATATACCTGTCCGAGGGGCAAAACTGCTGTGTTGGCGGTCACTCCTCAGCGTGATTAGAATCACACGTACCTGCCGCGGCTACCGAACTTCGATAACGTTGCATTGACCGAGACCGGGCATCGCCAAATCAAGTTCTGGCTCAAGTACGCGTTCTAAAACGAGAACAACTGTTTACAGAAAAAGGGCGGGAGCACTTACGGCGGCTCCCGCCCGTTTTTTTTCCCGTGGCCGGCTACTGCTGGGGAGATTGCGGGACGAGCGAATTGGATGACGCCGCAGGCAAATTCCCCGCCACGGGCGCTCCTGCCAGGGCGAGGTAGGAGCGGGCGAAAGCGGCCTGCTGCGTGCCGGCCCCAATCACCACGGCTTGAACGACGTAGCGGCCGGTGGGCAGCTTCCCCAGCGGCAGGCTGACGCGAAACGATGCGGTGCGCGTCTTCGGATTGATTCCCGCCGGAGCAAACAGCGGCGTGGCATTCACCTGCAAGCCGTTGCGGAAGAAGATCAGCCCCGCGCGCAGCGAATTCGCATCGAACTTCTGTTTTGCGGGATAGTAAGCCTGGAAGAAGACGTAGAGGGTCTGGCCCTGCGTGAAGTAACGAGTCACGCTGGGGACAATGCGCTCGCCATTGATCTCGAGCGGCGTTTCCGCCAGTTTCGCTTTCAATCCTTCCGTTTGGGTCTTTACTTCCGAAGACTTCTCCACCGGGACGATCTGGCTGGATAGCAGCACCGAACTGAGCGAGAGATTCTCTTTCGGCAGCGGCGGCACCACCAGGGTCTGCTCGAACGTGCCAATTTTGCCCGATTCATCCTCGCGCGCCACGAATTTCAAGTCGTATGTCCCCGGCGCCAGCACCACGCCGCCCTGATACTCGAGGTTGGCGCGGCTGATCTGCTCGAAGCGTTCCGGATCGAGGTGGACGGTGATGGTGTCGCGAAGCTGCGCCACCGGAATTTCCACCGCCACGCCTTTCACTTCCGCGCGAACCTCCGCCGCGAAATCAAATTGCGCTTCGCGCTTGCCGTGGTTGCGGGCCCATTCCAGCGCGGTGGCCGAAAGCTTGGCGTCGATGGGGACGTAGACCTGCTGCTTGCTGATGCGGAACATGCCCGTTTCGACGGCGATGGGCAGCTCGACGATGGGATCCTGCGAGTGGATGGCGTCGGCGAGCTGCTGGTCGCGGTCGGCCTTTTCCAGGTGCTGGAAATCGCGCGGGGAGTAATAGCCGTTGCGGTAGCGCACGTGCGCCCCGCGCACATCCACCTTCACATGAATGCTGCGCCAGCTTCCGTCGTGCTTGACGTCGGACCCCACATAGTAGCCGATCAAGTAGTAGCCGCTGTTGTCCTTCTGAATGGTAGGAAAGGCGTCGCTGAGATCGCCGAGATCGAAGAACGCTTTCCCGCCGGTGTCCGCGGAAAGAGTGGCCAGCGTGTCTCGAGAATCCTGGCGTTCGTCCGTTTGATGGAAGACAGCGGCGCCGCTGAACATGGACGTCCCGGTGGCCGAATCGGCGGTGGCGTCTCCGCCGGGCGGCGCGGTGTACAGGCCGCGCGAATCGATCGAGTAAATGGAAACGTCGGCGCGGTTCGCCGCGTCAGTGGCCGCGCGCAATTCCGTGCGGTTCTCTTCCCCCGTCTGGGTGATGCCGCTGGTGAACTCGATGATGGCCTTGCGTCCCGGAATATTGGAAAGGACGTTCGAGAGCCCTTCAATGGCGGCAAGTTTCTGGTCGGTATTGAAGACGTTGAACTCGGTTTCATCGGGGGTATAGGCCGCGCCGGTGTAGCCGGACACGTCGTATTCGCCTTCCTGTGCGGGGGCGTAGAGATTCTGAGAAAGATCGGCAGCCGCGCCGGGTTTCAGGTGCTCGAGCGCCTGGCGCAAGCGCGCGCGGTCGTTGGTAAAGTCGCACCACACGGAAAGCTGCGTTCCGTAGGTCGCGATGGCAACCAGATCGGCGGGCGCCATTTGGCTGGCCACGAACTTTTCGGCAGCGAGCCGCGCGCGGCGCAAGTCTTCGTTGCCCATCGAGCTGAGATCGAAGAACAGGACCAGCATGCGGCGGTCGCGAACCTGGCTCGCGACTTGTTCCTCGGCTACGGGCGTGGGGCTATCGACCGGAACGACGATGGGCTTGGCGTTCACGTTTTCCGGCCCTGCCTGATCGATGGCCTCGATGTTTTCGTAGGTGAAAAAGGAAAGCTTTTGCGGCTTGCCGTCGTCGGTGACGACGAATTGATCCGCCTTGAGGCCGGTGATGGGCTTCCCGGCGCGGTCGGTCACTTCCACGTCGATCCGCACGAGATTCGAAATCGAGCGCAAAACGCGCGCAGGCCGCTGCGGCACCTTACCTTGCTGTTTAGCGGCGGGCGCGGGAACCAGCGCGGGCGAATTCTGGCTCGCGGGCTTGCTGGACTGCTGCGCCGCGGCAGCCGGCTCAGCCGGGCTTTGCGATTGAGCGTATCCCGGAGCAGCCGCCAGCCCGGCGATCAGCAAGGACGTGAGCAGGGTTTGTGTCGCGTGTTTCATTGCATTCTTCATCAGAAATTGAAGCGCAGGCTCATGTTCATCGAGCGCATCGCGCCGGCACTCGTGATCTGCCCGAACAGCGGCGATCCGAACGTCGTGGAGAGCCCGGAGTAGCTGGGCGTGTTCGTCAGATTCTGCACTTCCCAGCGCGCCGTCAGGAAGTGCTGGCGCTCGCGCGGGCCGAAGCGAAACGATTTCGCCAGGGACATGTTCCAGCTGAAACTGCACGGGCCCTCGATGGCGCCGCGCCGTTCGTTCCCATAGGTGCCCGCGGCGGGAACGGCAAACGCGCCGGTGTTGAAGAAATCCAGCGCCGAACCGCCGCAGATTCCGCTATTGGGGTTGCCGACCTGCTGCGCGCGCTCGGAAAAATTGGCGCCCGTCCCGGAATTGTTGGCGGCGCCGCCGCCCAGGTAGGCCGTGTAGGGCGTTCCAGTGTGCCACATCACCATGTTCATCAGCCGCCAGTCGCCGAAGACCTTGCTCTCCCATCCATGCGAGGCGAGGGTGTGGCGCTCGCCAAACGGCAGCTCCCACATGGACATGAGGCGAAGCTGGTGGCGCATGTCGAACGACGAGAGGCCTCGCTCGGCGGAATAGTTGCCGTCCTGCTGCACCACGATGGGCGAGGCTCCGCCAATACTGCTGGCGTTGTCGAGCGATTTCGAGAATGTGTACATGACCACGCCCATGATGCCGTGGGTGAAGCGGTGAACCAGGCGCACTTGCAGCGCGTTATACAGCGAATTTGCTCCAGACTGGTCGTAGTCGAAGGCGGAGGCGTACGGAATCTGCAAGCTCGCTTGCGTGCTGAACGGATTGGTCCCCAGCGGAGCGCGGTTGGGTGCGCGCAACAGATCGAGATTCGTGCCCTTTGTGCCGGTGTAGGTCAAATTGAGAATCCAGTTGGCGCGCAAGTCGGTCTCGACGGAAAGCATCCAGATTTGCGCGTAGCCGTCTTTGTAGAACGGATTTACACCGGACGTGTTGGGGATGATACAGCTCGACGTGCCCACCGTGCCGGCGGCGCAAATGGGCGTCGAATTCGCGTCAGGAAAGCCGTTCTGGAGCGTGAGCACCTGCGCGGCGCTGGTGTAAAGATTTTGTGAAACCGCAAAGGGCGGCTGGTAGGCGAGATAGCTTTGCGCCAGCGTGTCGTAGATCGAGTCGTTGTAGAAGATCGAGTACCCGCCGCGCACAACGGTCCTCAGAGGCAACCGCGGGGCCCACGCAAAACCGAAGCGCGGGGCGAAATTGCGGTAATCGCCGTGGATCAGCGCCTGCGGATACGCGCCGTTGAACGGGCTCGCCTGGTTTGGCGTGACAATGGCCACCGCCGTTGCGTTCGCATTCAAATCCAGGTTGGCGATGTGATTGAACAGCTCGACCGGCGGCGTCACCACGTTGTAGCGCACCCCGAAAAGCAGCGTGAAGCTCTTGTTCACGTGCCAGTCGTCCTGCGCGTAGCCGATGAATTCCCAATTGCGAAAGTAACTGTTGGAGTCCCCGGTGCGAATCTGCGTGTTGTACGGCAGCCCCAGCAGAAAATCCGCGAATTCGTAGTAGGGCTCGGTGGCCGCAGTTTCGATGGGATGGCCGCTGGCATCCAGCTGGCTGGTCATCTGCCCGGTGAACATGAACCGGCCGCGCGGGTTGGGATCGGAATCGGTGTTGAGCTGGATGCGCCGGACTTCGCCGCCGAATTGCAAGGTATGGTCGCCGCGCGTGTAGGTCCAGCCCTCCATGAAACGCAGCGTCTGGTTGCGCACCAGCGATGGAACGGGATCGTTCAGGCTGCCCAAGCTGGAAAACTGGATTTCGGGGATGCCGTAGTTCATGGGATCCGTGGACGCGCCCTGAATCCCCAGTGTTCCGGCAATGTTGTTGACGAACGAATTGTCGCTCAGAAGCTGCTGCCGGTTCCGGCTCCAATTCACGCTGGTCGATTCCACTACGTTGGCGGACCAGTTGTGGTTCAGGTCCACATTTACATTCTGCGAAAGGGTCGACTGATGCCCGGCGACGCTGGCAAAATTGCCTAGAGTGTCTTCGCGCGAAGAGAACACATTGTAGCCGCCGTTCAGGTTCAGCTTCGAATTGATGGTGTGCAGGATATGGAAGTTGATGAATTCTCCGTTCTGCGGAGTGGTGGCTTGCAGCAGGTAGTTGTAAGTCTGCCCGCGCGGACCGCTGATCTCGGGAATGTTGGGCAGCGGAATGTATTGCAGCAGGCCGCTGGCGGCCGTAGTGATCGAGCCGGTGGGAATCTGGCAGCCGTCGTTCAGCACGCTGCGCGTCCCGGAGAAATTCGAGTTGGGATCGTACAGTGTGAAGCCGTTTCCGACGCCGCAGAAATTGCCGTTGCGCTCGTCCGATGTGGGCACCAGCGAGAACGCGTTGACGCCGTTCTTCACCAGTTGGTGCTGGTAGTTCAGGAAGAAATAGGTGCGGTCGCTTCCGTCATACAGATGCGGAATCTTCAGCGCGCCGCCCATGTTGGCGCCCACGCGCTCGCTGTAGTCCGCTACTTTGGGAAAACTCTGGCCCGTAATCGAGTAAGGTCTGGCATCCAGAGCGGAATTCGAATACTCATCGTAGAATCCGAAACGCACGCGATTGATCGCCTGGCGCATCAGCATGGCGCGGCCGGCGAACAACCCTCCCGGCGGGATTCCCTTCCCGCGAACGAAAACCCGCCCTCCGCCCGGACCCATGATCATGCGCGTGCCACGCGGGCCGCCACGCATTCCGCCGCGAGGACCGCCACCCATCATCATCGGCCCGCCAAAACCGCCGGGGCCATCCGCTACCGCCATCGCCCCCGGAGGCGCTTCGGGCGCGAGCCCTCCCGGACCGCCAAAACCGAAACCGCCCGGTCCAAACCTGCCGGGCCCGCCGAATCCCGTGACCGACATTTCCTGTCCCACAGTTCCCTGCAGCAGAAATGAATCCGCCGATGCGCCGGCCGGATTCTGGTTGCCCAACGACGCGGTTGCCTCGCTGTTCCCCGCCGCGCCGCCTGGATTTTCGTTTTCCTGCCCCGCAGCGCCCGCGCCGGTAAGGTCTGTTTGCTGAAATGGACTCGTGGCCATTCCTGTTCGAATTGCGTTGCGCATCCCTGCGGGCATCTGCGCGCCGCCGCGGCGGAAGCCTCCAAAATTTCCGGGCCCGCCCGGACGCGAGCGATTTGCCTCAGCCGGGCTACCTTGGCCGGGAGCCATTCGTTCGCGCGCGCTGTTTGCGGCGGGACCACGCGCGTTCTGCGGCGACGCACTGACGGGCGACTGCTCGGAACGCGCCAGCTCCGCCAATGTCGCTACGCTCAATTCGATGGGAATCGGGCCGGCGGGCATCACCGGCAGTTTGATATCGATCGCGGAGGGCTGGAAGCCGAGCTGAGTCACTTCAACGTGGTAGTAACCGGCGGGAAGCTGCGGAAACGCGAAGTTGCCATTCGCGTCGGTCCAACTGAGCCATACCTTGTGCGTGTCCCTGTCCGTCAGACGCACCATCGCGCCCGGAACGGGCTGGCCGGTTTGCGTGCGAACGCGCCCGGTGGTGTTGGCGACGACCGCCGCAGGCTGTGCCTGCGATTCGCTTGCGGGCGCAGATGAGGCGCGCTGAGCGTTCGCTTGAGCGGAGGCTGTCACCTGCTTGGCCTCGGCCCGCGAAACGCCCAAACTGGCACTCAGGAGCACGAGCACAGCGGGAATTGATCTAAGCATTCGAATATCCGCACCCTGACGAAAATCCGCTCGCCGGAATAGTGGCGCCCGCAAGAATGGCTGGCCCGAGCGCGTCTGACGCCTGCCAGACCCGCGCCCACAAGCGCAGCACGATCCTCATTGGCTGTTGGTGTCGCCCTTGGCCGGATCGTAAACCAAGCGGTAGGTCACCGGCTCGCTGAATCTCGGGTTCTCGATCTTCGTGCTCATGTAGAGCTGCTTGCCGTCCGGCGACAGCTCGAATGTGCGCGTGATCGTGCCGCCGCCGAAGCCCTCACTGGTAGCGACCAGGTCGTTGCCTTGCCATTTCGCCTTGGCCGGCGGCATGCGCATCATCATTCCGCCATTGTCCTGCGTATTTTGGCTGTTATCGGACTGTGCCTCGCTGGTGGCAATCAATCGGCCGCTCGCGCCCGTGACGTTCACGCCTTTGTCCGACTGCGTGATGGTGAGCTGCGAAAACTGCCGCATCATTCCGCCGCGTCCGTTCGGCCCGCGCCCCGGTCGATTGCCCATCCTCCCGCGATTCATAGGAGCGGAGCCGCCGTTCGCATTCATGGCCGCGCGCATCTTCTCTCGCGGGTCGTCGCTCTGCTTCTCGTTGAGCTTCCAGGTGCCCGCCAGATTGGGCTGCGCTGTCGAAGACTGTGCCTGCTGGTCGTTTGGTGGATTGCTGGTTGACGCCTGCGCTCCGGCCGCTCGTGCGGGCAGAATGAACGGCACGGCCGCCAAAATGGCCGCGCACAACCCCGCGCTTCCGGTCAAAATCATTTTCCGCGCCATGTTTTCACCTCCGTCGGTTGAAATGCGTATCCATAAGACGTTGCGCTCGCTATTTCCGGTACACACGTATTCCCGCAGGAGGCAGCCCGAGTTCCACGAAGTCGGCCATTCCGAAAGACGGCGCCGCTGGCGCCTCGGCCCGCAACCACTTTGTCTTCGAGAGTCGCGCGTTTTCCGGTATGATGTCGGCGTCATCCGCGATGATCTGTCGCCGCCACACCCCGTCGCCTCGACCGCGTCCCTGACGCGCCGCTTCGCTTTCCTCCGCAGTCCCGGTCGATTTCATGGAAAGGAGCACCAAGCCCTATGGCACACGCATCCAGTCCTTCAACGCAGCTCAAGAGCATGAAACTCGCCGTGATTGGCGCCGGCAAAATGGGCGGAATCCTGATCGATGGCTTTCTGAAACACGATCTCCTGCCGCCCAAAAATATTTTTGCGACTGTGCAGCACGCCGCAGCCGATCGCAAGAACGCGCCGCATCCGTCGATTTCGCTGGGCACCGACAATCGCGCGGCCGCTCGCGCCGCGAACCTGATCCTCGTCTGCGTGAAACCGCAGGTTGTGGAGCAAGTGCTCGAAGAGATCCGCGAGGACGTGAATGAATCGAAACTGGTGATCTCGATCGCCGCTTCGGTACCCGCCGGCTACATCGAAAAGCGGCTTGCGGCGCGCGTCCCGGTGATTCGCGCTATGCCCAATACGCCGTCCATGGTCGGCGAAGGAATCACGGCGCTGGCGAAAGGCGCCTTCGTCACCCCGGAGCATCTGGAAGTTGCAGGAGCCTTGTTCGGGGCCGTGGGCAAGACCGTCGTCGTGGACGAAAAGCACATGGATGCGGTGACCGGGCTATCGGGAAGCGGTCCGGCGTTCGTCTACATCATTCTCGAGGCGTTGGCGGAAGGCGGTGTCAAGATGGGTTTGTCGCGCGAACTGGCCACGCTGCTGGCGGCGCAAACCGCATTAGGTGCGGCGAAGATGGTCCTGGAGACCGGGCATCATCCCGCGCTGCTGAAGGATACGGTGACCACGCCGGCGGGCTGCACCATCGATGGCATCCTTGAACTCGAGGAGGGAAAACTCCGCGTGACGCTGATCAAGGCGGTCGTCAAAGCCTCGCAGCGCGCGCGGGAACTGCTGTTCAGCGACACCAAATCCTAGCCCGCGAGCGCGTCACCCCGGAATGCCGACCTCGCGGGCAAATTGGCTCACCGCGGCGACGCCGGCTTGCGGGCACGCCTGCAACAAGTAATGCGGCGCGTCGATTTCCACGATCCGCGCGGAGGGAACCAGCCGCTGGACACGTTTCGACGCGCTGCGCGGAACGATGCGGTCGAGCGAGGCGCGCAGGTACAGGATGGGCACGCGAACCTGCAACAGCTCCGCCGAATAATCGGTGCGGCACACCTCGCCAATGCGGTAGCGAAAGACGTCCATGTCCACGCGCGCGCTCGCTTCCTGCAGCTTTCCGGCAAGCGCCGCCGAGGCGAAGCGGCCCATGAAAAACCGGCTGAGGATCGAGCGCGGCGCGCCATTGACGGGAACGTGCCGGGCAAGCGGCCACAGACGGCCGAGATAGCGCCGCGGGCTGCATGCGAACGAACAGCACAGAATCAGGCCGGCCAGCCCAGGGGGCGCGGATGCGGCGATCGAAATGGAGAGTGGCCCGCCGAAGGACTCGCCCAACAAGATGAAAGGCTTGCCGTCAGGCAGGAACTGGCGCGCCAGCGGCTCGAGTTCCGCATACCCCAACGGCAGATCCGGAGGATAGCGAACCACGATGGGATCGAACTCCGGGCCCAGCGCCGCCACGAAATCAGCGAACAGCAGCCCCGTCCCGTCCAATCCCGGCAGAAGCACCAGCGCAATCTTGGACACGCCTCAGGCTAGCGCCCACTCGCTGCCGGCGCAACGAGCGAATCGCAGACTCACCAGCGCAACAGCACCAGCTCCGAGCAAAATCCCGGGCCCATGGCCGCCAGGATGCTCAGCTCGCCGGGCGCCGGGCGATGGTGCATGTAAACGTCCTCCAGCACCAGCAGCACCGACGTGGACGAAATATTCCCCACCTTGCGCAGGCAATTCCACGACGCCTCTAAATCTTTCTTCGTGAGCCCCAGCGCGGTCTCGGTTGCTTCCAGCACCTTGGGCCCGCCCGTGTGCATGATCCAGCTCTTGATGTCGCTGCGCTTCAGTCCCTGCTCCGCCAGGAATCCGTCGACATCCGACCCCAGATGCTTCAGCACCATGTCCGGCACTTCCGGCGAGAGCACGATGCGAAAGCCCTTTTCGCAAATGTCCCAGCCCATGACGCGTTCGGTGTTCGTGTAGAAACTCGATTTGGTGGCGACGATCTCCGGGCCGTGCGCGGGCTTCGATCCATTGCCATTCGAGCCGTTCAATTTCATGTCCGCGCCGACCACAATGGTCGCTGCCGCGCCGTCGCCAAACAGCAGCGCGGAAATCAGGTGCGCCATGGACAGATCGTCGCGCTGCAGTGTCAAGGAGCACAATTCGACGGAGAGCAGCGCGGCCGCTTGATTCTTATAGCCGTGGACGTAATCCGCCGCGCGCGAGATTCCCGCCGCGCCCGCCACGCAGCCCAATCCGAAGATGGGCACGCGCTTGATGTTGGGCGAAAGGCCCATGCGGTTCACCAGCCGTGCGTCAATCGAGGGGGCCGCAATTCCGGTCACCGAGGTGACAAAAATCGCGCTCAAGTCCTGCGGCTCGAGTCCGGCGCGAGCCAGCGCGCGGCACAGCGCCTTCTCGCCGAGGTCCAGGGCATGTTTGATCCAGCAATTGTTGGCCTGGCCCCAGGTGGTCATGTTCTCGTAGAAGTCGATGGTTTCCACCGTGAACCGGCCATCCACCTTCATGCTTTCGTCCAGGCGGTCGAGAATAGCGGGGTTGGGCAAGCGGTGCCGCCAATCGTTCTTCAGCGCCTCCGTCAACAGTTCCTGCTTGTAGTAGTTTTCGGGAAAAGCGCTCGCGACGCTCGCGATTCTCATCTGTTACGCTCCTCGGGATAATTGAGTTTGCCGTGCCGCGCGCCCTTCCCTTCAGCTTCTTTGATCGCGTACACACCGGCCTTCCGCTGAAAGGACTCGCCGCACGGGACAGACATAAGCCAAGCTGAAAACGCAGCTCTGGAAGGGCCAGGTGTTTCGAGCACCTCGGCTGCCGCGGTGATTCAGGGCTTTCGTATTGGTACCCAGCCTTACAAGTGCAAGAACCGGCCCCGAGTTCCGCCCCATTTGCCTCTAAAACACCCCAAACTAACCGGGTGGCGACAATACCTTTTCTTGGCCCAAGGTTCAATCCCCTTGTTCATCCGTGTGCCCTTCCCCGCCCTTCTCGCGGAACCGCTCCGGCATACCCTCCCCGGATGCGTTGACTGTTCTATACTGGGGCGGGTTCCGCGCGCCGGGACCCGCCTGCTTTCCCGCTGCAGTTTGGAGCTTTTCTCACCATGAAAATTTCGCGACGCGCATTCGTTAGGCAAACGGGTTATCTGTTGGCGGGTGCCGGGGTTCCCTTCTCCGCGCTGGCTGCTTCAAGCCATGCGCAATCGTCACGCCTGCTGCGCTTCTGGTCCGCGCTGCCGCAGGAAGGGCCGTCCGGCATTCCGAAGATGAGTGTGACGGATTTCTCGAAACCGTACGAACCGGCTTATCTAGCCAACGGACTGATCGGCATCCGCCCCGGCCCTAACCCGCTGGCTAAGGCGATCGCGCAAGTGAGCGGCTTTGTCTACACGCACATACCCTACGGCATGCAGGCCATTTCTCCCGCTCCCTACCCGCTCGAAACGGACATCCTGATCGGCACGGTAGGGGCGCTCGAGAATCCCGATACGATCAAGCCCACCCGCCAGACCCTGGACATGTCCACCGGCGAGTTGACCAGCCAGTTGACGTTCGCCTCCGGGACGGGGCCGTCGCTCATCGTCGAAGTCCTGCAATTCGCCTCCCGCTCGGTTCCCTCCCTGCTTTGCCAGGAAATCAAGGTCATCGCTTCCGGCGACACCGAAGTGACTTTCGTTCCCTCCATCGATACTCAGGCCACGCTCACCACGCGCTACCGCACCGAAGCCCCCACGGGCACTAATATCGCGCTCGTCGGCGGCTTCGAGAGCCACGGCAACCGCAGCAAACTCGGTGTGGCCCTGCAGATCGAAACCCCGGACGGCCCGGCTCGCGCTCTCGATCCTGCAGCTACAGACACCGCGCTGACCCGCGGCTACGTTGTCCAGCTCAAGAGCGGGCAGTCCTATCGTTTTCGCACCATCGCCGCCATGGTTTCCGAGCTGTATCATCCCGAGCCCGCCCTGGAGGCGATTCGCCTGGCCAGTTGGGGCCAGATGCTTGGCTTCGACGACCTGCGCGAAGCCAACCGCGAGTCCTGGCACAACCTGTGGAAGTCGCGCATTCACATCACCGGCGACGCGGACGCGCAGCGCGTCGTGGATTGCGCCTTTTTCTACCTGCATTCCAGCGTGACCGCTTCCACGCTTACCGGCATGCCGCCCTTCGGTCTTTCGCGGGCCAAATACTATTTCGGTCACAGTTTTTGGGACACGGAATCGTGGTCCCTGCTGCCTTTCGCGCTGACCGACCCCGCCGCTGCGCGCGCTCTGGCCGAATTCCGCGTGCGCAGCCTCGATTACGCCAAGCGCCTGGCGAAGCTGTTTGGTTATCGCGGCGCGCAGTTCCCCTGGGAAGCCGCTCCCGTTGGCGGTTACGAGAGCACGCCCACGTTCGCCGCCACCGGGTGGGACGAGCAGCACTCCACGCCGGATGTGGCCCTTGGCCTGTGGGAGTACCAGCTCGCTACGAACGATCCTACCTTTCTCAAACAGGGCGCATGGCCTGTCCTGAGAAATGTCGCAGAGTGGATCGAGAGCCGCGGCGTCTTCACCAGCAAGGGCTTCGAAATCCAGCACATCATGGGCCCCGATGAAGGCGTCCCCAACATCAACAACAATTCCTACATGAATCTGATCTGCAAAATGGTTCTCAGTGCGGCCATTCGCTGCGCGCAGCTGGTCGGATTCACCCCGCCGCCCGTCTGGGCCAAGATACGCGACGCGCTGATCGTCCCGATCGATGCGTCGAAGAACATCATCCTGCCCTACGAAAATCCTCCGGCGGCGACCAGCGCGGAATATTCCGTGGGCGGCGTGGACTTCCTGATCGCGCACGATCCGCCGGTCAGTCGCGAACTCGTGAGCAATACCTTCGCCGCCGAGCAAGCGCCGCGCGCGCGTCCCGCAGGCGCGCTGATGGCGACCGTGCCTCACCCCATCGGGTTTGCCGTTGCCGCTATGGCGTCGACCGCCGCGTTCCTGGGCGAACGCGAGCGCGCCGCGCAATTGTTCAACGAATCCTGGCAGGATTCCTGGCTTCCGCCCTTCGGGATGATTCAGGAGGTCTCCACCGAGCACTACGGCTGCTTCCTCACCGATTTTGGCTCGATTCTGCAGACCGTGTTGCTCGGCTTCACAGGCATTCGCGTCCGCGAAGGCAATTGGGCGAAATACCCTGCTTATCTTCCGCAGGGTTGGACGCAGATTGAAGTGGACCGCTTGTGGATGCGCGGGGAACCCGTGCACATGGTCGCCACGAACGGCGCCCCGGCGAAACTCGGGTGAATTGAAACTCCCGAGTTGCGCGCCGCTTCGCGTTCAATTCCCCGCTCAGTTCTCGGGCGCTTCGGACGGTTTCGCTGCAATGGCCACCAGCAAATCCTTCGCCTCGACGCCTTGCCCCGGCGCGACCAGCAGCTTGGCGATCTGGCCGTCCGTGGGCGCATAGATGTTCGACTGCATTTTCATCGCTTCCAGCGTCATCAATTTCGCGCCGCGCTTCACGTCCTGGCTCAACTCCACGGCGATCCCGGTAATCACACCCGCAGCGGGCGCGCCGATTTGGCCCGGATCGGCGGGATCCGCCTTGGGATGCGCGCGCTCGACCACCCGCAGCGAATGGTCGCGCACATTCACCTCGCGCGGCTGGCCGTTCAACTCGAAAAACAGCGTGCGCGTGCCGTCCGGATGCGGCTCGCTGGTGGTCAGGTACTTGATCACCAGAGTTTTTCCCGGCTCGATTGCCACCGTGATTTCTTCCCCGGATTTCAGGCCGTAGAAGAACGCGCGCGTGGGCAGCACGCTCACATCGTCGTACGCGTGCCGGAACTTCTCGTATTTCTGGTACACCTCGGGATACAGCAGGTGAATCAGCAATTCGTCGCGCGCCACCTCGTGCCCCGCTTTCGCCGACACCATTTCCGTTTCCGCCGCGAAATCGGCGGCCGCAAGGTTCGCGCCCGGCCGCCCGCGCATCGCCTTCCCGCCGCGCAAAATAATCTTCTGCAGCTTCTTCGGCCAGCCATCCGGCGGAACTCCCAGCACGCCCGAAAACATCTCGACCACCGAATTCGGGAACGATACGTTGTGCTGCGGCCCGAGTTTCAATACCGCGGCGGGCTTCATCTCGTGGGCCATGAGGAACAGCGTCATGTCGCCCACCACTTTGCTCGAGGGCGTCACTTTCACAATGTCGCCGAATAGCTGGTTCACTTCCGCGTAGGTGCGCTCGACTTCGCGCCAGCGATGCGCCAGACCCAAAGCGGCGGCCTGTTCGCGCAAGTTCGTGTATTGCCCGCCCGGAATCTCGTGTTCGTAGAGGCGCGCGGACCCCGCCTTGGGCCCCGAATCGAACGGAGCGTAATGCGTGCGCACCGTTTCCCAGTAGTCCGCGCACTCGTTCAGCGCGCCGAGATCGAGCCCTGTGTCCCGCGGCGTGTTCTGCAGCGTGGCCACGATGGAGTTCAGGTTTGGCTGGCTCGTCCCGCCGCTCATGGGCGCCAGCGCCGCGTCCGCCACATCGACGCCCGCTTCCGCCGCCTTCAACACCGAGGCCGCATTGATCCCGCTGGCGTCGTGCGTGTGAAAATGAACCGGAATTTCCACCTCCTCGCGCAGCCGCCGGACCAGCTCGAATGCCGCATACGGGCGGCACAGCCCGGCCATGTCCTTGACGGCCAGAAAATGCGCGCCCAGCCTTTCCAGCCGTTTGGCCAGCGCGACGTAGTACTTCAGCGAGTATCGCGGCCGCGAGGAATCGAAAATATCTCCCGTATAGCAAATGGCCGCCTCGCACACCGCGCCCGTCTCCAGCACCGCTTCGAGGGAAAGCTGCATGTTCCCGATCGAATTCAGCGAATCGAACACGCGAAAAATGTCGATGCCCTGCCGATGCGCTTCGATCACGAACTCCCGAATCACGTTGTCGGGATACGACGCATACCCCACCGCGTTTGACCCGCGCAACAGCATCTGGAAGCAGATATTCGGCACGATGCGCCGCAGCTCGCGCAGCCGTTGCCACGGGTCCTCATGCAGGAAGCGCACCGCGGCGTCGAACGTCGCGCCGCCCCACATTTCCAGGCTGAACAGATCGGGCAGGCGATGCGCGACCGCCGGCGCAATCGCCAGCAGGTCGAACGTGCGCACGCGCGTCGCCATCAACGACTGGTGCGCGTCGCGAAACGTCGTATCCGTGATGAGCAGCCGCTTCTGCTTGCGCGTCCATTCCGCAAATTTCTTCGGCCCGAGCTTGCGCAGAAGCTGCCGCGTTCCGGCGGGCGGCTCGCCGCGCGGGAATGACGGGATCACCGGCGCTTCCAGATCCTGCGGCGCTTGCTTCCCTTTCATTTCCGGGTTGCCGTTCAGAATCACGTCGCCCAAATAGCTGAGCAGCTTCGTCGCGCGGTCGCGCCGTCGCAGAAGATGGAACAGCTCAGGATGATCGTCGAGAAACGATGTGGTGATTTCGCCCTGGCGGAATTTCGGGTGATTGACCACGTTCTCCAGAAACGGAATGTTCGTCTTCACCCCGCGAATGCGGAATTCGCGCAGCGCGCGATCCATCCGCTGGCAAGCTTCCGGAAGATTGACGCCCCAGGCCGTCGTCTTCACCAGCAGCGAGTCGTAGTACGGCGCGATCACCGCCCCCGAATACGCGGTTCCTCCATCCAGACGGATTCCAAATCCAGCGGGAGACCGATAGGTTGCGATCTTGCCGTAATCGGGCGCGAAATTCTGTTCGGGATCCTCTGTCGTGACGCGGCACTGCAGAGCCGCGCCGTGCAGCGGGATGTTCTCCTGCTTGGGCAGGCCCATGCGCTCGTCGTGGAGCCGGTGGCCCTGCGCGATCAGGATTTGCGCGCGCACGATATCCATCCCGGTCACCATTTCGGTGACCGTATGCTCCACCTGAATGCGCGGATTCACTTCGATGAAGTACCACTTCCGCGAATCGACGTCGTAGAGAAACTCGACCGTTCCCGCGTTGCGGTATTTCGCCTTGCGCGCCAGCTGCACCGCCGCATCGCACAATTCCGCGCGAATCCCGGGCTCCAGGTTCGCCGCCGGCGCCACCTCCACAACTTTCTGATGCCGCCGCTGCACCGAACAGTCGCGCTCGTATAAATGCAGCAGGTTTCCGTAATGATCGGCGAGGATCTGCACTTCCAGGTGCCGCGCGCGGCGCACGTATTTTTCGAGGAAAACGGACGCATCGCCAAACGCAGACCGCGCTTCGCCTTGCGCCTCTTCCAAACGCGGCGCCAGTTGGCTCTCTTCCTCCACCACGCGCATGCCGCGCCCGCCGCCACCCATGGCCGCTTTCACGATGACCGGATAGCCGATTTCCGCAGCAACCCTTTCCGCTTCCTCGATTGACCCGACCGCCTCCTCCGTCCCGGGCAGAACCGGAACACCCGCAGAAGCCGCGAGCCGCCGCGCCGCCGTCTTGTCGCCCAAAAGCTCGAGCAGCTTGGGCGTGGGCCCCACGAACGTGATGCCCGCGGCCGCGCAGGCCCGCGCGAACACCGGATTTTCCGAGAGGAATCCGTAACCGGGATGAATGGCGTCGGCGCCCTTCTCCTTCGCCAGGCTGACGATGCCGTCGATGTCGAGGTACGCCTCGACCGGACCCTTGCCGTCTCCCACCAGATAGGCTTCATCCGCCTTGAAGCGGTGCAGCCCAAGCCGGTCTTCCTTCGAGTAGATTCCGACCGTGCGCAGCCCCAGCTCCGTCGCAGCGCGGAAAATGCGAATCGCGATTTCGCTGCGATTCGCCGCCAGCAGCTTTTGCATGGTTTTATCGGTGCTCATCGTCAATTGCGTCCGCCCGGGCGCGAAACTTGCTATTTTTCCACGCCGCGGCGAAAGCATCGATCATAAATGTCAATCCAACAGATTCCAATCCGCTATGGCAACTTCTCCCTCCGCAGAGTCAGAGCCGGATGGACGGAAGGGGATCTCGAATGTCGCATTTCGAGTTTCGCGTTTCGAATTACGAATTTCGATTTTCGGGTTTGGGGGTTTCGAATTTCGAGTTTCGATTTTCGTAATTTTCCCTCGAGCTCTCGCATCGCTGCCGCCGCCCTTTCCCTTTTCCCTTTTCTGTTTTCCCTTTTCCCTTTTCTGAGTATTCTTCCAGTTCCCAATGCCCAGGAAGCCAAAGCCCGCGCAGCCGGCAACCACCGACCGGCGCATCGACGCCCTGCTTACCTTGCTGGCGGAGAACGCGACCATCGTGATCAGCGGCGCCAAAATTGCCAAGGAGATCGGCGTGTCGCGGCAAGTGGTCTGGCGCTGGATCCAGCTGCTGCGCGATTTGGGCGTTCGCGTCAAGGGACATCCGCGCACCGGCTATCACATCGAGCGCGTCCCGGACATCCTCATGCCGCAGCTTCTGAGCCATCGGCTGTACGGCACCCCGTTTGCCCGCCGCATTGTCCACTATTTCAAGGCGGGCTCGACCAACACCATCGCCATGCAGCTCGGCGAGCAGGGCGAGCCGCACGGCACCGTGGTCGTCGCGGAAGAGCAAACCGCCGGACGCGGCCGCGCGGGGCGCTCGTGGACCTCGGAAAAATCGGCAGGCATCACCTGCTCCATCCTGCTGCGCCCGCCCATCCCTCCTGCGCAAGCCCCCTTGCTGACGCTGGTCGCCGGTCTCGCCGCGCGCGACGCGGCCGCCGAAGAACTGGATGTCCTGCCCGACATCCGCTGGCCGAATGACGTCCTCATCCGGGGCAAAAAATTCTGCGGCATCCTCACCGAGATGCATGCCGAGCCCGACCGCGTGCATTTTGCCGTGGTGGGAATGGGCATGAACGTGAATCAGACGCGCATGCCTCCGGCGCTCGCCGAAATAGCCACATCCCTGCGCATCGAAACGGGCAAAGCGCATTCGCGCATCGAAGTGCTGATCCGCTTGCTGCGCCACCTGGACCGCTACTACAATGAATTTCTTGAAAAGGGCGCGGACCCGCTTTTGCGCCGTTTTTCCGAGGTTTCGAGCTATTTTCAGGGCAAGCGCGTGCGCATCACCACCGCTGCGGAAACCTTTACCGGCGTGACTTCGGGGCTGGAGCCGAGCGGCGTCCTGCGCGTGCTTCGGGACGACGGCCGCGGCCTCGAGCCCGTCATTTCCGGCGATGTGGGAGACGTTTAGTCCATGCTTCTGACTCTGGATGTCGGCAACACCAACACGGTCCTGGGCGTCTTTCACAACGACGCTTTGGTCGCACACTGGCGCTTGACCACCGCTCGCGATCAGACTGTCGATGAGTACGGCATTCTCACCCGCAACCTGTTCTCCCTCGCCGAACTTGATCCTAAGGCCATCAAGGGCATGATCATCAGTTCCGTGGTGCCTCCCCTGAATTCAACGCTGGGCGAGATGTCGCACAAGTATTTCCACCAGCGTCCGCTGTTCGTCGAGCCCGGCGTGAAAACGGGGATGGCGGTGCTGGTGGATAACCCCTTGGAAGTAGGTGCGGACCGCATCGTCAACGGCGTGGCCGCGTTTCACCAGTACGGCGGGCCGCTCATCGTCATCGATTTCGGGACGGCCATCACCTTCGACGTCATTTCCGCGCGCGGCGAATACATCGGCGGAGCCATCGCGCCCGGCCTGGGTATCTCCTCCGAGGCGCTGTTTGCGCGCGCGGCGCGCCTGCCGCGTGTCGAAATCAAGGATCCCGGGCGCGTGATTGGCAAGAACACGGCCGCGCACATGCAATCGGGCCTTTATTACGGCACCATCGCGATGGTCGACGGCATGATCGAGCGCATCAAGGCTGAATGGGGCGCGGAAGCGGCGACCCTGAAAGTGATCGCCACCGGCGGGCAGGCGCCGCTGGTCGCGCGCGGGTCGAAATACATCGAACGCACGGACGAGTTCCTCACGCTGAACGGCCTGCGCATCATCTGGGAGCGCAATCACGAGGATGCGCATCAGTCGAGCCCGCTGCAAAAGAAGCCGCCCGCGCTCAAGCGGCCTGCGTGATTGCCGCCGCGCGAGCTCATCTCCATTTTCCCAATTCCAACGCGGCTTGTATTCGTGAGCCGTATTTTTCGCCGGAACTCTGATGGACCCGTTCAATTACTTCAACTACTACACCGAAATCGAAGAATATTTCTGGCGCAAGCGCGGCGCTCATCTGCTGGTCTCCCCGCTCGACTGGGCCATCGTCGAAACCTGGCAGAAAGCGGGCATTCCCCTGCCCGCCGTGCTCAAGGGCATCGACCGCGCCTTCGAAAGCTGGAGCCGGTCGCGCCGCGGCGCAAGCGGGCGCCCGCTGAAGAGCCTCGCCTATTGCGTCGATTCGGTTTTGGACGCCGCCGCCGAAGCCCAGGAAGCGGCGGCTGGCAGTGGCCCTCAGGTAGCCTCCTCGCGCACCGCGGGCGAAAGCTTCTCGCGCGACGACCTGAAAAAATATTTCCAGCGCAACGCGCAGCGCTTGCGCCGGGCCGCGGAAAAGCGGCGCTCCAGCCATCCGGCCCTTGCCTCGCGCTTCGAGGAAACGGCCGCGCGCCTCGACGACCTCCTCCCGCTGCTCGATCCAGCCGCCCCGCTCGATTTGGAAGATCTCGAACGCCGCTTGACCGTCCTCGAAGAAAAGCTGACTGCGGCCCTCTCCGCGGACGCGCCCGAAAACGATCTTCTGGCCATCCGCCGGGAAATGGATCGCTCTTTGGCGCCCTACAGGCGTAAAATGTCGGCGGAGCAACTTGCGCAGCTCGAGCGGCAGTACACCCAAAAGCGCTTGTACGAGTATTTTGACCTGCCGCGGCTGAGCCTGTTTTATCTAACGTAATGCCGTTGTCTCACTAAAATGAAGCGCCGCTCC
Organism: Candidatus Acidiferrales bacterium; assembly: GCA_046705825.1. Classification (GTDB taxonomy): domain Bacteria; phylum Acidobacteriota; class Terriglobia; order Acidiferrales; family UBA7541; genus Palsa-295. Next base: position 23,492 of record JBJKQB010000276.1, read on the forward strand.
GATTTCAACACCCGGCGAAAGCCGCCCGCTGCTGCTCCGGAATCTCCCGCTTCGCAGCCTGTCGACGTCACCATCGAAAAACTGATTTACGGCGGAGACGGCCTCGCGCGCCGCGAAGCAACCGCCATTTTCGTTCCTTTCGTATTGCCGGGCGAACGCGTCACCGCGCAGCCCGTTGAACGAAAAAAGGATTTCCAGCGCGCGCGGCTTGTGCGCGTCATCGAGCCCGCGCCCGAACGCGCGGCCCCACCCTGCCCGCATTTTGGCGTCTGCGGCGGATGCGACTACCAGCACATCCCGTACGACGCGCAGGTGCGCTACAAGGCCGAAATCCTCCGCGAGACCCTGCGGCGCACCGGGAAAATCGACTGGACAGCTGAGATCCAGGCCCACGCCGCGGAGCCCTGGCACTATCGCAATCGCGCGCGGTGGAAGGTGCGGCCCACTGCGCCGGACTCAAGTGCGCAAGCAGGCGCGCCGGGCGCTGCGATGGAAATCGGATATTTTCAGGCGCATTCGTCGACCCTGTGCGCCGTCCGCGACTGCCCTATTCTTTCGCCCGTCTTGCTGAAGGTCCTGCTCGCGCTGCGCGACGCGCTGGCG
>JBJKQB010000277.1:0-23260 GCA_046705825.1 Candidatus Acidiferrales bacterium
GGCCAATATCCGGACGTTCGAGAGCGGAGGCGCGGACGGCTTGCGCGCCCGCATCGAAGTCGCCATCGATGTGTCCGACCGCAAGCAGCTCGAGCGCATCGTGGGCGGCGTGAAGCGGATTGCCGGCGTATTCGACATCGAGCGCGTCTACAACGTCTAGCCGCCGGATTCTGTTCCTGAAGTGCTGCTCATCGTACATTCGGCCGGCCGCATCATTCCGCTGGCGCAAGCGTGCCCCTTAACGCTTCGGTGACATCCGCAACTACGCCGCCTGTTCCGCTACTACAATAATAATGTGCGAGAACTTCCACACCTTCGCCGGCGCTTCGCTGCCGCGCGCCACTGCGCGCATGCTGCCGCTATTGTTGCCGTCGCCATCCTGCTGGCCGGCTGCGGCCATGCCCGCCGGGGCGATACGCAGATACTCGATAATTCGGGCATGGCCTACGACGCCGTCCAACAACTGCTGGCGCTGAACGTGACCAGTCCGGAAATTGCGAACATTTTGAAGGTGTACAACGCAGGATTCCCGGACGGTGATTGCGTTCAAATCGTCCGCATTTTTCATGGCCGTGGCCAGGCGTTCAATGCGGGAACCACGGTGGCTGGGCTGATTCAGGCGGGCATGAACGATCGGACGGTTCTTGAACTCGCCACCTTGAATCAACTTGGACCGGCGGCCGGCGAGTATGAAGCCATGCACCTCGCCGGGCTTTCCGACGCGATCATCCTGGAGGTGGCCCAGCACCGCGCTCAGGGTAAGCCGGTTCTATCGGGGGCGGCGCTTGCAGGGCTCAAGAATACCGGCCTGCACGGGTCGACGCTGCTTGAGCTGACCCGCCGCGGGGTGCCCGATTCGGAAGCGCAGGCGATCATTTCCTTCCGGCGTCGCGGGGCCAGCGACTCTCAGATTCTGCGGCGGTTCAGCGGTTCCTGACGGCCTCCATTCCTAGGACGAGTCCGAGTTTCCGCCTGCTGAAGCGCGTGTTTCTCTTTCCGCTTCCCGTTTTGCCCAGTAAAATCAGTCGTCGTGAAACGCAGCCATCGAGTCGCGCCCGGTGCCGCGCTGTTTATGCTTGCTGCCGCCTTGTGGGCGTCAGGCTGCGGTGTCGCGCTGGCGCCGGGATACACGGTCGTGAAGGAAACGCGCGCGATCCAATTCGTCCCGGGTTCGCCGAGTGAGCTGCGGATCAGCCTGCATTACGATTTGAAGAACACCGGCACGACGGACCTGTCCTTCGTCGACGTAACTTTCCCTGCGGCGCGAGAGTTCGGCCGCAAGGATATGCGCGTCCAATGGGACGCCCATCCGGCTGACCTCCAGGAGTTGCCGGAGGAATATCGGCCGGAGCATCCCGATACATTGCGGATTGAATTCGCGAGTCCGTGGCCGCGAGGAAGACGCCGCACGCTCGATGTCGAATACACCTTGAGTTCACCTCGGGATTCTGGTTCGCGGATCACGATTGGAAATGACGCGTTCCACCTGGCACCGCGCGGCTGGGCCGCTCTTCCTCAGCCGCCGCACCATTTTCTCTCGCCTTATCCGGCGCGCCCGCCTCACATGACCTACTCGGTGCGCGTACCGTCAGGTTTTCGCGTTGCCGCGCGAGGCAGACTCAAGCACCATCGCACCGTGGGGAGCGATCAGGAATACGTGTTCCAGCTCAACAAAAACGATCTGGCTCCCTTCGTTGTAGCCGGCCGCTACATCGAGACACCGATGGGCGGACCATCCGGCATAGCCGTTTTCTGGACGCTTCATCCGCTGAATGAAAACGCCGGCTCGATGCCGCAACGAATCTCGGCCGCCTGGGCCACTTTGGGAAAGGACTTTGGCCCCATTGATACGGAGTTCCGCGCCCCGCACGTCGTGGAGGCCCCAAGTTTGCTCTCCGAGGTCAGCGGCGGAAGTGGACGCGGCGTCGCGTCGTTCCCCGGAGGCGCGCTGGTGAACGAACAGACGCTCGCGCTGGGCATTGCGAGCGACGCGTTCGTCGAGCAGGTTTCTCACGCGCTCGCGCACAATTGGTTTGGAGACCAGATGTATCCTTCGCCTGACGCCGCCCTGGGCATTGGCGAGGGGCTTCCCGAATATGCCACCGTCGTGATTGACGAGGCCCAGGGGGGACCTGCGGCCCGCAGAAAGCGCATCGAGTACTTCCTGAACCGCTACGACGAAGCGCGCGCCCGCGCGAAAGAGACGCCGCTGGGCGTGACCCTGATGACCGATCCTCCCGGCCCGCGCGCCATTGCCTTGGCGAAAGCCCCGCTGATGTACGTGGCGCTGGAAGACGAGTGCGGAGAAGGGCCGGTGCGCCACGGGCTGCGGCAGGTGGTCACGCTGCTGCGCGGCCAGGAGGTTGGCTTTGACGATCTGCGCTCGGCCCTCGAGCAAACCTGCGGCAAGGATCTTGGCGAGTTCTTTCGCCAGTGGCTTTATGGCAAGGGCCTGTCTCCCAGCTTTGCGCGCCGGTACGAAGCGGCATCGCCACGTCCGCAGACGGCAGCCCCTTGATTGCCGCGCCCAATTCGGCTAGCTTCTGAAGGCACTGATTTCGACGCAGGGTTCCTCCAAGAGGTGGATGTGAACATTGGTATCCGGAAGGCGGGCCGGGCGACGATCCTCGACCTGAATGGCGCTCTGAAGCTGGGAGAGGCCGAAGAGGTCTTCCGCAATCAGATTCAGCAGCTGGCGGACGCCGGTTCGACGCACGTCGCGCTCAATATGTCCGGCGTGACCGACCTGGACAGTTCGGGAATCGGCGCGCTGGTGCGCTCGTTCACCATGATGAAACGCGCGGGCGGCAAGTGCACCCTCTTTGCACCCAACAAGCGCGTCCTCATGCTGCTGAAAATGGTCCGGCTCGATACCGTGCTTGACGTTGCCGAAGACGAAGCCACCGCCCTGAGCCGAATCTAGCGCCGGTGCCGGCCCGCAACGCGTGAATGTGGGACGAAAGAAAAGCGATTCTTTTTCCCGCGAACCTATCGGCCGCCGGTCTTCCGCGAATTCCGGTTGCAGTCTATGCCGTTCCGCTTTAGTTTTAGTTGAGGCAATTCAGTCTACAAATTCCGAGTTAAGGAAGACACGGTGAAAAAGATACGCGTAGTGCAGTTTGGCGTGGGGCCGATTGGCGCATCCATCGTCCGCCTGATGCGGCAGAAATCTGATCTGGAGATCGTCGGCGCGATCGACAAAGATCCCGCGAAGGCCGGGCGCGACTTGGGCGAAATCATCGGCGCGGCGGATGCGCCGTGGGGAATCGCCGTGGTTGCGGAAGCGGAAGCGATCCTGCAGAAGCCGGTGGATGTGGTGGTGCACACCACTTCTTCTTATCTCGCCAACGTCATGGATCAGTTGCTCGAATGCCTGGCGGCGGGCTGTTGCATCGTCTCGACCTGTGAAGAATTGGCCTATCCCTTCCGCAAAAGCCCGGAACTCGCCGCCAAGCTTGACGCGGCGGCGAAGGACGAAGGCGTCGCGCTGGTGGGCACCGGCGTGAATCCCGGATTCGTGCTCGACAAGCTGGTGCTGACGCTGAGCGCCGTCTGCCAGTGCGTGGATTCGGCGCGCGCCGTCCGCATCGTCGATGCCTCCAAGCGCCGCCTGCCGCTGCAGAAAAAAATCGGGGCGGGCATGACTCCGGAGGAATTCCGCGCGCAAGTGGATGCGGGAATCATCAAGCACCACGGCCTGCCGGAATCGGTGGCCATGGTGGCCGACGGTTTGGGATTCGAGATCGATGACATCACGGAAACGATCGAACCGGTGATCGCTCGAGAGACGATCAAGACCGAGTTCCTGGAAGTTGCTCCCGGCCAGGTTGCGGGCGTTCACCAGATCGCGCGCGGCACGTCCGACGGCGAAGAAAAAATATATCTCGAGCTGCAGATGTACGTCGGAGCCAAACAGCCGGCCGACACCATCGAGCTGAAGGGCCAGCCGAACCTGTCGCTGGTAATTCCGGGGGGCACGCATGGGGACCTGGCTACGGCAGCCATCGCGGTGAACACGATTCCTGCCATCGTGGCTGCGCCTGCCGGGCTGCGCACGTCGCGCGATCTGCCCTTGGCGTATTTTCCCTCCGGCGCAAAGGTAAGCACCGCCGCGGGCTGATTTTTCAGCTGCTCCAGAACCGCGCGACGGCGGCGTAGTCCAGGTCTTCCTTCGCTGCGTCCTTCACGGCGCTGTACGTGGCGTACGCCGCCTCGCCCGCTGGAAGGCGCACGCCTTCCTGCTTGGCCAGTTCGACGGCCAGCCGCACGTCCTTGTGCATCAAACGCAGCGGGAAACTCGGCGGATAATCGTTTTTCAGCATTTGCGGCGCCTTCACGTCGAGAACGGCAGCGCGCGCCATGCTGGATTGCATCACTTCGATCAAGCGCTCGCCAGGAATTCCAACTTTGGTCACCAGCGCGAGGGATTCGGCCAGCGCTTCGACTTGCAGCGCGAGCAACAGATTCATCGCCAGCTTTACCGTTTGCCCCGCGCCGTTTGGCCCCAGAAGGAAAAATCGTTTGCCCACCGCTTCGAAAACGGGCTTGGCGCGTTCGAGCGTCTCCGCTCTCCCGCCAACCATGAACACCAATTCGCCCTTTTCCGCGCCCCACGTTCCGCCCGTGACGGGCGCGTCGAGATAATCGACGCCGCGTTCCGAACAAGCCTTCGCCGCGCGGCGCGCCAAATCCGGCGAAACGGTGCTCGAATCGATGTAAATACTTCCGCGGCGCAAACCGTCCAGCGCTCCGTCTTTGCCCCACAGCACTTGCTCGACGGCGGACGGATCGCTGACGATAGTGATCAGGACGTCCGATTGCGCGGCAGCTTCGCCCGGGCTTGCCGCCCACCTCGCCCCTTTGTCCACGAGATCGTCCGCCCGCTGCTTCGTGCGGTTCCAAACGACGAGCGGAAATCCCGCTTTCAGCAGATTGCCGCCCATCGGCTTGCCCATGAGTCCGAGCCCGATCAGCCCCACCGTCGGCTTCATACACACCCCCTTCGAAAGAAAAACTATCTTACAGGAGCGAGCAGACGGAAACGGCTGGATTTTGTGCGGAGATGGCGGAAGGAACCGGCAGATTGGAGGGACCAAAGCGCAAAGTGCGCCGGCTGGCTAGATCTGCGTTCCGGCAGAAGCGGGCTGCGTGCGGACCGCTTCGGCGGCTGCGGGGCACTCTTGAACCCGGATCACAAAGGCGTGCGGGATTTCCACGCGGATCGTTTTCTCGCGCCCATTCCGCGTGAAGCGCTCTTGGATGAAAATCGACTCAGCCGTTTCCGCCGTCAAAATGCCGCAAACGGAAAGATGGAGATCGCTCGCACGATAGTGCGCTTCCACACGCTTCCCCGTCAGGGCGGCATATTGCCCCATGAAAAGCAGTCTGTTGACCCGTGCTTCGCGCGTCAATAGTACTAGAGTTTCAACGTGCCGGCGGGGATTCGCCGGAGATGGCCGCGCGGCTTCCCGCCCACGACGCGCTCGTTTGCCGCTGATCGTGGGGGAACCTGCCGCGCGCCGCGAGCGGCCGCTTATGGCGGCTCATGCCAGCGCAAACTCGACGCGATGCCGGAACGGATCGATCCGTTCCGCGCGCACGCGCACGCGGTCACCCAGGGAAAACGTCCGTCCCGGGGCGGCGGAGCGCGCTGCCCGGTACGGTTCCGTCACAATGGCGTGGTCGCGCTCGCGATAGACGCAGCGCTGGCCCGTCGATTCCTCCAGACGGTCGATGCTCACCAGCCCTTCCACGAACAGCTCCACCAGTTCGACGAAAAATCCGAATTTCTGCACGGAAATGACCAGCGCATCGTACTCCTCGCCCAGCCGGCTTTCCATGAACTGCGCCGTTTTCCAGTCCATCAGCTCGCGCTCCGCAGCCTCTGCCGCGCGCTCGGACTCGGATGTCTCCGCGGCGATTTCCTCGAGCTCGACGCGCCGGTAGGGTCCCAGCGTGGCCTTTGGTTCTTCCTTGCTCGAAGCGCGCCCGTGCGAGCGCGCCGCCTGCGGCGCTGCGTGCGGCTTCGCACTGGGATTCTCCAGCGCCCACTTCAGCGTGCGGTGCACGATCAGGTCGGGATACCGCCGGATCGGCGAGGTGAAGTGCGTGTACTCCTCGGTGGCCAGCGCGAAGTGGCCCAGCGGGTCGGCGGCGTAGCGCGCCTGCTTCAGCGAGCGCAGCATCAGGTACGAGAGGATGCGCTCTTCGGGCTTGCCCGCGATCTTTTCGGTCAAGCGCTGATAGTGCTGCGGGCGGATGTCGATCTCCTCGGACGCGGGAAAGGCCACCGTCATTTGCCGCATGCGCCCTTGCGCGCCCCGGCCGATTCGCGTGTCGCGCGCGGGAGGCTGAACGCGCCCGTGCCGAACCGCGACGCGCCGCTCGGTCAGATCCTCGACTCCCAGAGAATACCCGAAGGCGTGAGCCAGCTCTTCAAACTCGATCACTTTTCTGGGATCGGGTTTTTCGTGAATTCGGTGCAGCGAGGCGATGCCGTGCCGCTCCAGATATTGCGCCACCGCTTCATTGGCCGCGAGCATGAATTCCTCGATGATGCGGTGCGCGATATTGCGGACGCTGCGCCCGATGCTCATCATGCGGCCCGCTTCGTCGAACTCGATCACCGGCTCGGGCAGATCGAAATCGATCGATCCGCGCTCGTTGCGCCGCCGGTTCAGCACCAGAGCAAGCTCCTTCATCAGCCGGAACGTATCCACCAGATGAGCGTAGCGCGCTGCCATTTCCGGATCGCCTTCCAGAACTTTGTGCACGTTCGTGTAGGTCATGCGCTCCGCCGAACGAATCACGCCGGGCGTGAAGTCCGCCGAAATCATTTTTCCGGACGCGTCCATTTCCATCAGCACGCTCATCACCAGCCGGTCGACCTGCGGATTCAGCGAGCAGATCCCGTTGGACAATTCTTCGGGCAGCATGGGCACCGCGCGGTTGGGAAAGTAAACGGAAGTGCCGCGCACGCGCGCTTCGCGATCGAGCGCTGATCCGGGACGCACGTAATGCGCCACGTCCGCGATGTGCACCTGCAGCTCGTAGCCGCCGTCTCCGCGACGGTTGACGTACACCGCATCGTCGAAGTCACGCGCCGTTTCTCCGTCGATGGTCACGATCGCCAGACGCCGGAAATCGCGCCGCTCGCGCAAATCGTGCGCGGTTACCTGCTGCGGTGTGGCGCGCGCCTCCGCCAGCGCTTCCTCCGCAAACTCGTGCGGCAGATGATGCTTGCGAATGATGATTTCCGTGTCGACGCCGATCTCGCCAGGCCGTCCCAGGATTTCCAGGACGCGCCCCGCCGGCGCCAGCCCGCCCTTCGGAAACCGCGTGATCTCCACATTCACGACAGCGCCATCGAGTTCGGGCAGACGAAGCCGCGCGGCTGTTACTCCCTTCACGCCCGTCCCGGCCTTCTCGATCAGCTCGGGAGTCAGTTCCTGGCCCGCGGGAATGAAAATTTCGTGATGGATGCGGATGTCGTAGGGCAGAACGTGATTTCCGTGCGGGCCGTAGCGAAACAAACCGACCACGGTCGGGTGCTCGCGCTCGACGATCTGCACGATCCGCCCTTCCGCGCGGCCGTCCGGGCGGCGATTCACGACGCGCGCCAGCACCCGATCGCCGTGCATCGCGTCATTCATGTTGTCGCGCGAAATAAATAGATCGCCGTCGACTCCCGGAATCGGCGCGTCGGGCACGACAAAGCCGTAGCCCTCGCGATGCGCCACGATTCGGCCCTCGATGAGATTCGGATCGCGCGCCCGCTGCGGCGCTTTCGCGCGTGGCGCGGCTTGCTCGGGCGCCTTTTCACGAGCGGCCGCCGCCGGCTTCGGCCCGCGATGGCCCGCCAGACGGTAGCGGTTTCCCTCCTCTTCGATTTCGCCCTTGCGCTTCAGTTGCTGAATCACCCGTGGAAGAAATCGCCGGCCCGTGTGTTTCAGCCCCAGGCCGTGCGCGATTTCGCGGATGCTGGCCGGCTTGGAAATGCTCGCAAGATGGGCGATCACCTGCGCCGGCGTGACTTCAAGTTGTGGCGTGCTTCGCGAAGAATTTCGGCTGCGCTTCATGGAGGCTTCTCTGGCCACAGACAGGCTAACGAAAATCGGGCGGAGAGGCAAAGAATTGGGGCACGCGGTGCAGCGCGAACCGGATCGCGACGCATCCTCACGGCGGCGGCGGATTGGCCAGCGGCGTTTCGATCGCTGCCGGCGTCCCGTTCGGCTGCATGATCAGCTCCGGCGCATAATTGCCGAGAAGTTCGCGGCGCCACCAGTTCCCCGTCTCGCGTTTGGTCTTCAGGCTGGTGAACCAGTACTGATAAATGACCGCGCGTACCTCCTTGGGCGGAGACGATCGCGGGAATGGGTCGGCGGCGAACAGCTCCAACACATCTCGCGAATTCTGCAGCAAGCGTTCTTCGGTCCATACGACCCATTTGTACTGCTGCCAATCGCCCAGCGACGCGAACCACAGATTCCATTCGAAGCGCGGCTGATACGGCGCGTAGATGCCCGGCGCTTGGTTCAGCGCTTGCGGTTTGTAGCGGAACGGATACGGAACCCACGTTTTGCCGTCATTCGAGCCCTGGAACTCGATTTCGTAGCGCGCATGCGTCATCACGGCGAAGAGACCGTATTGGTTCGCGATGCGGAACGGTTCGAGCCACTCCACCGGCGCCTGCGGAAGCGGCAAATCAGGAACCAGCATCCACACGAGTCGCGCGGAGGCCACGTAGAGAACCAGCCCCAGGCAGATCGCCGCCACGGTCACGCGCAACGCCCAAAGCGATGTCCTCCAACGTTCGCATGCATGCTGTGCCGTCGAGAAAATCGCGAAGCGCTTGCGTTCCCGCCGGACGAGACGGCGCAAGCGGTCCGGCAGAACCCATTCGATCACGCGATCGTCCAGCAGCAGAAAGCCGAGCGCAAGCACGATGTAGTTCAGAAACGCGTAATTCGCCGTCAAAACGATTCCGATCTGGAACGGCGTGAGAATGCAGAAGCAGGCGATCCGCAGCCGACGCGGCAGAAAGAGCAACCAGACGAGCCCCAGTTCCGCCGTGAAGGTAAGGAGCACCGTGGCCGCGTGAAACCAGTGTGGAAAATGCTGGACGTAGTACCCGATCCATGTGGGCAACGGGCAATTCTGGTAGTAATCGTCCATCGCTGTCAGGTGCCGCCACGACTGGTCGCCGCTCAGGATCTTGACCAAGCCCGATTCGAAATAGATTCGGAACCATTCCCATTGCAGAAGAAATGTGCTCAGCCGCGACGGCCCGTTCTCCGCGCCAAGCCCGGGCCATAAGCCGGGCGGAGCGTAGAAGAGAGAAATGAAGCCAGCGGCGAGCAGCATGCCATCAGATTGATAGCTGGCGAAGTCCTGCGCCGCTGCGATGAACGAGAGAAAACATACAAAGCAGGCGAAAAGAATTCCGCGAGGCCACAGATTGACCACCAGAAGCGCCGACGCAATCAAGCCGATCCAGCAGATCAGCATCAGCGCGTGGTCGCTCGAACTGATCCACAGCAGCGTGGGTGCGAACCAGTATTTCTCGGCTCCCGCGCCCGGCGCAGCCGCGATCGCACGCAGGTAGTCGCGTGCCGGCAGGATTCCGTCGGGTCCGATCAGCCCTTTGATTTGGAAATAGAAAGAATAAAATGCGGAAAAATAGATTAGGCCCAGGGCGCGAAGGAAAATCCAGCGCGGCCACAGGTGCGTGGGTCTAGGAGCGCGTTCAGAAGCCTTTACAGCTGCTGGCTCGCGCCGCGCGCCGATGCCGAGCTCAACGATCTCGTCCCGTCGCGCTCGGCCCGCTGCTTCCGGCCCAAGCAGCCAGTTGATCGCGGAGGCGAATTCTTGCTTCATGCGCCGCCATTATACGACCGGCTCCGCCGGCCCCGGGGACCAGGCTGCGCGTGCAGTGCGGCGGTGGGAAAGATTTATCGTTATAAAGAAACAGGAGTGGTTAAAATCGCCAGGAAAAATCAGCTCTCGCGCTCGCGGTAGTCGCGGTATTCCGGTTGGACGTCATCCTCGGGAACTTCGCCCGTCTTGATCGGCCGTTCGTCAGCATCCGGAGCGTTCTCCACGCCGTCCACAATTCCCGCTTCGTACGCCTGGCCCTCTTCGACCAGCTCCGTGACGCTTTCCGAGTCCACGTCTTCCGCGTTTGAAAGCCCTTGAATGTCGCCGGACTGTCCGCCCCTTTCGAGGCCGACGCCTTGGTGAATCCGCGCGCGAGATCCCCGGCTCTCTCCGCCTTGTCGCACCGGTCGCTTCCGGCGGTAGCTCTTCTTTCGCGCAGTGGCTTTCGCCTTGGCAGCTTTTTTCTTGCGGGTTGTCTTTTTCCGCGCCATAAAAAAAGTCTACACCCGTCCGCTCGAGCGGACAATCAGGCGCTCGATTGAGGTTGGTTCCTCAGAGCAGGGCAAAGCGATCCGGCTGAGGCCGCTCTCACCGCGCGTCGGCCATGCTCACTTGACGTCAGCCGTGCGATCGCCCTCGGAATGCAGAATGTGGTAGTACGCTTCCCAGCCGTTCCAGATAATCGGCGGCGGCAGGTGTGTTTCCGGATCATCCAGAAACTTCGAAAATATTTCGACCATTTGGCGCGTGCGGTAAATCCCGGTCAGCCAGTCCCCGCGATACCAGTTTTTCCATTTGCCGTATTCCGCCGCGGATTCCGCGCGTTGAATTTCGTCGAACGCGCTCAGCGCCTCGTTGATTTCCTGATGCGCCTCGGCTTTGTTGCCGCTCTCCGCGTCCTGTATCGCTTTTGAAACGAGAAACAGAATGCGATTGCTCTCCTGGTTGATGGCGATCATGGCCAGCACCTGTTCGCTGTAGAACTCCCGGCGCGCCGCCGGCACCAGCGGTTCGGTGGCCAGAGCCTCCTTCCAGACCGCGTCCCAGCGGGGCTGCGCGTCGCCGCACTGCTGAATCTCCCGCTGGATCGCCTTTCCCAGCCATTCGTTTCGCGATAGCTGGCTCACTCCGGGCGTGAACAGGAACTGGAAAATGCGCGGCTCCTCCCACATGGGCGACTGGCTCGGCAGCGAGTACAGCGGCGCGTTGATCATGTAGGTCAACAGCATCAGCCGCGCCTCGGTGTGATAGTAATTGTCGCCGTATTCGTGAATGGGATTGCCGAAATGCGCGGGCGCGGCGAAATAATCGTTGTACAGTTTGACCAGAGCGGGCGCCGCTTTCTCCCCGAATTCCTCCGTGGCCCACTGCCGGTAAAATTCGTCCGCCGGATCCGGACCCGCCGGAACGCCTTTCCAGGCCGCGCCCATGACCGCCCGCACCGACATGGTGACCGGGCGAATGTCGCTCGTGTTCACCAGAAAATACTCGGTTGCGCCGGCATGGATGTAGCGTCCCATCTCGGAAAAACTGCGCGAGACGGGAACCATCTCCGAGACCTGATCGGCGCGGCCATTCATCATGGCCACATGATCGTACGCGCCTTGCCCCGCGGTCACTTCGCCGTGATCCTGCAAATAGCCGTAGCCATCGTCCGCCCACACGGTCGCAACTTCCGGGGGAATATGCAGGTCTCCTTCGTGCATCAGGCGCGCGCCCTCCTGCCAGAGGTTCGCGATGAACTGCGCGTGGGGACGAACCGCGCGAACGATTTGAATCTGCGTCGCGATCGCTTTCGTGATCAGCTGTCCCAAAGCTCGATCGCTGCCGCGCACGCTGGGATCCATCGACGCGTACGTCACGTCCGAAAGGCCGCGCAAGCCGACCGACCAGAGCACCTCCTGATTCGGCAAGTAGGAATTCACCGCATCCCGCCAGGCGCGCTCCAGAATTTCCGGGTGCGTGGTGTAATTGTAAGGAACGTCTTCAGGCCAGCGCGCCACGTTCACCCCCAGCGGTGTCGCGTGATGCTGCGCGATGATCAGGCCCCGCTTCGCCGCGAGCTTTACCTGCGGATCGTCCGGAAAAATCCAGGTTCCCGGAGCCACCATGTTGCCCTTCAACCGCAGAATCGTCTCGAAGACTTTGTTCCACACCGCCAGCGAGATTCCGCTGTGATCCGTTTTTTCGCCCGGCGCCCACCCGGTCAGCAGGTCTTCGTCATTGATGAAAAAGCCGCGGTACTTGATGACGGGCGGCGGGAAGGTTTGATCGAGCGTCGCTGGAATCGCAATCGACGCGCGATGCGCTGGCGCGTTGTCGGTCCAGTAGTACATGGGATCGACGCCGAGATATTCCTGCGAGAACTGGTAGATGGCATAAATCGTGCCGCGCATGTCCGCCCCGGCCAGCACGATCACCTTTGTCGGCCGCCCGTTCCATGTTGCCGTGTGCGCGGACATCACAAACGATTCGGCTGCAGTCACGCCGGGGGAACGCAGGCCTTCAGGAATTTCCGCCTGCTCGCCAATCAATAGGGTCACTGCTCCAGCGTCTACCTTCTGATGAACGATCCTGAGGCGTTTTCCCGTGACCTTCTGAAAGTCGGACGCCAGGTCCTGTGTGGCCTCTTGAATGGGTTCCGGTTCGCTTGAAGATTCCAGGATCGTCGTCGTAGGGCCGGCGATCACTGCCATCTCTCTCGCTTGCTCGCCAACGCGAAGGCTCCGCGCCGGCGTCGTTGTCCGCGCGCAAGTGCGAGCCCTATATCCACAAAGAAGTGCGATGAGAATGATGCCCGTTGCAATGAATCGACCGCCGGAATTCAGTCCCCACCCAATGTCCATGAGTATCGACTCCAAGTCGCTGCCGCTCGAAAACCGAGGAGATTCTAGACGTTCCATGCGCGCGCGTAAATCGGAACAAAACAGCCCGTGTAACGGTTCATCCGTGGCCAAATTCGGCGGCGATCGGCACTCTCTGCTGCGATGACCGCGGGAGCCGATTTGACATCCGGAAATGTGCCCGCTACGCTCGTGAGCATGAAAATTATCGTTGCAGACAAAATCAGTGAACGCGGCGTTGCGCTGCTGCGCGAAACGGGCTGGGATATCGTGGTTTGGCCCGGAGCTGCGGCGCTGCCGAGCGAAATCATCAATGCGGACGCGCTCATCGTGCGCAGCGCGACCAAAGTCACCCGCGAACTCCTCGAGAAAGCGAATCGCCTCAAAGTGATTGGGCGCGCCGGCGTGGGCGTGGACAACATCGACCTTACGGCGGCCACCCATCGCGGCATTCTGGTCATGAACACGCCGGGCGGCAGCAGCGTGAGCGTCGCGGAACATACGTTCGCGCTCATGCTGGCGCTGGCGCGATCCGTCCCGCAGGCCAATGCCTCGATTCATGCGGGCCGCTGGGAAAAATCCTCGTCAGGGATGGAACTGCGCGGAAAGACGCTCGGCCTCGTCGGTTTTGGCCGCATCGGCACGGAAGTGGCCCGGCGTGCGCGCGCGCTGGAAATGCAAGTGCTGGCGCACGACCCCTACGTGACCCCCGAGGTGGCGCGCGAGCTGGAGGTCGAACTCGTTCCCCTGGACGACTTGCTGCGCCGCAGTGATGTCATTTCCCTGCATACATCGCTAAGCCCGTCCACCGAAAAAATGATCAATGCCGCGGCCATCGTCAAGATGAAGCGTGGCGCGCGCCTGATCAATTGCGCGCGCGGCGAGTTGATCGACGAAGCTGCGCTGGCGGAGGCCTTGCGCTCGGGACAGCTCTCCGGCGCGGCGCTCGACACCTTCGCCGTCGAGCCGCCAAAGAATTCTCCGCTGATTGGCCTGCCAAACGTGATTGCGACTCCCCACATCGGCGCCTCCACCACTGAAGCGCAAGAAGAAGTGGGCACCGCCGTCGCGCAGCAGGTCCGCGATTATCTCGCCGACGGCATCATCCGCAACGCGGTAAACATGCCTGCCATCGCGCCCGAGCAGTACCGCCGCCTGCGGCCCTATCTCGAATTGGGCGAACGCCTGGGCATGCTGGTCGCGCAAGCTGCGCCCTCGCGCACTTTCGGCCGCTTGCGCATTCGCTATTCGGGCGAGCCCGCCGAACTCGGCTCGCACGTGATTCGCAGCGCGGTGGTGGCCGGGCTGCTGAATTCCGTCCTCGATGAAAAAGTGAATCTCGTGAATGCCGGGCAAGTGGCCGCGGAACGCGGCCTTCAGGTTGAGGAAACGACGCGGCGGCGCGAGCGCGGGTTCCCCAACGCCGTGGAAGTGACTCTCTCGGACGCCGGCCGCGATCTTTCCGTCGAGGGCTCGGTCATGCAGGACGGCTCGCCGCGCATTCTCTCCCTCGACAGCATCGGCCTCGAAGCGCCGCTCGAAGGAACTCTGCTGCTCACGCGCAATCGCGATGTGCCCGGCGTGATCGGTCAGATCGGGACGGCTCTGGGCAATCTCGGAGTGAACATCGCCACATTCGCCCTCGGCCGGCGCGAGCCGATGCGCGGCGCGGATGCCGTCGCGCTCGTGCGGCTCGATGGTGACGTCAGCGCGAATATCGTGCAGAACATTCTGGCCATTCCATCAATCACCGAAGCGCGGCTGATTCGTTTGCCCGAAGCCGCACGCGCCAGCGCCGCCCGCTGACGGACCAGCGAGCGAGACAAGAAGTGCAGCGGCAAACTCTCGCTTGCTCTACGCGAGCGAGTTCACTGCTTCCGCGATGTGCTTGGCCGAAATGCCGAACATTTCGAGCAGTTCCTTCTCTTTCCCCGAATGCGGCATGCGCGTGACCGCCAGGTGCCGGAATTGTGCCGGCGCCGCTCCCGCCTGCGCCAGCGCGGACAGCACCGCTTCGCCCACGCCGCCTTCCGCCCAGTGGTCCTCGACCACCACCAGTTTCCCGCCCGTCGCGCGAATCTGCTCCGCCAGCGCTTTTCCGTCGATCGGCTTCACGCAATAGAGATCGATCACGCGAATCGCTGTGCCTTTCGCCTTCAAATCATCGGCGGCATTCAACGCTTCGTGCAGCGTGACGCCCGCGCCGATCACGGTCGCGCGGTCCTGAGCGCTCTGCCGCGACACTTTGAATCCGGGAACCGGAAACTTTTCGTCCTTGGAATAAAGGATCGGCGTTTTGGGCCGCGAGGTGCGCAAATACGTGATCCCATTCGTGCGCGCCATAAATTCTGTCAACCGCTCGGAGGAAACCGCGTCGCTTGGATAGAGCACCACCGAGCCGTTCACCGCGCGAAAGATGGCGATGTCCTCGAGACCCATTTGCGATGGGCCGTCTTCGCCGATGGAAACGCCGCAGTGCGATCCGCACAGGCTAAGATTCGCGCGGCTGACCGCGGCCATGCGCACTTCGTCGACGCCGCGCGTCAGGAAGCACGAGAACGTGTCCGCAAAGGCGGTGAATCCGCGCGCCGCAAGGCCCACAGCCACGCTGATCATGTTCTGCTCGGCGATGTACGCCTGAAAGAAGCGGTCCGGATACGCCTTGGCGAAAATTTCGGAGAAGGTCGAGTTGTCCACGTCGCCCGACAGGTCGACCAGCTTTGGATTGACCGCGCCGATGCGTTTCAGCGCGTACCCGTAGGCCTCGCGCGTCGCCACTGCCTTCGCCGGATCGTAATCGGGCGCGGCTGGCGCGGGAAAATCGACGCGGGTCGGCAGCGATTTGCGCGCGTAGGATTTTCCCGGATCGGGAGGAATGTCCCAGCCGCCGCCCAGTTCCTTGATCGCTGCGGCGAGCTGGTCCTTCGAAAACGGCTTGCCGTGCCAGCCCTGCTTTCCGGCAACTTCGCTGAACCCGTGGCCCTTCTCGGTGCGCGCCAGAATCGCTTGCGGCTTGCCTTTGGTCGCTTTCGCGCGGTCGAGCGCCGCCAGCACTGCCGGAACATCGTGTCCGTCGATCACTTCCGTAGCAAATCCCTCGGACTCGAATTTTTTCTTGTAGATGTCCATCTGGTGCTCGTACATGGTCGGCTCGCTCTGGCCCAGCGCGTTGATATCGGCGACCACCGTAAGATTCTCGAGCTTGTAGTGCCCGGCGAACGCCGCTGCTTCCCAGATCTGGCCTTCCGCAAGCTCGCCGTCGCCCGTCAGCACGTACACGCGCGTAGTGCTTTTATCGAGCCGCGCACCGATCGCCAGCCCTGCGCCCACGGAAACTCCCTGCCCCAGTGACCCGGTGGCTGCATCGACGCCCGGAATGAGCGGTGTGGGATGGCCCTCGAGTTCGCTCGAGGCCTGCCGCAGCGTCATCACTCGCGACTCGGGAAAAACACCCGCTTCCGCCAGCGCGGCATACAGCACCGGCGCGGCATGTCCCTTCGAGAGCACGAAGCGGTCGCCATTTGGAGAGTTCGCGTCCTTCGGATCGAATTTCATCGCGTAGAAAAACAGCCCGGCCACCAGTTCCGCCGCCGACATGCAGGAAGTCGGATGGCCGGACCCGGCCGCTGTCGTCGACATCATCGAGAGAATGCGCAGCCGCCGCGCCTTTTCCTTGATCTCGGCCACGGTGGATGAAGAAGGTCCTGCGGGTGAGGTAACGCTCATGAAGGGCTCCTTTTGGGCCTACTCTTGTAAAGATGCGATTTTACTCATTTCGGTCGCAGCGCGCGAGCACTGCCCCAAGTGCACCGATTGGGCCGGACCCTGGAGGGCGCTGTTGAACTAGCCGCTCCGTCGTCGTGTTATCCAGAAGCCACGGCCACCTAGCGGGATAGGTCGGCGCCTTTGGCCTCTTTGCCCGCCATGGTGACCACCGCGACCAGCACCGCAATCACCAGCACCGTCCAGGCCAGCACGGGCGCGTAGTTCCCGTGAAATACGCGTTCCGCAAATTTAGCCTGGATCACCGCGTTTCCGGCGGAAAACAGGTTCCCCAACTGATAGGCGAAACCCGGAAACGTCGCGCGCACTGCCGGCGGAGAGAGCTCGTTCAAGTGCGCAGGAATCACGCCCCAGGCGCCCTGTATCATGAATTGCATCAGGAACCCGCCCAGCGCGAACATCGCCGCCGAATGCGAGTAAGCCCACAGCGGGATCGCCGGAATCGCCAGCAGTGCCGCCACCAGAATCGCGCGCCGCCGCCCGATCTTCTCCGACCAGGTGCCAAAAACGATCCCGCCAAGCAGCGCGCCGATGTTGTAGATGATGGCGATCAGGCCAACCGTCCCGGGCGAAAAGCCGTGATTCCTTTGCAAAAACGTGGGGTAAAGATCCTGCGTGCCGTGGCTGAACGAATTGAACGCGAACATCAGCAGCACCAGAAACGCGAAGCTGCCGAGATATTTCCAGATGTCACGCCCGATGTGGAGTTCCGCGCGACGCGATACGCCGCCTCCGGACCACGCGGGCGATTCCTTCACCCGTGCCGCGATCAGATACACCACAGGAAGCGCGGGCAGCGCTCCGATCACGAACATCCCGCGCCAGCCCACGAAGCGGAAGAACGCGCCGTAGACCAGCGCCGCAAACAGATACCCGATCACGTAGCCTTCTTGCAGCAAGCCCGAGAAGAACCCGCGCCCTTCCGCTGGCAGCGTTTCGAACGCGAGCGCGGCGCCCACGCCCCATTCGCCTCCCATCGCTACTCCGAACAGCGCGCGAATGACCAGGAACGCGCGCAGCGAGGGCGCGAATCCGGATGCAAGTTCGAAGAGCGAATAGCAGACGATGTTGATCAGCAGGGCCGGCCGCCGGCCATAGCGGTCTGCAAACACTCCGAAGAGGAACGCGCCCACCGGCCGCATGGCCAGCGTGACGAAGATGGCCTCGGCCACCGCCGAAACTCGCGCGCTGAATTGCGTCGCGATGGCGCTGACGCAAAACACCAGAATGAAATAATCGAATGCGTCCAGCGACCATCCCAGCATGGCCGCAAGAAAAGTCGTTCGCTGATCGGAAGAAAGCAGCCGGAATTGCGCAATCAGGCCTCGCTTGCGGCCGCTGGGCGCCGCAGGAGGACCATTGGAACTCATCGCGGCCCTTCCTGCGCCGGAATCGACCTCGGATTGAGTATGGCGTCCGCCACACGCGCGACTTGCGCCATTTCCGCCACATCGTGCACTCGAACGATGTGCGCGCCGCCTAGAATGCTTGCGGTCACGGTCGCAGCGGTGCCCCAGCCGCGTTCTCCGACTGCTGCGCCGCCCAGCGCCCGGCCAATGAATCCCTTGCGCGAGGTGCCGATCGCAATTGGATACCCAAGACGCGCCAGCTCCCGC
Organism: Candidatus Acidiferrales bacterium; assembly: GCA_046705825.1. GTDB lineage: Bacteria > Acidobacteriota > Terriglobia > Acidiferrales > UBA7541 > Palsa-295. Next base: position 18,119 of record JBJKQB010000277.1, read on the forward strand.
AAGCGCGCCAGCAGTTCGTAGTTCTGTGGATAGCTCTTGCCGAAGCCGATGCCCGGGTCGATCGCGATTTGCGATTGCGCGACGCCCGCACGCCGGGCGACGGCTACGGCCTCGCGCAGGCCCGCCGCCACATCGCGCAGCACGTCGCGCGCGAATGGCCTCCTCTGCATGGTGCGCGGCTCGCCGCGCATATGCATGAGCATGAGCCCGAGTCTGCGCCGCCGCGCGAGTTTCGCGACGCGCGCATCCCCTCGCAAGCCGGTCACGTCGTTCACTATTTCCGCGCCGGCCTCCGCCGCTGCTTCGGCAACTTCCACTTAGCTGGTATCAACCGAAACAGGAAACTTCTGCTTCCCGCGCAGTTTTTCCAACACAGGCAGAAGCCGCCGCAGTTCCTCTTCCGCCGAAATTCCCTCGGACCCCGGCCGCGTAGATTCCGCGCCAATGTCGAGAATGTCCGCGCCCTCCCGCTCGATCTCGAACGCGCGCGCCACCGCCGCATCCGCATCGAAATGCAAACCGCCATCCGAAAAGCTGTCCGGCGTCACGTTCAGCACGCCCATCAGCAGCGTGCGCTCGCCCAGCACCAACGTCCGTGATGGCAGTTTCAGCCGGTATTTCTTCCTCTGGAACATCGCCGCGCTATTGTGCGCCCGGCGTACCGATGGATACGAACGGTTTTTTGTTTGCGGCCTCCATTTGCGCTCCGAATCTTGCCCCGCGAGCTGGCAAGGAGTGATCGTCTTGCTGCGGCCACGCGCTCCGAGGTGATCGCGATTTGCCAGTTCACCGAACGAAATTCGGAGTGCCGCGGGAGGCTGCAAAATATGAGTCACCGGGACTGGGAAAAGCAGATCGCTTACCGATTATTGTCGCGGCGCGGCGAGGTGGGAATGTAGTAGGCGGCGCGATTCGAGATGGTCACGTTGGGATCGCCTGGAAGTTCGACGCGCAGCCGGTGCCATCGCCCGCGGCTGGCCATCTCGGATTTCAATTCCGCGTAATAGCCCAGCGTGTATTCCGCGCGGATTTTTTGCGCGATCTGGCGGAAGGTGTCCGCCAGCGTGGGCGCCTCGTTCAAAAAATAAAGCTGCCCGCCGGCGCGCCGAACGAGTTCGGCCAAAAATGCCGTGTACGCTGGAATGCCCTCCGTGAGCGCGTCGGGCGAAATCAGCGTCTTATCGCGATGAGCGGCCAGCCATTGCGGCGTCATGATGGGCGGCCGGTTTTCCGTGGAGACGGCGAATACCTGGATGTTCTGCGCCGCAAGCAGCTCCACGAGATCGTCCCAGGTCAGCTGGTTGAGGTCGGTCGGATGCGGCCGCTCGCTCTGCGGATCCATCGTGAGCCCCATGCCGCTGTCCTGGCCGTCGGTGAGCAGAACGATGGCTTTGCGCCCTGTGCGCCCGCGGAAAAGCTTGCGCGCCGTGAGGTAAACAGCTTCGTAAATGTTCGAGCCGCCGGTATCCCCGAACAGCGCCCGCACATTCACCCGCGCGACGGCCCGCAGCATCAGCGCGCGCACGTCGGTGAAAGGAAGCTGTAAATAGGTGTGCCGCGCGAAATCGACCACCGCCGCCTGATCGAGCGGCGCAAGCGCGCCAATCAGCGCGTCCGCCGCCTTCTTCATCTCTTCCGAATCCGGAAGAACGCTGGGGCTCGCGTCGATCACGATGGCCACGCTGGCCGGCTGTGCCGAGGCATCGAAATAAGCGATCTTCTGCGGCGCCCCGTCATCATAGACGCGAAAATCGCTGCGCTTCAGCCCCGGCACGGGAAGGCCGTCTCGCGTCGAAACCATGCACGTGACGGCGACCATTTGCGTCGTGCTGCGAATCGCATGCACATCGACGGGCGCAGCGCCGCGCTCCAGCGCCTCTCCCGCAACGCCCTTCTGCAGCAGTTCCAGCTCGCCGGTCTTCGCATTGCGCCGCCACACGATTCCGGAATCGAGTTCGCGGATCTTCGGCAGTTTTTCTTTCTGCTTGTGGTGTGACGCCGCGCCAGCCGGCAAACCGGTCGCCAGCGCGATCATCGCGGCAAGGAGTCGAACGCGCACGCGATCATCATCGCCCAATCTTCGATAGGTGTCATCCCGCTTGCTTGCATTGAGCGTAGCGAACGCGCCCTGAGCCCCGCGAAGGGAACCCAGCCCCGTGCTGTTTGCGGGAATACCACTCCACTGTCATCTCCGGTTTTCGGAGTCCGGCGGACGCCACCGGAGTCCAGAAGCCGGACCCGAACCCCGTCCCGCGCCGTCTGCGGGAATGGGGGTGAGGGATCTGCTTTTGGGATCTGGTTCTTGCCCTGTGGCAAAAACTTCGGCCTGGTAATTTCTCTGCGAACTCTGCGTCTCTGCGGTAGGTGTTTCCGCGTTTGCCTGCGGTTGCGCTGCTCTGTTTGCCCTGTGCCTCTCTGGCAGAAACTTCAGTCCAGATCGAAATCGCGCAGAGGCTTTTCGACGGGCGCGTCCTTGGCTTTCTTCAGGCCTTCCGCAAATTTGCGCGCCAGGACATCTTCTTTGATCTTTTCCGCTTCCACCGACGCACGGAACTTGGCTTCAACTGCCTCCGCTTGTTCGCGCAGCAGGCGCGCCGTATCGTCGAAATCAACGCCGGGGGGCGCCTTCGGCGGAGGCACGTGCGACAGCACCACGCCAAGGTTGGCGTCCACCGTCAGCTTTGCATGGCAGCACGGGCAATCCACTTCAAACGTGTCTGCTTGCTTCTTGGCCATGCCAACATTTTACGCCCTTCCGCGCCGCCCGCGAAATCGGCTCATGGGTCAGTTTGAATTTTTTTGATCGTGACACAAGCAGTCAAAATTCAAACTGGCCCAGTACGGCGTGTGCCGCGACACGCCGCTACAGCAGCACTTTCAGGAACTGTTTCCCCGGCAACTGGCGCACTACCCCCTTCATTTCCAGGTCGAAGAGCGCGGCCAGAACCTCCGAAGAACTCAGCCCGGAGGTTTCCACCAACTGGTCGACGTGGCAGCTCTGGTCCGTGCTGAGCAGTTTGTAGATCGGGCGCTCCGAGGGCCCGAGGCTTTCCTCGATCAGCGACGTTCTCTCGCTTTGGCTGACCGACTCGACCGGGGTCAACTCCGCCCGAACGGGCGTGGGAAGCTCCTCGACGATGTCCTCCCATCCGGTCACCAGTTTCGCGCCCTGTTTGATCAGCTGATTCGGCCCGAAGCTGGATGCTTGCGTCGCGTTTCCCGGCACTCCGTACACTTCGCGGCCGAATTCCATGGCCAGCCGTGCGGTAATCAGCGATCCGGAATATTGCGCGCCCTCGACCACCACCACGCCGAGCGCCATCCCGGCGATGATGCGGTTGCGGATCGGGAAGTTCTGCGGCGCGGGAAACGTGCCCATAGGGAATTCGGTGATCAACAGGCCGCGCTGGCGAATTTCCTCGAAGATTTTCCTGTTTTCCTTGGGGTAGACCACGTCGATGCCGCAGCCCAGGACGCCGATCGTCGTGCCGGCGACCGCGCTCAACGCCCCGCGGTGCGCGCTCGCATCGATCCCGCGTGCAAGGCCGCTGACCACCACGATCCCGCGCGCCGCCAGATCCCTTCCGATTCGCTCCGCCATTTGGTTGCCGTAAGGGCTAGGCCGGCGCGCGCCAACGATCGCGATCAGATGCCGCGACAGCAGCGACACATCGCCGGTCACATACAGCAAGGGAGGCGGGTCGTAGATCTCGCGCAGGCGCACCGGATATTCGGGCTCGTCCCATGTGAGCAGGCGGCAGCCCGCGGCCTGGGCCTGCGCCAGTTCTTTGGCCGCATCGCTCAGCGGCCGCCGCGAATGAATCGACTGAGCCACGGCTGCGGGCAGATGCTGTCCTTCGAGCGCGGTCAGGGAGGCGTTGAAAACCGCGTCGGGGCTGCCAAACTCGCGCAGCAGCTTGCCGGCCATGCGCGCGCCCAGGCCCGGCGTCAGCGCAAGCGCCAGCCATCCGAGATAATCGTCCGCTCCCATGGAATTCTCAGTGGTGGTCGTTGCCGGATGTCATCCCGCCCTGAGTGTCTTGGCGAAGGGAACCCAGTCCCGCGGTTCTTGCGGGAATACTCCTCGGCTGTCATCTCCGGTTTTCGGAGTCCGGCGGACGCCACCGGAGTCCAGAAGCCGGACCCGAACCCAGTCGCGCGTTTTATGCGCGAATGGGGGTGAGGGATCTGCTGCTCGCCGTCCACATCCACACCTAGCCGAATTTCGATTTCCGCGTTTCGATTTTCGTGTTCGGCCTGTCAGGGAAACTCTCGCTTATAGCACAAGCCAGACAATCGGAACGACGCGCAGAAATACGCATGCCTTGTGCCGTAGAAACACGCAGAGGAGGGAACCTCGAATCAACCCGCACTGGGGCCGCTAGCCCTCAGCGGCCAAATCCCCGCCACGGCGAGTTCGAGGGAATTGCCGTCCGGATCGCGGAAATAGAGTGAGGGCGGGTTCTCGCCGAAGGTGACCTCGCGCTCGATGGGCACGCCCTGTTCGCGCAGGCGCTCGCGCCAGGCGGGAAGCTGTTCCAGAGCGATGCGGAAGGCCACGTGGCCCGGACCTGTCGCGCCGTGCGAAGGCACGCGCTCGGAATGCCGCGTCATTTCGGCGCGGAACAACAACAGAATGCTCGGGCCCGCGCCGACTTGCAGAGCCGCGCCGCGCCCTCCTTCGAAGTAAGCGTCGGGAATCCGGCGAAGCCCAAGCACCGCCTCGTAGAACGCGAGCGCGCGATCCAGGTCGCGGACATACAGCGATGTTTCCAGCACGGCTTCAATGCGCGGCGCCGCCACGCAAGGATTCTAGTTCCGCGTGCGCGGCCGTTCAAACCATTCGCCGTCATCGCGGCGCGACGCAGCGATGTCATCTCGCCCCGAATTTCGATTTTCGACTTTCGATTTTCGGATTCCGGGCGGTCAGAAGCCGTGTGCCCAGTCGCGCAGCGGCGGGTGTCCTTCCGTGTGCTATATTCGATTGTTGCGTATGAAGAAGAAACTCCGCATCTCCATCGTCGAATACCTGAACACCGCGCCGCTCGTTTGGGGCTTTGCCGAAGGGCCGCTCGCGGGCAAGTACGACTTGTCGTTCACCCTGCCGTCGCAATGCGCGGAAGCGCTGCGCCGCGGCGAAGC
>JBJKQB010000278.1:0-17408 GCA_046705825.1 Candidatus Acidiferrales bacterium
CCGCGTTTCGACCGAGGGGGTGCGCATGTTGGGGTTGTTCCAGGAGCATGAGTACATCGCGATGGATTTTGCGCGGCAGGATGTCTTGCGGGTGCGCGTCGAGCCGCGCGCGAACCAGGCCATGGCCGCGGGCGCGCCGCCGCCGATCGGTTTCGAGAAACTGGCGACGACGCCCGAAGAACCATTGAAGGCGGAAGTGCGGTCGTTCCTGGAAACGGTGCGGACGCGGCGCGCGCCGCTGGTGGACGGCGAGGCGGGGCGCCGGGCGCTGGCACTGGCGGACCGGGTGATGGAAGGCATCCTGGAACATGCCCGGCGCGTCCAACTAAGGACTGGCAGAGCGCTCGAGGGGCGATCTGCGTTTACCCCCCAGGAAACTCGATGATTTCTCGCATCGTGGTCCCGCCGGACGTACGGCCACCTTCTCCGGAGCAAACGAAGAAGGCGCCGCAGCGGACCAGCACGTACATGGACGAGCGGACGGTGGTTCCGCCGGAATTGTCGGACAATGCTGTCCCGCTGGACGGCAAAACCTCCATTCCCGCGCATCTTCCGCTGGACGTTCTGGTGGATCGCACGCTGGTGCCGCGCGGGATGCCCGCCAAGCCCATGGAACGAAGCCGGAACGGTGACGGGCCGAGTTCCATCGCGGTGCTCGACGAGCGCGTGGTGGTTCCCGCCTACGTCGAACCGCCCGCCGAAGAGGAGTTGAAACGGCCGCCGAAGCCTCCCACGTTGACGGCGCAGCTTCGCGAAGTGATCGAACCTGACATTTTCATCACCGGCGATGCCAACCTGCTGGTGGCCGGCGAAGCCAAGGGAGATCTGAAAAGCGACACGATCGTCCGCGTCACGTCGGTGATCATTCACATCGCCCTGGTGATTTTCCTGATTTCCGCGCCGAAGATTTTTCCGGCGCACGTTCCCACGCAGGAGGAATTGGACCTGGCGCGCAAGCAGCTCAGCTTCGTGTACATGCCGCCGACGGTTTCCACGCCGGCGCCACCCGTGCCGAAGATTCACATCGACCCGGGAATTTTGAAGCGTCTCTCGCCGCCGGTGGAAAAGGCGCCGATGGTCGCACCGCCGGTGGAGCAGCCTGCGATCAAGCCGGTGCCGGCGAAGCCCGCGCCGGAACTGCCCGCAGCTCCCACACCGCAGGTTCCCATTCGTCCAACGCCGCAAAGGCAGCAGACCGCTCCACAGCCATCGCACATCGAAGCGCTCAAACCGAATACACCGCAGCCGGGGCGCTACAAATTGAATCTGCCCTCGGCGAACGAGTCGCTGCAGGACCAAATCCAGCACGCCATACAGAACCGGGGCGGCGCGCAAGTCTACCGCGAGCCAGGGACCGGCGGCGGTTTGCCGCGGGGGCAAGGAGCGCCAGGCGGCGGACCGGGAATGCAGGGCGGAGTGGCCATTCTCACGCCGACCGAGGGCGTGGACTTCAATCCCTACATTCAGCGATTGCTCGCCATCGTTCAGCGCAACTGGTACGCGGTGATGCCCGAATCGGCGCTGATGGGCGACAAAGGAGTCGTGGCCATCACGTTCCACATCAATCCCGACGGCAGCATCGTAGCGACGGATCCAGTGCTGGAGAGAACCTCCGGCAAGGAACCCCTGGACGCGGCGGCCATGTCCGCGATCCGCGCGTCGAGCCCGTTTCCTCCGCTGCCGCAGCAGTTCAAAGGGCCGAATCTCGGACTTCGCTTCATCTTCTTCTATAATCTGCCCATCGATTACTCGCACTAGACCGAGCGGCAAAACGATGCGGTGGAAAACTTCAGCGCCTTGGCGGCGAGCACACCCATGCAGTTGAACCGCACGCAGATCATCGGAGCGCTGTTGCTGGCGGGAATCGTCCTGCTGATTCTGCTCTTCCGTTATTGGGCGCTGCCCAGATGACGAGCGAGTTCGGGCCGCTGATCGTGGTGCTGGGGCCGACCGCGTCCGGAAAATCCTCCCTGGGAATTTCCCTGGCGCGCGCATTGGGCGGCGAAATTCTGGCGTGCGACTCGACGCAAATCTACCGGCATTTCGATATCGGCACGGCCAAAGTGCCTCGCGCCGAGCAGCACGGTATCGCGCATCATCTGACCGATCTGGCCGAGCCGAACGAGGTGTTTACGGCGGGCGAATACCGGCGCCAGGCGTTGGAGGCGCTCGAAGAATTGCGCCGGCGCGGCAAGACGCCGGTGATTACGGCGGGCACTGGTCTGTATTTGCGCGCGTTGCTGGAAGGGCTGGCCGAAGCGCCGGCGCGATCGGAGGAATTGCGGGAACGGCTGTGGCGGACGGCGCGCGAGCGCGGCGGCGAGCACCTGCACCGCATTTTGAAGCGGCTCGACGCGGAAGCGGGAGCGCGGATCGCGCCGCGCGATACGCAGAAAGCGATTCGTGCGATCGAGATGCGCATCCTGACGGGCAAGGCAGTCGGCGAAATCCATCGCGCGGGGCGCGAGCCGTTGCGCGGATACCGCGTCATCAAGATTGGACTGGCGCCCGAACGCGCGGAACTGTACGCGCGGATCAGCGCACGCGTGGAGGCCATGCTCGCGGCGGGATGGGTTGGTGAAGTTGAGCGGCTGATGGCGCGGGGCGTTCCGCGGGAGGCGAAACCCTTCCAGTTCATTGGCTACGCGGAACTGCGGCAACACATTGAGGGCGGGCTGGCGCTGGAAGCGGCGATCGCGAAAATCCAGCAGGCCACGCGCAATTTCGCCAAGCGGCAAATCACATGGTTTCGCAAAGAACCGGGCGTGCAGTGGCTCGCGGGTTTCGGCGACGATCCGAAGATCGTCTCCGAAGCGTTGGAGGTCGCTTCGCCGCGCTGATACGGGTAACGGTCGCGACCAGGCAGCGCCGCAGCGCGCGGGGAGAACTTCAATTTGATTGGCAAGCGCGGTATACTTGGCGTAGATGCAATCCAACCACTGCGGCACGGCCAGACGTCCGTTATTATCCGAATGAAATCCGCGCATCCCCTGAATCAACGCGAGCGAGTGTTGCTGGTCGGCGTGGCCCTGAAGCGGCCGAGCCACGGCGTGCCGGGCGTGGCGGCCACAACCGGCCGTGAATCGCTGCAGGAACTCGAGGAGCTGGCGGCCAGCGCCGGAGCGGAAATCTCCGGGACGATGCTGCAGGTGCGCGAAGGGCTCGATCCGGCCACGCTCGTGGGCAAAGGCAAGCTGGAGGAGATTCGCTCGGAAGCGCACGCACGCGGCGTCCCGCTGGTGATCGTGGACCACAACCTGACGCCGGTGCAGCTGCGCAACATGGAAAAAGGGATTGGGACGCGCGTGATCGACCGCACGCAGTTGATCCTGGATATTTTCGCGTGTCATGCGCGGACCCGCGAGGGCCAGCTGCAGGTGGAACTCGCGCAATTGAATTATTTGCTGCCGCGATTGACCGGGCGCGGCGAAGAACTCTCGCGCCTGGGAGGCGGCATCGGCACGCGCGGTCCCGGCGAACAAAAACTGGAGACGGACCGGCGGCGCATCCGCGCGCGCGTGGCGAAAATCCAGCACGCCATCGACACGGTGCGGCGGCAACGGGCCACGAGGCGCACGGCGCGGCAAGCGGTTCCGCTGGTAATGGTAGCGCTGGTGGGCTACACCAACGCGGGCAAATCGACGCTGTTCAACGCGCTGACGCACGCGGAGGTAACGGTCTCCTCAAAGATGTTCGCCACGCTCGATCCCACGATCCGCGCGGTGCGGCTGCCTTCTCACCGGCGGGTGCTGCTCTCCGATACGGTGGGTTTCGTGCGCGACTTGCCGCCCGACTTGATTGCGGCGTTCCGCGCCACGCTGGAAGAGGCGCAGGAAGCGGCGCTGATCCTGCACGTCACGGACATTTCCAACCCGCGCCATGCCGAGCAGGACGCGGAGGTGCTGAAGGTGCTGGCCGACCTGGGGGTGCAGGACCGGCCGCGGCTGCACGTGCTGAACAAGATCGACTGTTTGAGTGAAGACGAACTGGCGGAGCTGAAAGCCGCGAACGCGCAGGGCTCGCAAGCCGTTTTCGTTTCCGCCGGCAGCGGAGAAGGTCTGCCGGATCTGCTGCGGAGAATCGATCAGGTGATGCCCTTCGATCCGCTGGTGCGGCTGCGGCTGTATATTCCCACGGCCGACGGCCGGACCCTCTCGCTGGTTCACGCCTGCGGACGCGTTCTCCGCGATGAGGTGTCGGATGGCCACTTCATTGTGGAGGCGGAAGTGCCGCAATCGCTGAGGCGCCGCCTGGAAGAATTCACGCATCGGCCTGCCAGCATCGAGGCCTGATGCGGGCTGGCCGGGTTGGCATTGCCGGGCCCGCAAGCGCATGCCCCAGCGCGATTTCCGGTCCCAATTTGAAACCCTTGGCGGTGGAAAACGCTGTGGAAAAATGGCCACGGAACCGTTCCGGGATAGGGAGGGGCGAGTGGCTCGCGGCACTGGGTACCCGAGACTGGTTTGGCGCTATGTATTTGAACACACTACACTTAGTTGCGGACGATCGCTCCGCTCCCGCTTGGCCGACGGCGTCCCGTAACGCCAATGCAGCTTTGGGAAATTTGCACAGGTTTGCAGCAATCACTGTACTAAGATCAGGATTTTACTGTAGTTGCTCCGGTGGACGGTAAATTGCACCACGGCGGAATCATGGACTACTGCCCTTCTGCGGCGCACAGTGTTGCCTTCCGGAGGCAGTAGCCTCTAGCGTTGACTCGCCTGCTGGTGCAGACTATATTGAGAGCCGAGGTCCGGCGGCGTCTCACCGAGAGCAGCAATGAATCTTCCTAACAGCCTGACGGTTCTGCGCATATTTTTTGTCCCGCTGCTTGTGGTCGTGCTGCTGACGCGCCAGCCAAACTGGAATATCTGGGGGATGCCGATCGATTTCGAGGTGTTGGGCGTCCTGATTCTGCTCATCGCCGCGTCCACGGACGTGATGGACGGTTATCTGGCGCGTAGCCGCAAAGAGATCACCACGCTGGGCATTCTGCTGGACCCGATCGCGGACAAACTGCTGATTTCGGCGGCGTTCATTTCGCTGGTGGCCATGAATCTGGTGCCGGCCTGGATGGTGGTGATCATCATCGGCCGCGAATTCGTGGTCACGGGTTTGCGCGACATCGCCGCCACCGAAGGGCTGATGATTCCGGCCTCCGCGCTGGGTAAGACGAAGATGATCCTGCAGGTGATTGCCTGCTGCATCGTGATCCTGGCGGCCAAGTACGCGGCGTTGAAGATGCTGGGGCTTGTGTTGATGTGGCTGGTAGTGCTGAGCGCGGTCGCTTCGGCCGTGCACTATTTCCAGATGTTCTGGAGCCAGATCAATTCGCGTGTGCAGCAGCGGCAGCGCAGGCAGGTGGTGGTCGAGCCCAAAGAGAAGGCGGAGAATGTCCTCACTCGCTGACGGCCAAAAGAAACTCCTCCTTGAAATCGCCAGGAAATCGATTATGGCTGCGGTAGAAGGGCGGACTTGGCAGCCGGCGGAATTGCCGGGCAACGAAGAATTACGCCAGCCGGGCGGGGCGTTCGTGACGCTGCACCGGCGCGGGCGGCTGCGCGGCTGCATTGGCCAGCTTCCCGGCATGGAACCACTGATCGAAGTGGTGGCTCATTGCGCGGGGCTGGCGGCGCTCGAAGATCCGCGCTTCGCGCCGGTGGCGCCGGAAGAAGTCGCCGAGCTGGAAATCGAGATATCGGTGCTGTCTGTGCCGGAAGAAATCGCTCTGGAAGAAATCGTTCCCGGCAAGCACGGGCTGCTGGTCAGCCGCGGTTGCCAGCGCGGCGTGCTGCTGCCGCAAGTGGCGACGCAGTTCGGATGGAGCGCACTGAGATTTCTGGAAGAAACCTGCGTGAAGGCCGGACTCGAACCGCACGCCTGGAAGCAGCCCGGCACCCGCGTACAGGCATTTACCGCCAGCGTATTCAGCGAGGCGGACTTCGCCTCGCCGAATGTCCCCAGAGAGAGCTATTCGATTTCGACGTAGTCGCCGGCGTAGATCGTCTTGAGCGTGAAAGTCAGCAAGACAGTGGACGCGTTGGGCGAGGTGCGCAACACGATGCCTTCGCCAAGCACCTCACGGGGAGTGTTGGTCCAGTCCCATTTTTTGGGCGCGGCGCCAAAGCCGTAGGTTGGTCCCCAGTCCCCTTGCACATCGAAAGCGAAGCGGGGCTCCTGAAAAACGGTCTCGTGCTGCGTCCCGGTGTAGCGGAAGACGCGGAAATAATCGCCCACACGGACGCCCTGGTGGTTCCCCAGATTGACGTAGGCGATATCGTTGGTGCCCAGCTCCTGCTGGAAATTCTTACCGACCACGATCATCGCTTTGTCTTTTCCGCTGGGGGCGGCGAACTGGTCGAAATTGCCTTCCGATTTCAGCGGCGGCGGGGTGCGCTCCGCGAAGGGCAGGATAATGTCGCCGCGCTGGATGTAATTGCAGGAATTCGAAATCTGGGCAATGGAGGTATTGCGTTCGACCACTGCCACTTTGACGCGCCCTTCGTCCTGCCACACTGTGCCCATCTTGTGCAGGATGGAGTACTGCCATTTGTCCCACTGGACCTGGACTGTGTCCACGAGCGGTCGAACCACAGAAAACTCGTCGCCCACCTTTACGCCCTGATCTGAGCCGCGGTCGATGTAGACGTATTCTCCCTGGACGAACACAATGTTGTGGTCCGAGCCTTCGCCGGTGATCACGTAGGCGTCGTGCGGAATGCTTTCGGTGGTGACGATCCCGGAGCAGTAGAGATCATTATCGATGGGGACAGGGGCCTGCTGCTCCTGAGCGAAGGCCAGGGATCCCGAAAGGGCGACGATAAGACCCGCAATGATCATTTTCCCGCGCATGACGGCTCCTTTGGACGGCTTCAGCATTGTTCGCCGCAGCGGATCGGGCCGCTGCCGGACGGGATAGCTCGGATCTGCGCCACTCGTTCGCAAGCGCGCCCGCTCGGGGCCTTCTGGAACGAGTGGTCTTCTCGATAAATCGACCGTAACAAACGCCTATGGGAGCGTCAAGACAACGGTGGGCAGCGCTTTACACTTTGTGTACCGCATGGTAGAAGCCTGAACTTCCCTGTACGAAAGGCCAGGGTGAGCGATTTTGGCGCGTAAGACGGAGCCTGCTTCGTTTCCCGGCATCGAATTCCAATCATGACCGGCACAGACAAAATTTGCGCGGTAGTGGCCGCGACGGATGCGCGTTCCCTGTGGGTCCAGCTGGAACGCGCGTTGGGGCAACGGCCGGCGAAGGCGGGCCTGCCGCAACGCCGCATGCGGACCATCGAACTGCGCCTCGACTGGTTGAAGAATGACGCGGAAATCGGCCGGTTTCTCGCCAGGCTGGCTGCGGCGAAGCCGCGCGCGGCTTTGATCGCCACCTGCCGGCGCCGCGCCGCGGGCGGCAAATACCGCGAACCGATCGCGAAGCAGTTAGCGCATCTGGCCGAAGCGCTGCGCGCGGGCTGCCAGTGGTACGACCTGGAGATCGAGACGATTCGCGAATGCCCTGCGGAATTGCTCGACGTCGTGCTGGGCGAGGGAAAACGTCTTGCTTCCGCGCATTTTTTCGACGGTGTGCCGCGCGATTTGGGCGCTGTGGTGCGCGAGCTGGCCGGGACGCGCTCGCATGCGATCAAGGTTGCGGCGCAGTGCGGATCGCTGGGGGAAGGCCTGAAAGTGCTGGAGCTGGCTCGCGGCAAACAGAATGTCGTCGCCGTGACTATGGGCGAAGCGGCGCTGGCGTTGCGCATCCTTGCTCCGCGGAAAGGCAGCGCTCTTTCTTACGCTCCCGTGGAAGAGTCCACCGCGCCCGGGCAAGTTTCGCTCGACGAGATGGTGAACCTCTATCGCGCGGACAACCTGGACCGGGGCACACGTGTCTACGGGGTGATTGGCGATCCGGTGGCTCATTCGCTTTCGCCCGCGATGCACAATGCCGCGTTCCACGCGCGCGGCGTTAACGCGGTTTATGTGCCATTTTTCGTGCGACGGCTGCCGGACTTTCTCGCTGCCATCAGGCCGCTGGGCATTCGAGGATTCAGCATTACGCTGCCGCACAAGGAAGCCATTCTGCGCTATCTCGATCGCTGCGATCCGATTGCGGCGAAGATTGGGGCGGTGAACACGGTTGCGGTTCGGAACGGCAAGCTGCACGGCTACAACACGGATTACATCGGCGTTGTACGCGCGCTCCAGCCGCACATGCGCCTGCGCGGCAGCCGCGTGCTGATCGTGGGGGCGGGAGGCGCGGCGCGCGCCGCCGCTTTTGCTGTCGCGCAGGCGGGCGCCGTCGTGTTCATCTGCGCGCGCCGAAAAAAACGCACGGCAGAGCTGGCGAAGGCGGTCCACGGAGAAATGGTTCAGCGAAACGACCTGCGCCGCATGCAGTTTGACGCCATCGTGAATACGACGCCGGTGGGCATGCATCCCTTCGTGCAGGATTCGCCGCTGCAGGCGCGCGATTTGAATTGCCGGCTGGTGTTTGACATCATCTATCGCCCGCGCCAAACGCGCCTGCTGCGTCTGGCGGCGCGGCGCGGCATCCAAACCGTTTCGGGACTCGAGATGTTCGTGGCGCAAGGGATTGCGCAGTGGGAGATATGGACCGGGCAGCGCGCGCCGGCGGAGGTCATGCGGCGCGCGGCGCTTCGCGCGCTGGAGGCGGACGAATAGGCTTTTGACGCTTCCATTTGCACTTCTGCTGCCGGAATAGGTGATAGGTGATTCGATCGGAACCAAATGATTCAGCCTGACTTCAAAACGTTTTTGCGGCTGGCGCGCCAGGGCAATCTGGTGCCCGTGTATGAGACGTTCACCGCCGATCTCCTCACGCCCGTGGGAGCTTACCTGCGCATCGCCCGCGACGCGCGCTATGCGTTTCTTCTGGAGAGCGTGGAAGGCGGAGAGACGATCGCGCGCTACACCTTTGTGGGCGCCGATCCCGTGGAGGTGTTTCGCGCGCGAGGGCGCGAATGCACGCTTGAATCGCAAGGCTCGGGAATGGGCTTACCCTCCCGCGCGGCAAGTCGCAGGCCAGCCCTGCGCGCCCGCGAACATTTCATCGGCAACCCGATCGAGGAATTGCGGCGGCTGACCGGACGCTTCCGTCCCGTGCGCGTGCCGGGGCTGCCGCCGTTGATTTCGGGTGCCATCGGGTACGTGGCCTACGACATGGTGCGGTTGATGGAACGCATTCCCGCGTCGGGCCGCGACGATCTGGGCTTGGACGATTGCGTGATGATGTTCTATCTCGGACTGCTGGTCTTCGACCACGTGCAGCACCGCGTGTGGATCCTTCGCAACGTGTTCACCGAGGATGGAGCAGGCCAGGCGCGCGCCAGCGCCGCCGCGCTGCGCGAACGCTACGATGCTGCCGTGCGCGAGATCGAACGCACGCGGCGGCTGCTGGAGCAGCCGCTTCCCCGCCGGAAGGCTCCGCGCAAAACCGCGCGCCTGCGGTTCGAGTCCAACATGAGCAAGGCGCAATTCATGGACGGTGTGCGGAAGGCGAAGGCCTACATCCGCGCAGGCGACGTCTTCCAGGTGGTGCCCAGCCAGCGTTTTTCGGCCGCGATCGGCGCCGATCCCTTCGAGATTTACCGCGCGCTGCGCGTCGTGAATCCTTCGCCGTACCTGTGTTTCCTGCGCCTGGACGACGTTTCGGTGGTGTGCAGCTCGCCCGAGATGCTGGTGAAGATCCAGGGCCGCGACGCCTTCTACAGCCCCATCGCCGGAACGCAGCCGCGCGGGCGCGACGAGAAAGAGGACCGCGCCCTGGAAGCCAAGCTGCGCGCCGATCCCAAAGAGCGCGCCGAGCACATCATGCTGGTCGATCTGGGACGCAACGATCTGGGCCGCGTGTGCGAATACGGCAGCGTGAAGGTGGAGCGGCTGATGTTCGTGGAGCGCTACTCGCACGTCATGCATCTGGTTTCCAGCCTGCACGGGAAATTGCGCGAGGGCGTGGACTGTTTCGACGCGCTGATGGCCTGCTTCCCCGCTGGAACGCTTTCCGGCGCGCCGAAGATCCGGGCCATGGAAATCATCGACGAGTTGGAACCCACGCGGCGCGGGATTTATGCCGGCGCCATTCTGTATCTGGATTTTTCAGGCAATCTCGATTCCTGCATCGCTTTGCGCACGCTGGTGGCCAAGAACGGCCGCGCTCACGTGCAGGCGGGCTGCGGAATCGTGGCCGATTCGGTTCCCGAGCGCGAGTACGAGGAAAGCGTGAACAAGGCGCGCGCGCTGTTCAAAGCCCTGGAGATTGCCAGCGGCAAAGCGCGCGGATAGGACGAAAAGGCGCGGACCTCCAGAAACGAGCGGCGAAGAGGATGGACTTCCCTCTTCGCCCCGTTTGCGTTTGGCTTCGTGTCCGTCGAGAAGAAGAAAGATCAGACCCCGGCGGCGCGGCCGAGCTGCGCGGCGCGAGGATTGATTGTCGTCTCCGCGAGTTCGGTCAATTTGGCGTCGGCCGTTTTCTCTTCCGAAAGGGTCTGTTCGAGCAAGCGCACCGCGCCTTCCAGCCGCAGTTCCTTGGCTAAGGCCACCAGCGAGCCGTACAGCGCGATTTCGTAGTGCTCGACCGCGTTGCCATTGATGATCAATGCGGCGTCGCGCAGAGGCGACGGCTCGATATGGCTGCCGGAGTCCTTTGCCGCGCTCATCATTTTGTCGAGCACGTCGTTGCTTTTGGTATCGGGTGTGAGGCCCGCTTCGGCGAAGACTTGTTCCAGGCGGCGGACGTGGCCCCGCGTCTCTTCCAGGTGATGCTCCAATCCTTTCCTGAGGTCGGGAGAGTTTGTCCCGTCGATCATAGCAGGCAGGCCTTTTTTGACCAGCTTCTGCTCACAGTCATTGGCGTAATACAGCTCAATCTCGAACAGTTCGCGCAAAGTGTTTATTTTCATTGACTCGACTCCCTGTACCCGACTTGCAGTGCGGGTTTGATTGGGTCTGGGCCAGGAATTTTCAGCGACAGGTCATTATAGAAATGGCGCCCGCCCGCCATGAATGGGGGCACTCGGGTATTTCCATATATGGGTTGCCCGAGCGGATATTTAGTCTGTTGCCGGGCGGGGGTCGGCCAGGTGCGCGGCCTCAATCTTGCCAGAGGCTGTGGCGATGTGACGAGTGTTCAGGAGCGCGAAAGGGCCGGGCCTTCACGGCGCTTGTGATGCCGCTTCCGCCGATGCGGCTGCGGCGTTCCCCGCAAGCCCCAGTTCCGGCGCGATGGAGCGCATGGCCTCAATGCAGAATGAAATGTGCTCTTCGAGAGGGAGGCCCAGTTCTTCGGCACCCTGGTAGACGTCCTGGCGATTCACGCCGCGGGCAAACGCTTTGTCCTTCAGTTTTTTCTTCACCGAGGGCATCTCCACCTCGTGAATGCTCTTGGAGGGTTTGATCAGGGCGCAAGCGGTCAGGAATCCGGCCAGCTCGTCGCACGCGAACAGGGTGTGATCGAGGCCTGAAACGCGCGGCACGCCGGAATAGTCGGCGTGGGCCAGGATGGCGTGGATCATCTCCTCCGGATAGCCCTTCTCGCGCAGAATCTTGGAGCCTTCGTAAGGGTGCTCGCTGGTTGGGCTGTGGCCGGCGTTGGGCCAGCGCTCGTAATCAAAGTCGTGCAAGAGCGCGGTGATGCTCCACAAGGCTTCGTCCGCGCCGCTTTTGCGCGCATAGGCGCGCACGCAAGCCTCGACGGCTAGAGCGTGCTTGCGCAAGCTTTCGCTCTGGGTGTATTCGCACAACAGTTTCCAAGCATCTTCGCGATTCGGCATTGGTCCTCTTCTCCCGCCCATAAAACTAACACAAGGAGCGTTGGAGTTCGCAGCTGCGCGTGGTTTGAATCACAGAATTTTCGCAAGTTGAGACGTTTTTCCTGCGGTGCATTCCGGCACAGGAGCGCGCTCCCATCTGCGCACGCGCGCGTCGCTGGCGCGGAAAGTGTCAGGTTGACGAAGTGCGGCGCATTCCGCGAAATCGTCAACAGCCGCAGAAAGTCGAGGCGAAAGTGAGGAGAAGCAGTTATTTACGCTTACGCACGAGGATAAAATCTTTGCTTTGCCATAGTTCTAGTACTACCCTACAATGCCCGACTTAGGGAAGCCTACGGAATTCGCTTGACAAGAATTGGCAACCTGCGGAGAATGCAGTCGCGCCAGTTCCTGCCTTCCCTAGAAAGAGACGTTCCTCCCCTCCGCATTGTCGGAACAGTCTGCGAGGAGAACCCGGTGTCGGAAAAAGAAGGCGTACGTTCCAATGCTGAGCTGGACCGAGAAGTCATACGTTGTCAAGTATGCGGTTTAGTCCAATACCGCACACGGACAGGCAACTGCCGGCGCTGCCTGCGTCTGCTCCCCCCCAAGGTGACGTTTGTAATTCCGACGCCATCTCCCCAGGATTTGCCGGGGGATGACCGCCAACTGTTCGAGAACTGGCCGAACCGGGAAACCGTGGAGAATATTGGCCAGCGTATCCGGCAGCTGCGCGAGTCGCGGGGCATGACCCAGAGCCAGTTACAGGCCCGTTCGCGGGTTTCCCGTTCGTATCTCTCGCGGATTGAAAGCGGCCAGATGACCCCCAGCCTCGGGACGCTTGAAAAGATCGCCGAAGCTTTGGGAGTCGGACTGAACCGCTTCTTCATCCCCGAGAGCAACGGCGAGACCGTGCTGGAAGACCCGTTCATTCAAGGACTTCGCCCGTTCCTGCGCCAGCTTGACTGGGCGCAGTGGCAGGGCATTCTCAAGAGGCTGCAGGCCATCAGCGAGCACGTCAACACGAACCAGAACGTGCGTCCGCTGGCGCCGCCTCAGCGCATCGAGAGACTGCCGCATTCGATGACGGGCAGGCCGCAGATGCCGGGGCATATCGCCGCCAGCGCGATGCAACGCTGAACGCTCTGCTCAATCGAAATTTTGGCCCGGAAGCCGTCTGCTTGACGGGTTGCGCGAGAACACCGTACAGCTTCGCCCGCTCGAGAAGGGGCGAAGTTCGAGGCCGGGCAAGTCGCAGGGACGGCTCTATCCGGCCGTAACCAGACCTATCCTGCTTCTTCGAAGGTGGAAGCTCGTACCCTCTGCTTTGGGCCCTGCGCGGTGAACCCGCTGTTCGCCAGCGCCTGCTTGAGCCTTTGGGCTCGGAATCATAGCGGCGGCACCCCATCTCAGCGTCATTTTCACTCTTCCCAAGCACATTTTGGCCTTTTTTAGCGGCATATGATGCCTGAGAATGAGTTCCGTGCGGGTTTTGGTCATCGGCGGGACGCTATTCATCGGCAAGCTGCTGGTCGAGCGGCTGCTGGACGCCGACCATGAGGTTACTCTCCTACACCGCAAGGCCGAATCTTCTTTCGGGCACCGGGTGCGGAACGCAGCGGCCGACCGCAATGACGCCACGTCCGTGCGCAAGGCCCTGAGCGGCCACCGGTTCGATGCTGTCTACGACATCGTCTATGACTGGCAGCGCGGCACCACCGCGCAGCAGGTCGAGGCGGCGGCCAAGTCCATACCGGGCGACCTATCGCGCTACATTTTCATGTCCAGCGTGGCGGCCTATGGCGAGGGACTCGACCATGAGGAGGGCGACCCGCTGGCCCCGGATGACCACCCCAATCCATACGTCCGCAACAAGGCGGCCAGCGAGCGGGCGCTCTTCCGGCTGCATGCAGAAACCGGATTCCCGGCGGTTACCTTTCGACCCCCATTTGTCTACGGGCCCGAAAACCCCTTTTATCGCGAGGCTTTCTTCTGGGACCGGCTTGGGCTGGGGCGTCCCATCATTGTTCCGGGCCAAGGCGAGCGGTTGATGCAGTTTGTGTACGTCAAGGACCTGGTCTCCGCCTGCCTGGCTGCGTTGGACAGCGCCGCCGCGCCAGGGCGCGCCTTCAACATTGCCCACGAAAAGCCTGTTACGCAGATCGAAGCGGTCAATGCATTCGCGGCAGCGATGGGGAAGCAGGCTTCGCTGGCGCTTGTTCCGCGGGAAGTGATCGAACGCAACGGCGGCAACGTGTTCGCGGAGCCGCTCTACTTCGCGGAGTACTACGATGTGCCGCCCATCACGGAGAGAGTGGAGCGCGTGCAACGGGACCTTAGGGTTCGATTAACCCCCTTTTCGACCGCGCTGCGAGAAACCTGCGAATGGTACGCGGCGGGGGGCCCGCGCCGAAGGCTCGACTTTTCCTTTGAGGACAAGCTGATCCGGCAGGCGGCACAGTAGCCGCACGCGTCCCCGCGTCTCGGAACGCAAATTCTACAGTTAGCTGGCGACCCAGCTTCCTGCGGAACCGGAGCGAAAGTCTAAAAATTTTCGGGACATGCGATTTTCGGGTTGCCAAACGCCGCCGTTTGGATCAGAATGCTTCCAGAAACACAATTACTCTCTTAGGGCCCGCGCAACGCCATTTTTCCCCTTTTCGACGTCCCGCGCGGGCCTTCTACTTTTTCTGGGCCTGTTCTTGGCTAATCAGGCTGCCAGGCTAGTCAGAGCCGACCTTGATCGTATTCCCACCTGACTTCGACGGATTAAACGGGTCACACTTCTGACCGACAGCGCAGGGACAATACGTGATCGTGGTGTCCTGCACCGCCGCCTTTAAGGCTTGATTCGATCCGTGTTTCAGAGGGACGTAGCCGCCGGATTCGCCCACGAACGCCAGCGGCGGGTCCGTATAGATTAAACATCCGTTTTGTGGAGCGACCACGAACACGACCGTGCCCCCGTTGGCCAGATCCACGTGCGGATAGTTGATTTTGTAGTTCGCGTCCACTGCGAGCCGTTGAGAAGACGGTGGCGCGGTCTTGTTCTTCGATGATTTCCGCATCGCGAACCTTCCTGTCGGGGGCGTTCCCGGTCCCTACTTCCTGTGACCCGGCTCGGGCGGGTTTCCGACCTTGATCGTATTGCCGCCGTCCTCGGTTGGCCTCGCGAACGGATCGCACGTTCGACCGACGGCGCAGGCGCAGTAGGTGATGACTTCGTCGGCCACAGCCGTAGCGAACGGCCCGTTGGGTCCGTTGCCCAGAGTGATGTACCCGTTCGCATTCTCGCCCACGAATGCCTGCGCCGGGGACGTGTGAACCAGGCAGCCGTTCTGCGGCGCGACATCGAAGTAAACGTCCCCGCCGTTATTCACTTCTCCGCTTCGAGGAGAACAGTTGTATTGCGCGTCGATGGTGATTCGTACGCTCTGTGCTTGTGCAGCCGGTGCTTTTGCTGGTTCTGCCATGTGATTCTCCTTTTTTCCTGAAGATTTACTTCTTCCCGCCAGGCCGAAAATTCGAATCCCGCAGCACCGCCTGTACTCCCGGGTCGTTCTGCAGTTGCGCGAGCGGGTAGCCCTTCTTCAACCCTTCTGGCGCATATCGCAGCGCTTTGGTGCGGTCGCCCAGGTCCTCGTAGGTCTCAGCCGCGTTGACCAGGATGGTGGCGTCGTTCGGCGACAGCGCCAGCGATGCCTGCACGTGACTCAACGCTTGCTCCCGCTCTCCCTTTTCCGCGTAGCACACCGCCAGATTCCCCTGTGCCAGCGCGTCCTGCGGGTGTGTCTTGAGCTCTTCCAGCAGCAGCGCGGTCTCTCGTGTCCGGGCCATTTCGAACTTGCTCTTGTCCTTCAGCCACTGGTAGGCGATCGCCAGGTTGTCCCAGACCAGGTAATTCTTGTCGTTCAGCTGCAGGGCCTTCTCCGTCATGGCTGCCGATTCTGCATATTGTTTCTGGTTATAGTAGAGGATTCCGAGGTTTGCGTACGCCGCATACGACGGGCTCAATTCGATGGATTTCCTCAGCGCCTGCTCTGCTTGCGGGGTGAATTTCGGATCGTCCATGTCCAGATAGACGGTAGCCAGATTGCTGTAGACCTGCGCGTTGTCCGGAGTCAATTTGATGGCGCGCTGGAACTGCGCGATCGCTTCCTGATACCGCCGCTGCCGGTCGTAAAACAAACCCAGCGAGTTGTACCCGTCCCAGTAATCCGGCCGGAGAGCGACCGCCTTTTTGAACGTGGACTCCGCCTCTCTGGTTCGCCCCATTCGTTCGTAGGTGCCGGCCAGTCCCTCCAGAGCGTACGCGTTGTGCGGATCGAGACGCAGCGCCCGCTGGAATTCCTCCAGCGCCAGATCGTACTGCGCGACCATCGCGTGCGTGCGCGCCAGCGTGATGTATACAACCGGCAAGTTGGGGTCAAGTTGCGCCGCCTTCTGGCAGTTGGCGGTAGCTTCGTCGACCCACTTCTGGTTCGGATCGACGGCGAATTTCAGGCGGTAAGCGTCGGCCAGTTCCGCGTAGCCGAGGGCGAAGTTCGGATCCGTTTTCACCGCGTCGTTCAGCGCGGCGACGGCGCGGTCCAGATTGCCGGGCTTGTCGTAGCGCTGAATGTAACCCAGCGCGGTCAGATACGACTGGTAGGCCACGGGATTGGCCTTGCCGCCTGTGTTCTTCAACATGTCCGCGCTGACGGAAATGTCCATCAGCTTGGCCAGCCGCGCGACAGCCTCGTCCTGCAAGGTGGCCAGGTCTCCGGCGGGATCCTCGAGCTGCGCTGAGCCGATTTGCCGCAGCGTTTTGGCGTTGATCAGGTTGACCGTGAGGCGAATGTCCTGGCCCTCGCGCTCGATGCTGCCTTCGATCACCAGCGTGGCGCCCAGTTCGCGCAGAGCCGCCGACGGATCGGTCACTTTGCGCGCGCGCACGATGCTCGAGGGCACCACCCACAGCGATTGATTGCCCACGTCGAGATTCGAGAGCATGCCGGTGAGGCTGTCCATCAAGCCTTCGGCCAGCGGCGCGTTCGCTGCGTTGTTCCCGATATTTTCGAACGGCAGGACGGCAATGTGCTTTTCCGTCGAGCCAAACAGCGCGCCGCCGATGCGCGAGCGCACCCCCGGAAACGCAAAGGCGAGGGCCGCCAGCAGCGGCACCGCCAGCGCAAACCACCAGGGCGACACCCCTCTTCGCGGAACAGCAGCGCCGGCGGCTTGCCACGCGCTGGCCGAGGCGCGTTCGATGTATTTCTGCACTTCATCGTGACGCAGCGTAGCGGTCGGCGCGGAAAGATCGACGGGCTGCTTCCCCACCGCCGAAACGAGCGAAGATCGCAGCGTCTCCAGGTCTTCGGCCATTTCGGCGCAGTCCGCGTAACGTCCGGCGGGATCCTTGGAGAGCGCGCGATAAATGATTTTCTGCAGGGCGGCAGGCGCACTCGACGGCGCAGCCGGCGGATCGTTCACTATGGCGAAGAGAATCGCCGAAGCGCTGTCGCGCTGAAACGGATTTACGCCCGCCAGCATCTCCGCCAGAATCACGCCCAGGGCCCAAACGTCTGTGCGCGCATCCACCGGCTTGCCCAGCGTCTGCTCCGGCGACATGTAGCCGATGGTGCCGGTGGTGACGCCCAGTGTGCG
>JBJKQB010000279.1:0-19008 GCA_046705825.1 Candidatus Acidiferrales bacterium
CCAGCTGGTCGCGAAACGCGCACGTCTCGGCGAAGTGGTACCCGGTCTCCAGAAACAGAACAGGGATACGCGGACGCGTTTTGCGCAGCAGGTGCAGCACGATCACACCCTCGGCCTGGAAGCTGCAGGTAGAACAGGCCAAGGGAGAATCAGCGCCACTCAGAACGGAAGCGATCAACTCCTCTGCGTTCCGCGATTCAAGGTTTTCCACACTGTTCAGCTCGTTCATTTCGTTTCACTCCCTGTGATCTGATCTTAGGTGATAGGGCTGCAAACGCGTTTCTTTCACGGCTTGATCTTTTTCTTTGCGCTCCGGGAACTTTTGGCCTTAAAAACAAAAAACCCACCGGCCAGGCCTTCTGGCGGTGGGCTTCACTCCTGCTCGTTAGAACTGTGCTGGAGTTCTAGATCGCGGCCCTCTCGACGCCAGAAGACACGAATGCGCAACAAGGACAACAAATTTGCCCGTACGCCTTCTGGCCAAGAGATCGCATCGGCAACAGTCTAGCAAGGAGCCGCGGAGAATGGCAACCGGCCATTTGCCCTGGCCATATGCCTCGCTGCTCTAGGCTATAATCGCGCTTTGCGTTTTCAGGAGGGAAGATCGCCTTGGCGGAACGCGTGCGATTGACCGCAGCGGCCAAGGCCGCCGGTTGAGCTGCCAAGCTGAGTCCCAGTTTGCTGGACTCCGTGCTGAAGCGGCTGCCGCGGCCCACCGACTCGAATTTGCTCGTTGGCTTCGAAACCAGCGACGACGCCGGGGTGTATCGACTCACCGACCAGATCGCATTGGTGCAAACGGTCGATGTGCTGACGCCCATTGCCGACGATGCACACATCTTTGGCCAGATCGCCGCCGCCAATTCGCTGAGCGATGTTTACGCCATGGGCGGCCGGCCGGTGTCCGCGCTCTCCATCGTGGGATTTCCGTCCGACGGCGAGCCGGAGATTCTCGAAGGAATTCTTCGCGGCGGGATGGACAAAATGGCGGAAGCCGGCTGCACGATCGCCGGCGGGCACTCCGTCCGCGACGACGACCTGAAATTCGGCTACGCCGTCACCGGAATCATCGATCCCGCGCGCATCTGGCGCAACGTGGGGGCGCGGCCTGGCGACGTCCTGCTCTTGACCAAGCCCCTCGGCACCGGCGTGATTTCGACCGCGCTGAAACAAGGGCAAGCGCAGCCGGCCTGGGTTCAGGCCGCAGAGGCCTCCATGGCCCGCCTGAATCGCCCCGCGGCGGAAGCGCTTTGGGAATTGGAAGGTGCCACTGCGCAGCGTGCACCAGCACGCAAAAAACTGGCCGCGCGTGTCAGTTCGGCTCGTGCGGGTACAGCGCCGAAGGTGCGGACAAAGCCGCAATCGGCCGGACCTTCGCCCATCCATGCAGTGACCGACATTACGGGATTCGGTTTGCTCGGCCACGCGCACGAAATGGCGCGCGGAAGCGGCGTTTCCATGCGCATCTTCCACGAACGCATCGCGTACCTTCCGGGGGCGGTCGAAGCGGCGCGCGGAAAATTCTTCTCCGGCGGATTGAAGAGCAACCGAGAATTCGTCGAAGGCTGCGTCGAGTTTGAAGCGGGCGTGCGGGAGGAGTTCCGGGCGCTGCTGGTCGACCCGCAAACTTCCGGCGGTCTTTTCGTCGCCGTGCCAGCGGATGCGGCGGAAGCTGCGCTGGCCGCATTTCGTCGGCAGCGAGTGGATGCCAAAGCCATCGGCGAGGTGCTTCCTAAACGCGCTCCCCTCATCGCTATTGCTTGAGGCTGCGGCCAGGCGCTGCCAAGCGTCGCGGTCGAGCCTAAGAAGAGGAGATGTTTTCAGCGGGCTTGAACGCCCGCGCGTTCAAGATGGATCCAATCACGCACGGCATCACCGGAGCGCTGCTGGGGAAAGCGTACTTCTCCAAGGGCGCCCCCAAGCAGCGATCCGCCGCAACGGACGCCGAGCAGCAACGGTTATGGTATGCGCGCGTGGCCATCTTCGCGGCCACGCTCGGCGCCGTGTTCCCTGACGTCGATGTGGTTGAGGACGCCATCTCGCGCGATCCGCTGGCCATCGTCAAGTATCATCGCGGAATCACGCATGCGTTTTTCGGCCTGCCGTTCTTCGCCGTGGGCCTTGCCGCGCTGACGCGCTGGGTCACGCGGCGCTGGAAGATTCCCTCACCCTCGTTTGCCGTGCTCACGCTGATCTACGGCGTCGGAATCCTGAGCCACATTTTGCTCGACGGCATGACCTCCTTCGGCACGCGCATGTGGACGCCCTTTTCCCAGCAGCGCGTGGCTTGGGACTGGCTTTTCATCATCGACCTGACTCTGACCTCGATCGGCCTGCTGCCGCAACTGACCGCCTGGATCTATCACGATCGCTCGAAAAGCCTGCTTCGCGCCGC
The DNA here is from genome assembly GCA_046705825.1 of Candidatus Acidiferrales bacterium. Classification (GTDB taxonomy): domain Bacteria; phylum Acidobacteriota; class Terriglobia; order Acidiferrales; family UBA7541; genus Palsa-295. Next base: position 2,396 of record JBJKQB010000279.1, read on the forward strand.
CGCGATGTGGGTGCTCTTCACCTTGGCGGCCTCCGGAGCCTGGGAAGTTGCGCGCGCCGCCCGCTCGCCCTTCCATATCTGGGTGGCCGTCGCCGCCTCAGCCATCGCGGCCATTCTGTTTTTTGCGCCGGCGATTCGCGATTGGGGATTCGGCGTATCGCGCGCGGCTTGGTGCCAGGCCGGCGTGCTGGCGATGGTCGCCTACATCGGGGCGTGCGGCATCGCGCATCACGAAGCCATGAAGCGCGTCGAAAACTTCGCGGCCGCGAACCATATCGCGGTGAGGCGCATTGGCGCCATCCCCGTGCCGCCTTCGCTGCTGGACTGGGGCGACGCCATTCGCACCACCCACGGCGTGTACGAGTCGCGCTACGATCTGCGCAATCCGAATCCGCCGCCGTTTCGCTTCTTTCCCGATTCGCCGCCTGACGCATTCACCACGCGCGCTCTCGATCTGCCGGAGGTGCATCTCTACTGGCACTTCGCGCGCTTTCCGGTGATCCGCACGTTTACCCAGCGGGACGATCATGTGGTGACGTTTGGGGAGAACCGCTTCGTCAACCGCCGCAAGGGCCAGCCGCAGCCGTTCACTTATAGCGTGGTGTTCAACGCAGCGGGCAAAGTGATAGAACAGGGCTGGCTGCGCAACGGGATGATGTACCAGCAGATGGAGAAGGTCGCGCCGCGTGCGGGCGATCCAGGGCGATGAAAATTTTCATCTTCAGCGACATTCATGGAGACACGCGCGCTGTCGAACGCATTATCGCGCAGCCCGCCGACGTGTACATCGCCGCCGGCGATCTTTCCACCTTCGGGCGTGCCCTCGAACGCACGGCCGAAGCGTTGAAGCCGTTGAGAGACAAGCTGTGGCTGCTGCCCGGCAATCATGAGACGCATGCGCAAACGCGCGCACTCTGCGAGCGCTACGGCTACGTCGATTTTCATCGCCAGGTGCGCCAGCTCGAATCGACTCAGGGCCCGACCTGGTTTGCGGGGCTGGGCTACAGCAATCCCACGCCCTTCAACACTCCGGGAGAATATTCCGAGGAGGAGATCGCGGACGCGCTCGCGCCGTTTGAGGGCCGCAAGCCGCTGTACCTCGTCGTGCATTTTCCTCCGCGCGGCACGAAACTGGACGAGGTTGGGCCCGGCAATCACGCCGGCAGTGCAACCCTGCGCGCTTGGGTCGAACGCGTCCAGCCAAAATTCTTATTCTGCGGCCACATCCACGAAGGCGCGGGCCTGCAGGATCAGATTGGCGCGACCCAGTGCTTCAACGTGGGCAAACAGGGCTACGCCTTCGAGATTTAGCGCAGTCACGCTATAGTCTCAGCTTGCACCGAGGCAGAGAGCAATGCGGCTGATTTTCATTGCGACGATCCTCGTCGCAGGCGCTTGTTTTGCACAGGCCGCTCCCCAAACGGGGAGAAGCCGCAGACATCCGTGCACAGCCGAGCAGGAGAAGCAAGCGTCCCGCGACATGGACCACCTGAAGGGCTGGCGCGCGGTCTATCGCTCATTCAGGCGCTTCGGGCAGTGCGATGACGGCGAGATCGCCGAGGGCTATAGCGACGCCGTTGCCCAGTTGCTCGCCAAACGTTGGGGCACGCTTCCGGAACTGGACGGTCTGGTGTCGGCGGATTCTGCATTCAAACGGTTCGTTTTGGATCACATCGATGCGACGGCTTCCTATGACGATTTGAAAGCCATGGCGGGAAATGCACGCCTGCGGTGTCGTCCGCGACAAAAACAGCTATGCGACAGCATCGCCCGGCAGGCAGAGAACGCCATGAAGGAGATCGACAAAGACACGCACTAAGTTACATCGTGTCGTAGCTATTTCTTGGAGGCGGGATAGACCACAATGTGCCGGCGATCGCCCGAGCCTTCACTCATGGTGCGCACGCCCGCGGCACCGGACAGTTCCAGGTGAATCGTGCGCCGGTCGCGCGACGGCATGGGGTTGAACGGAAACGGCTGCCCGGTTTCGCGCACGCGCTGCGCCGCCACCCGGGCGGACAGTTTCAATTCTTCCAGTCGCGTGGCGCGGAAATCGCCGCACTCGAAGCGCACCGCGTCGTGGAACGCAGGCGGAAGATGCAGCCAGCGATGCGCCAGGTATTCCAGCGCGAGCAGGAGTTCGCCGTTGTGCGCCAGCAGAATGTCTTCATCTTCGCCGCTGAAGCGGACCAGCACGCCCGCTTCCGCAGGCGTAGCGCTCGCCCTTTGCGGCGCTGCGTCCTCATCTTGTGCCCGCCGCGGCTCATCGCCCCCGTCCTCCGCCTCGGTGGAAATTTCGTAGCGCATGCTCAGCGCCATTTCGCGCAAGGCCAGGTCAAGGAAGGTCTTCAGCCGTGGGATCATATCCTGCGGAGGGACGAAGGGCTCCGCGCCGCCTTGCGCTTCTCGACGGCCCTCCGGGCGCGCCGCGCCGCGCGCGCGATCCCTGGAACTCGCTGTTCTTGGGGGCCTCGGAACCGATCCGTCACTCATTAGTACGCACGCATCGCATGGTTGGTTGGGCCGTTCATCCAGCCGTGACTCGTTTCTTTTTGAACTTGCTTATTTTAGGGAGCGGCTGCGTGCGGTTCAAGTAATACTGCTGGCCCACGCCGATCACGTTGCTGGTCAGCATGTACAGGTTGAGCCCGCTCGACAGCGTGAAGAAGAAGATGCCGAACATCACCGGCATCAAGTTCATCATCTTTTGCTGCGCCGGGTCGACGGCGGTTTGCGGCGTCATCTTCGTCATCAGATACATCGTGATGGTCATCAAGACGGGCAGGATGTAATACGGATCCTTCGCCGAAAGGTCGTGGACCCACAGAATCCACGGCGCCTGGCGCAATTCGATCGCTCCCCGCAGCATTTCCCACAGGGCCCACAGGATCGGCATCTGCAGGAGCATGGGCAGGCAGCTGCCCATCGGATTGATGCCTTCGCGCTGATAAACCGCCATGACCTCTTCGTTCATTTTCCGTTTGCGCGGATCGGTCATGGAGTACTTCTTGTAGCGATCCTGAATCGAGCGGATCTCCGGCATGACTCGCTGCATGCGTTGCATCGACCGCCAGCTCTTGATCTTGAGCGGAAACACGGCGAAATTGATGAGCAGGGTCAGCACCACGATGACCCAGCCGTAGTTCGGGATGTACTTGTGCAGCCACTGCAGGGCAAACAGCAGCGGCTTGCCGATAAACGTGAACCAGCCGAAGTTCACCAACCCTTCGAGCGAAGGATGGACTTTGGCCAGCAAGCCCAGGTCCTTCGGGCCTACGTACAGGCGCACATGCAGCGGCTCGGCTTGCGTGCTCCCGGCCGCCATTTCGGCGACAGGCTCGGACTCCTGCTTCCCGTCCACGGTCAGACTGCGGTTCTGAGTCCAGTCCCAGAGGTCCAGGTTAGGCGTGTTGTTCGGGATGAAGGCGGCCGCGAAGAATTGGTCTTCAATCCCGGTGAATTCCAGCGGCCCGGAGTGCAGCGCAGGCTGGCTCTCGTTTCCTGAAACCCCCAGCTTCTTATACGGCAGCAGCTCGATTTTTCCGCCCTGGTTGTAAAACACCTGCACGAGCTGCGACTCGTGGTAAACGGTCTTGTCGCCGAAGCCGCCGCGCCAGGCCAGCGCCGCCGGCAGCGGCTTGCCGTCCAGGGAGACCGAGGTATCCACGGTGAGCTGATAGCTTTGCGTGAAATCGAATTTCTTGGTGACTTCCAGGTGGCCGTCGCTATAGTGGAATGTGATGGTGACGGGCGCCTCGAACTGGCCGTGCTCTGCGGCTGCTGCCCCGCCGCGCGTCGATGCGGTTACCTGGAATAATGCGCTGTTCGCTTGCGATTCCACCTGCCTGTCGGAAAGCAAGAGCGACAGCGGCCACCCAAACTGCTGCGAAGATTCCGCATTGACCAGATCCAGAGGCTTGGCCGGCTTGCTCTCGTTCAGATACTTCTTTAATCTCCAGCTCCTCACCACCCCGCCCTGATTCGAGAGCTCCACCTGATAAATAGGGCTGTCAATTACCACCAGTTGCGACGCGTTTGCGCGCGCCGCCGGTATCGGGCGAAAGGGTTTCGGCGCTACCGGCGCCGTCTTCAGCGCTTCTTTTGACTGCGGCGGCTGTTGCACCGCTGCGGCTGCGGGTTCTTTCGGAGTGGAAGGTTTCGGAGGAACGGGCGAGAAGAAATGAAGCCAGATGAAACCAATTGCGAGCGCGAGGACAACGAAGATTACACCACGGGCATGATCGGAGAGTTCAGTCACAACATCCGCCTCTCGGTCGCTCGAATCTTCAATTCCGTTCCCGACACGACTTGCAGCTTGCGATTCACATGCTTGCCGTGCTTCGCGTGTGGAAGATCATCCGGAACAGGGTCGAATCCACCCTGCGTGAACGGGCGGCAGCGCAGCAGCCTTTTAGCCGCCAGCACAAAACCGCGCCGCGCGCCGTGCTTGGTGATCGCTTCGACTGCGTAGTTCGAACACGATGGATAGAACTTGCAGGCGCCGCCAAAAACGGGCGACAGGCACGCGATATAGAACCGCAACAGTCCCAGGAGAATCCACGCCCCCAACGATCGCGAAGCCGGCTGCTTCTCCGCGCGTCCCTGACGGTCCACCGAGCCTGGAACGGTCTGGGCCGGGCAGGACTGCTCTCCAAAGCACTCCCCGGCGATATTGCCTGTCGCGTGATCCCGATGGTCGGTCCTGAATTCGATCACCTTCATACGGAAAGCCCTGCGTCCTTCAAAGATCAGCCGGCCGCTCGCTCGCGGCGCGGCAAAAGCCTCAACAGGTCCTGAACCAAATTCGAAAATTCCGAATGGGCCACCGAACTGCGCGGATGGATCACCACGTCCCATCCCGGCGCGATCTCGTAACGGTGCGCTCGCACGATTTCGCGGACCCGCCGGCGAATTCGGTTGCGCCGCACCGCGTTGCCCAGCGCCCTCTTCACGCTCCACCCGAAACGGCTGAGCTCCAGGCCATTCTGGCGAAGAAAGACAGCGAACTCCCGGCCCGCGCGCCGCCGCCCTGCCTTGTACACCGCGTCGTACTCCGCCCGCCGCAGCAAGCGGCAGGCGCGCGGCAACGCGAGGCTCGCCCGGCCCGAATGCTCAGACGCGCGTGAGACTGTGACGTCCCTTCTTGCGCCGCTGTGCCAGCACCCTGCGTCCACCTGCGCTCTTCATCCGCGCGCGAAAGCCGTGCTTCTTGTGCCTTCTGCGCACATGAGGTTGATACGTCCGCTTCGGCAAATTAGTTTCTCCTCTACGGTTCAGAGTTGCCCGCGTGCCTGGAAAGCCCTGAAACCGATCTGCTATGAAGTGCGAATCCCGGCAGTCTGCGCCTGTGCTTCAACAGAACTGCCGGGGAAAATGCGCGCGAGATAAAGCAGCGTTCGGGTCTTTGCGTCGGGACACAACCAGCAATTCCCAGCCCGAATCAAACGGTAAGTGTAGACGACGTTGGCGCGCGGGTCAAGCAAGCCTGCCGCGCTTCCCGTTTGCGCGCGCTCTTCGCTTTTGATTTTCCTGTTTTCCGTGGTATCGCCGTCGAGCGCGCGAACGAATCGCGCCCGGCGCGCCACGGCGCGAACAGCGCGTTTCCATTGGGTTTTCCGCGCATTCCCAAATTTCGCGCGAATAGTACGTTCGTAACATTGACGCGAATCCGAAACGGACGTTACCCTGCCGCCGACAGTTAGGAGAGAGCACTGGCTCAGCCAGCAAGGGGAGGTGTGTACCGTTTGGACACACACTCTGAAATTTTCCCCTTGACGGCATGAAACCGCTTGTAGACTCCCCCCGGTTGTAATTTACCCGGAGGGGTCCCATGAACAAGTGGCTCATGCTGGTGGTGTTGGTCCTGCTCGTGTTGACAGCGGCGATGGGCTTGAAGTCCCTCGCCACACCGTCGTGGAACAGCGGCGCCGTTACCGTAAGCGCGCACTCTTTCACGATGGCGCCAAACGGAGCGCCAATGCCTCCGATTCCGTGGAAGTAGTTTAGCGAGCCACGGCTGACTGGCCAGGCTTTTGATTAAACGATGCCTGGCTCCTACTCGATGGTAGTTTGGATGATCAGCACCCTCGCTGAGGGCTTCGTGGTGGTGTGTTCAGTCTACCGCAAGAGTTTCCTTCGCGAGCTCCCCATCAACATTTATATGTCAGCAGCGTTTGCCGTGACCATCGGCGAAGCTGTCTGCATGTACCGCTATGGCTTTGCCTCCAGGACCTACGGTTACTATTACTATTACACGGACAGCTTGCTCACCATTCTGATGTTCTGGGTCATCATCCACTTCTACCAGGAAGTCTTCAAAGAGATGCAGGTGAGCCGCTATGTGCGCACCGCCGCTGTTCTGCTCCTGTTGGCCACTGCCTTCTTCTCTTTCTTGGTAGTGGCCCACCAAAGCAAGGACAACTGGACGATCCGCTTCGTCGTTGAGATTGGTCAGAACCTCTATTTTGTCGGTCTGGTCCTTACTTACTTGCTGTGGGGCACGCTGCTGAAACTGCATGAGTCGCGCATGCGCCTGATCCAGCTTGTGCTGGCCTTGGGCGTCTATTTCAGCGCCAGCGCCGGAACCTACGCCTTTGGCAACTTGTTCCCCGGTCTTTATATGCCCTTTCTGCGTTACATCCCGCCCATGCTGGGTGCTTGGCTGCCCATCGCATGGGCGTACACTTTCACGAAGGTTCCTGGCGACGCGCGGCTGACCGCGGGACGCCTTCTGGCGAGGGCACGATGATTGCGGCGCTGATTTTCGTTATTTCCATGGCGGCTCTGCTGCAGTTCTTCTTCCTGCACTGCCGCTCGATTCTCGCTTACAGCCGTCGCGTGGAACTCTCCGAACACATCCGCGAAGTTACCGGATTGGCCACTCAGGACGTCGCCGCCGGAGATTTCGAACGCCTCGTGCAGCTGGCCCGGCTCTGCCCCGAGCGCGGCGACGACCGCAAGGACATCCGCATCGTGGGCGTTTACTATCGCCTGCTCCATACTATCGGGCGCGCGACGCGGTGGCTGATTCCCAGCATCGCCGAATGGACGGATACCGAGCGCCGCGGCTGCTCTTACTTTGCCGCCGTTGCCCTTGACCGCCGCATCTCTTATAGCCGCGACCTCTTCAGCCAGCAGGTGGCGGAACACCTCTAGAAGCCGCCGTCCACGCGAGAATCGGCATGTCCTGCCGTGGCTCGCCCCGCTCATGTGCGCTGCCATCCACCACCGCCAGAATGACCCGCTGCTATACTAGGAACTCGCCTGAGTCCTTCGTTCCCTGCCGCGCCGCTTGAGCTGCAACAGTTTCCGGGCCGGAACCTCAGGTTTGAGGTGAACCGCAGTGAAGCGCACGCCGCTCGAACAGCGCATTTTGAGCTGCATTCGCAGCCAGCGAATGATCGGCGCCGGAGACCGCGTCGCGGTTGCTGTTTCGGGAGGCGCGGATTCCGTCGCGCTCCTGCGCCTTCTCGAGTATCTCCGCGCCGAGCTGGGAATTACACTCGCCGTCGCTCACTTCGATCATCGTTTGCGCGGCGCCGAATCCGATCAGGACGCCCAATTCGTTGCCGAACTTGCGCGAGCGCGCGGCCTCGAGTTTTTTTTCGAGCGCGCGGATGTCAGCGCCGAGGCCAGGCGGAACCGCTGGAACCTCGAGGACGCCGCCCGTCGCCTCCGCTACGTATTCTTTCGAGGTCTGCTGCAAAAGGGCTCCGCCACGCGCATCGCCGTAGCCCATACCGCCGACGATCAGGCGGAAACAGTCCTGGCCCACTTGATTCGCGGCACTGGCCCGGCGGGCTTGGGCGCCATCCACTCGGTCGCTGCCGGGATCGTCCGCCCGCTGCTCACCGTCCGCCGCGCCGACTTGCGCGAGTACCTGGCTGGCCTGCGGCAGCCCTGGCGCGAGGATTCGACCAATCAGGATTCAACTCGCCTGCGTTCGCGCATTCGCGCCCAGCTCGTCCCGCAGCTCGAGCGCGCCTTCTCCCAGCGCATCGTCGAGCATCTCTGCACTCTGGCGCAGCTCTCCGCCGAGGAGCAGACCTTGTGGGACGCCTTGGTCGAAGATCGCTACCACGCGCTCGTAAGCGCTGCTTCTCTTCCCGCAGACATCCGAACCTTGAGCGTACCCGCAGCCGGCCTCCTGCAACCATTCCCCTCCAGCGCAGAAAAGCCAGCAAATCAGAGCAAGACTAGCTCCGAACCGCTTCCATCAAGCGCCTGGCGCGCGCTCACCGAACGCCTGATCCGTCGTCTCTATGGGGAGTTGAAGGGAGATCGCCGGAAGCTCACCTCCAGGCATGTCGAGCAGGTAATCCGCCTGGCGTCGAATTCGACCAGCGGCAAAACCGTCGAGCTCCCCGCCGGCGTTCGGGTCGAGCGTGTGTTCGGCCGGCTCGTTTTTTCCTCCCAGGCTGCCGCCGCCTCGCCTGCCTTGCCGGAAACCAATGCTGGCCGCCTTGCGTATCAATATGTGGTGAAGTTGGGACAGGCCAGAAGCATGCAAGTTTCCATCCCAGAGGCCGGTTTGCGCTTTCGGTTGAAAACGGTTGACTGCGGTAAAACACCGAGGGACACTTATACAGCGACTCAAATCCTGGATCTAGATTCGCTCAGTGAGCCTTTGATCCTGCGCAACTGGCTCCCAGGTGACGCCTACACACCCTGCGACCGATGTCAGCCAAGAAAGCTCAAGACCATGCTGCTGGCCGCGCGTGTGCCAACCAGAGCACGCCAGGGCTGGCCGGTTCTGGAGAGTGCCGGGCAGGTGATTTGGGCGCGCGGAATGCCCGCAGCTAAAGGATTTAGCGCAAGCGCACAGACCCGGGTGGGCCTGATGATCGAGGAAGAAGCGATCTAGGAGGCGGGTCAGGCGGTTCGGCCGCTTGAATACCAAATCTTGATAACGGCATCTAAATATTGGCTGCTTGGAACCACGGGGGGTTGCAGAGGTCACAACAATGCCCTCTGCGCGGTATCCTTTCGGATGAGGTAAGATAACGGCGTGAATTCAACAGTACGAACCATTTTGTTTTGGCTTTTGATGATTGTCCTGGCGGTCGTCTTGTGGAAGATGGCTTCCACCGGCGGGCAATCGGCGCACGAAGACCAGCCGCAATACTCGAATTTTCTGCAGAAGGTGGACGCCGGCAACGTCAAGGACGTTACCATCTACATCTCCCAGAACAGTTCCGAGCTGGAAGGGGAGTACCGCGACGGGACCAAGTTCCACAATGTGACCCTGGCCAACACGGCCATCCCCGATCTGGTCAAGCAGCTGACTGCCCAGCACGCCGAGTACAACTACAAGGAAGTGAACAACTCGAACTGGATCAGCTTCATGATCAATTTTGCCCCGCTGCTTTTGCTGGTGGCCTTCTGGATCTTCATGATGAAGCAGATGCAGGCGGGCGGGAACAAAGCACTGAGCTTCGGCAAATCACGGGCGCGCTTGCTCACCGCCCAGCAGAAAAAAGCGACATTCAAAGATGTCGCGGGAATTGACGAAGCCAAGGAAGAGCTCTACGAAATCATCGACTTCCTGAAAGATCCGCAAAAGTTCCAGAAGCTCGGCGGCCGCATTCCGAAAGGCGTGCTGCTGGTCGGCCCTCCGGGAACCGGTAAGACCTTGCTGGCGCGCGCCATTGCCGGCGAGGCCAACGTGCCGTTCTTTTCCATTTCCGGCTCGGATTTCGTCGAAATGTTCGTCGGCGTGGGCGCCAGCCGCGTCCGCGACCTCTTCGAGCAGGGCAAGAAGAACGCGCCCTGCATCATCTTCATCGATGAAATCGACGCGGTGGGACGCCATCGCGGCGCCGGCTTGGGCGGCGGCCACGACGAGCGCGAACAAACCCTGAACGCCCTGCTGGTCGAAATGGACGGTTTCGAGTCGAACGAAGGCGTGATCCTGATCGCCGCCACCAACCGTCCCGACGTGCTCGATCCCGCCCTGCTGCGGCCCGGGCGCTTCGACCGACGCGTGGTGGTTCCGCGCCCCGACGTAAAAGGGCGCGAAGAAATTCTGCGCGTGCATACGCGCAAGGTGCCCATTGCCGATGACGTAGATCTCTCTGTCATCGCTCGCGGCACTCCCGGATTCTCGGGCGCCGATTTGGCCAATCTGGTGAATGAGTCCGCGCTCTGGGCCGCGCGCCAGAATCGCAAACTCGTGTTCATGGCTGACTTCGAGATGTCCAAGGATAAGGTCCTCATGGGCGTCGAGCGCAAGTCCATGATCCTGTCCGACGAGGAGAAGCGCAACACGGCCTATCACGAAGGCGGACACGCCCTCGTCGCCGCCATGACTCCAGGCGCCGATCCCCTGCACAAGGTGACCATTATCCCCCGCGGCATGGCTCTGGGCGTCACCATGCAGCTGCCCATCGACGACAAGCACACCTACACCAAGGAATTCCTCGAATCTCAGCTCGCCGTGCTGATGGGTGGGCGCGCCGCCGAAGAGTTGTTCTTGAACCACATCACCACCGGCGCGGGGAACGATATCGAGCGCGCCACGGAAATCGCCCGCCAGATGGTTTGCGAGTGGGGCATGAGCCCGCTCGGCCCGCTGACCTTCGGCAAGAAGGAAGAGGCTATCTTCCTCGGCCGCGAAATCGCCCAGCACCGCGATTATTCCGAAGATACGGCCATCAAGATCGACGGTGAAGTGCACAGCATCGTGAACACCTCCTACGCGCGTGCCCGCAATATTCTGGAGACCTATCGCGACGCCCTCGAGCGGGTCGCTCAGGCTCTGCTCGATCGCGAGGTGCTCGACGCCACCGAACTCAAGCTCCTCATTGAAGGCAAGCCGCTCCCCGAGAAGCCCTCGCCGCCCACGCCGCCGGCTCCGCCCGTGCCCAGTAAGGAACCGCTGACGCTGCGCCCCGATCCGCGGCCGATTCCTGGCTTGGCCAAAGGCGAAAAACCGGCTCCGGCCTGACGCCGTTGGTCTTTTGGCGTCTCAGCAAAAAGGAGTTGCGCCTTTTCCGGCTCTTTCTTCGGTAGGATGGGAAGTCCCTGTTAAGAGGGAGCCGCCAGGCGGCTGCAGCTTTCTTGCGGCCTGAATGGTTTCTGGAGAATCAAAGGAAGAATGGCGAAGTCGCTCGTCATCGTCGAATCGCCGGCCAAGGCGAAAACCATTAACAAATACTTGGGCCGCGACTATACGGTCAAAGCCTCCATCGGCCACGTGATGGACCTGCCCAAGAAGACCATCGGCATTCGTCTGCCTGAAGAGCCGCCCAGGAAGAGAAAACGCGCCAAAAGCAAGAAGAACGGCAAAGCCGCCGACAAAACTCCCAAGAATCCCGTCAGCCTCGACGATCCGAAAATCTTCGAGCCTACCCTGCTGATTATTCCCGGCAAGGGCAAGGTCGTGAACGACCTGCGCAAGTCGGCCAGTTCCGCGGAAGCGGTCTATCTCGCGGCCGACCCCGATCGCGAGGGCGAAGCCATCTCGCATCACCTGGCCATGGTGCTGTCCAAGCCGGCCCGCTTCACCGAAGATGAAGTTTCCAACGGCCAGAATGGCAACGCCAAGCCCGCGGAAAAAGAAGAAGAGAAGCCGAAGGCCAAGGGCAAGAAGAGCCGCGACGAAGTCAGCATCCCGCCCATCGATTCCAAAAAGATCTTTCGCGTCAGCTTCAACGAAATTACGCCCAAAGCCATTCGCGCCGCCTTCGAAAAGCCCCGCCAGGTCGATTCCAACTTGGTGGACGCGCAGCAGGCCCGCCGCGTGCTCGACCGCATCGTGGGCTACAAAATTTCTCCGCTCCTGTGGAACAAAGTGCGCCGCGGCCTTTCCGCCGGGCGCGTGCAGACCGTTGCGCTCCGCCTGATCGTCGAGCGCGAGCAGGAAATCCGCGCCTTCGTCCCCAAGGAATACTGGACCATCCACGCCATGCTCGACGCCGGCGCCCCACCCTTCTTCGAAGCCAGGCTCAGCAAGTTCAAAGGCGAGGACATCGAGGTTTCCAGCCAGCAGGCCGCCGACAAGGTCGTCGCCGCTGTCCGCAACGAAAAATGGGTGGTCGCCGAAATCGCGCAGAAGGAAAAGAAGCGCAATCCCCCGCCGCCCTTCACCACTTCCAAGCTGCAGCAGGCCGCCTATAATCGCCTGCGCTTCACCGCCAAGCGCACCATGGCCCTGGCCCAGCGCCTCTATGAAGGCGTCGACCTCGGTGAGGAAGGCTCCGTCGCCCTGATCACCTACATGCGCACCGATTCGGTCAACGTTTCGAGCGACGCCATCGCTCAGGTGCGCGAACTCATCCCGCAGGCTTTTGGCAGCGAATACCTGCCCGAAAAGCCGAATTACTACAAGTCCAAGAAGGACGCCCAGGAGGCCCACGAGGCCATTCGTCCCACCGACGTTTCGCGCACCCCCGAAAGCGTGCGCAAATATCTGGACGAAAATCTTTTCAAGCTCTACCAGCTGATCTGGCAGCGCTTCGTGGCCTCGCAGATGCTGCCCGCCATTTTGGATCAGACCACCATCGACATTTCGGTGGGCGATTACACCTTCCGCGCCTCGGGCTCCGTGCAGAAATTTGACGGCTACTTGCATGTCTACCAATCGGCGGTCGCTGGCGCCGCCGTTCGCGACGACGAAGAAAGCGGCGAGGAGGGCGAAGGCCGCGCGCTTCCCCGCGTCGCTCAGGGCCAGGCCCTGCGCCTCGATCAGATTCGTCCCGAACAGCATTTCACCGAGCCGCCCCCGCGCTACACGGAAGCGACGCTGGTCAAGGATCTGGAAGAGAAAGGGATTGGCCGGCCCTCTACCTACGCCTCCATCATTTCGACCATCGTCGAGCGCGAGTACGTCAACAAGCATCAGGGCCGCTTCACCCCCACCATGCTGGGCGAGCGCGTCAGCGGCCTTCTGGTGAAAGCTTTTGACGACGTTTTCGACGTCACCTTCACCGCGCGCCTGGAAGAGGAACTCGACGAAATCGAAGAAGGCAAGCTGCCCTGGCGCGTTTCCGTCCGCGAATTCTGGGAGAAGTTCATCGTCGATCTGGCCAAAGCCGACGAGGAAATGGTCTCTTACAAAATCGGCATCCCCACGGGCAGGAAATGCGAGAAGTGCGGCCAGGGCGAACTCCTCGAGCGCATCAGCCGCCACGGTTTCTTCCTCGGTTGCTCGCGCTATCCCGATTGCGACTTCATCCAGGACCTCGCGCCGGAGCTGGCCGACGAGTCCGAAGACAAGACCGAGTACTGCGAAAATTGCGGCCGCGAAATGAATCTCAAGCGCGGGCGCTTCGGCGCTTTCCTGGCCTGCAGCGGCTATCCCGAATGCAAGACCACGCGCCGCCTGGTCGAAGGCACGCGCATCCCGCGCCAGCCTGATGTGCCCATCGGCGAGAAGTGCCCCGAAGATGCCGGCGAACTGCTCAAACGTCACGGCCGCTACGGCGAATTCATCGGCTGCTCGAATTATCCGAAGTGCAAGTACACTCGCCCAATCACCCTCGGTATCAAGTGCCCGAAATGCGGTGAAGGCGAATTCGTCCGCCGCGGATCAGGCGGCAAAGGCCGCGGCCGCGCGCGCGTCTTCTACGGCTGCAGCCGCTATCCCGACTGCGATTTCACCACCCCGCATCAGCCCATCAACGAGCCCTGCCCCAAATGCGGCGCCCCCTTCATCGTCGAGAAGCGCAATAAGCTGGGCAATATCCGCGCCTGCCTCAACGAGAAGTGCGACTGGGAAGCCCCCGCTCCCGAATCCGCCGCCTCGCAGCACGCACCCGAACCCGTCGGCGCCGGATCTCCCTCCAAGTCCTGACCCAGGCAACGCGAAGCAGCGTAATCCGTGCGCGAGTTTCACAGTAACGGGAGTCCCTCCGCTTTGGCTAGCCGTCCTTGATTGCGATCGAAGGTGTAGAGCGCGTCTGCGCGCAGCAGCAGAGCCGCTGTCACGTGCAGAACGTCCATCGTGCGCGTGCCCAAATGCGGTGTTCGCGCGCGCGCAAGTCTCTTCGCTCGTTCGAACAGCATCCGCGGAAGCGGCGCGATGGCGAAAACATTGGTTTCCACGTCTTTTGCGAACAGAGAGTACGCCCCCTTCGCTTCCGCTCCGGTGATCTCGCGGCGGAACCTTCGCAGAGAAATCGCGTTCGTGAATTCCATTTCGCCAAGCGGTGTAAGCAGAACAGGTAATCTGGCGTTCTTCATCCGTGCGGCAGCGTCTGCCGAGTTGGCGTCCAGCACGTACAGGGAGACGACAAAACTGGTATCCGCGTAAGCGCTCAATAGCGGTCTCGCTCTTCTCTCACCCGCTCAGCGCCGCTCACTTTCACCGGCCCCTTTCGATAGAGCTTGCGCAGGCGCGCAAGAAAGTCCGGGCGTTCACCGGACTCCGGGCGCTCAGCCGGCAGCAGCCGCGCAATCACGCGCTTGCGCTTCGTGATCTGGATTTCGCTTCCTTCACGCAGAAGTTCCTCCACTTCAGGGAAACGGTATCTCAGGTCGCGCACGCTCGCCTTCCTCATGTGATACATTATAGCATCACATAGCCTCAAAGCCGCTTTCATCTCTTTCGTGCTTGGCGAAGAGCCAGCGTCCTGAGTCAGAAATTCGTGGCATGTTTTTTTCAGCGGGTCGGAGCCTGTCTGCCGACAGGCAGGCTTTGGCTCCGACAGTAAGCGGCCTGAAATCAAGGGGCTTCAGCCCCTGAAGCAACGCCGGGTTCCTTCGCAGAATCGCTGATTCAGGACACTAGCGCGTCAGCCAGGAACGCGCGCGCACGGTGAATACCGCGTAGGGGAAAATCCAGAACATGGTGAAAAACGAGAAGTAGCTGAACAGAATCCCGAACAGGAAATCGACGGAGCGCTCGCTGCGCAGGTAATACAGCGAATAGAACAGCCCCACCATTCCCATCGCCGCCAGGAACCGCGGCAGCATCAAGGGATGTTCCCAGGTCAGCACGCCCAGCAGCGCCAGGCTCGCGTACCCCACCGGATAACGCAGGTTGGTCACGAAACGGTCCCAGATGGCCAGTGACGCGTACAACGGCGGCCGCTTCCACACGATCCCCATGAAGCGGATTTCCTCGCGCACGTAGCTGCGGTCCCAGCGCAAGAACATCTTGCACATGCTCGCGTACTTCGTGGGCACCATCGTGTTGACCACCGCCGACCGCTGGTACACCGTGGAATACCCGCGCGACAGTATCCAGTTCGTCAGCGCGCGGTCCTCCCCGTACGTGCACTGCGCTCCCAGAAACGTTTGCTTCAGCCATTCCCCCAGCACTTCGTGCACCACGCTCGCGCGGTACGCGGTCAGCGCGCCGGGGCAGCAGTACACCGTCTCGTACGACGACTCCACCGCCCGCAGCACGTCGAACGAAAGAATGTAGCGCACGTGCAGCATGCGCGGCAGCAAGCCCTGGTGCCGGTTGTACGCGCCCACTTTTCCCGCCACCGCGCCCACTCGTGGATTGCGGAACGGCCCGGCAATCGCCAGCAGCGCGTGCCGCTCCAGCGCGCTGTCGGAATCGATGGTGACGATCACTTCCCCGCGCGCCGCTTTGAATCCCGCCGCCAGCGCCGCACGCTTGCCCTGGTTCTTGACGAACCGCACGGGACGAACGAGTTCCGGCCAGCGCGCCGCGGCCTGCTCGATGTACTTCCACGTATCGTCCCGGCTGCCGTCGTCCACTACGAAAATTTCCAGCCGGTCGTGCGGATACGCCGCGTTCACCACCGACTCGATCGACTTCAGCACCATGGCCCCTTCGTTGTACGCCGGTATGATCACGGTCAGCGGCGGCGATGTGTCATAGGCGGCGGAAGGAAACGGGTGGTAGGCCATCCACACCAGCGTGCGAAACACCAGCAGCAGCGTCCCCATCACCACCCAAAGAATGCTCGGAAAAATCAGGAAACGCGCCCAGTGGTGGTGCTCGGCCGCTATCACCAGCGGTCGCATGAACACACCATGAATGTGCGCATGGATCAGGATGGCGATGCCCGCCAGAATCCCGCCGTACACGAACCAGTACCATGGATCGCGCAAAACGTGCGCGGCCGAGCCGTGTTGCTCGTCGGCCGCAATGGGGCGCAGTTCCGTTCCGGTAGAAGACACGCCTGTCCGTCCCTTCAGGTATTCCTGAGAACCGTAGAATCTGAAATTTTAATACTAAATTTAGGTGCGCCGACAAGCAAATTGGTTTCACGTGCGGTAGGCGCGCTGCTTGCCGCCCCCGTCTAGGAATGCAGCGCCTTTTCTAGCCACTCGCCTCTTGCTTGCACTGCGCGCAGCGAATGTGCCCTGAGCCTCGCGAAGGGAACCCAGTTCCGCGCCGCGCGAGCATGGACACCGCCTCGCTGTCATCCCGAACCCAGTCCCGCGTTTTCTGCGGGAATGGGGGTGAGGGATCTGCTTTCTCTTCCGTGGGGGCTAAGTCAAATCGGCTTGAGGGCTTAGATTCGCTTCCCCTGGGCGATCGCGCATCTCGCCTTTTCTAACCACTAACCACTCGTCACTCGCCACTGCCTTATTCATGCCGCAGCGCGGTCATCGGATCGACCCTCATCGCCCGCCGCGCCGGAATCCAGCACGCCGCCAGCGCGACCAGCGCCAACAACGCAGAAACCGCCACA
>JBJKQB010000280.1:0-5411 GCA_046705825.1 Candidatus Acidiferrales bacterium
AGCTTCTTGCCAGCTTGAAAAAGGGATTGCCCTACTTGCTTCGGTACGATACAAAGCACAAAGACTACGACAGAGGCGTGGTGAATATTCCAAAGGCGGGACTATCTGCCGCGCAACTATTGTCTCGCGTGACGAAGCAGCTGCCAGGCTGGCAAGCTACGCGATTCCCGAGTCACATGATTCTGTACAAAGAGCACCGCGAATATAAGCACGGGGTCGTGATTTGGTATCAGCCTGAATAGCTTTCTGCTCCATCTTTCAGATCGGCGCATTCAATGGGCGAAGCCACCGCTGACGCGCCGCACAACACCTCGTCCACGGCCCGCTTTAACCCCATGGTGCCACAGCTCTTGCGTAGTCTGGAAAGGGGTGCCCCCCCCCTGAAAATCTGAGTACTGGAACCATGTTTACTATTGACAAAATACAAGCTATGTGCTATAGTCGCTTGTTTTTATGGCCGCCACAATCGACAACACGGCAACCGCCACACAAAAAGGAGCCCCGAGCCTCCCTCCACATCAATCGTCACACGCGTTGAGAAATAATTTGTCCAAGCCGCACCGGATCAACCACTTCGCCAAAATCAATCGTCACAAAATCGCCCTCTCTCGCCACTCCTCACTCGCCACTCGCCACTGCTCTCAAACCACCTTGGCTGATGGGCACGCCTGCCCATCAAAAAACGCCGTAACTCCAGCAGCGTCAACGAATGTTGAAAATTTGATGGGCACAGATTTCAACGTAACATCGCGCTGTTACGTGCTCGCTCCCCACTGCACTTTTCATAGATACACATGACGAAGAAAAGTCGGGGTTAACTTCCGCAGAATCAGCCAGATCACAAAATTTTGATAGATACACTTTTGACATGTTTCGGAACGCACAAGGAGGAGGTCAATCAGACCAGCACTAATCACAAATCGGAAACCGAGGCGCTACTCGTAGCGCAGGGCTTCGGCGGAGATTGGTCGGCAGGTGCAGGGCGAGTTGTGAGTTTGCGGAATCGTCATGCAGGCTTCAGGGGTTGAAACCCCGGAAGGGGTGAGCCGCTTACGGCGGGGTTGAAACCCCGCCCTCCTATCGAAAGAGCTGCTCCACGGTTCCCATGGGGAGAAACAGCCGGCGCTCGACTTTGGGCAGCTGCAGGAAGCCATATTTGATGTAGAACGCGGAGGCGGCAGCATCCTTGGCATCCACGACCACGCCAGCCGAGGCCAGTTCCTTGCTGTGTCGAAGAGCGCGGTAAAGCGCGTCCATCAAGAGCAGGGCGCCAAGCCCGCGTCCTCGAAATTGCGTGCTGACGGCCAGGCGTCCGAGAAGGGTTGCGGGGACGACCGGGTATTTGGGCCATTTCCTGGCAAGCTCGGAGGGCATCGCGTCCAACTGTACGGCGTACTGTGACAGGGTGTAATAACCGGCGACCGTTTTTCCATCCGGGGTGATTACGAAGGGAACGGCGGCGCGCTTCTTGAAGTCCTGGCCCGCCTGATTGTGGAGGTAGGCGTCCAGGGGTTCGAGGCCACAGGAGAAGGCCGCGCGATCGTGTTTTGGGCCGAGCGGCTCAACGAGAAAATGCGGCGTGTCAATCGGGGGCGTCAATCAACGTCCGATTCGTTCCCTGTAGCGGCGAGCGGCTTTGCGGGCAGCCTCGTTGGGGGTTCGAGGATGCAGCACCGCATTCACGAAAAGTTTACGGGCTTCGCCCTGAAGGGAGAGAATCTCGAAGTCTTTGATGGTCTCCGCGGCTGCCTCCTGAGCGCTGGCCACGATGAAGTCGGTGACCGAAGAACCGCGCAGGGCCGCGGCGCGCGCGATCAATTGCTTCTGCTGGGGAGTGACGCGGGCCTCCAGACGGCCGGCTTTCAGAGGGCGGCGAGCGGGTTTTGCCATTCGTGTCATTTCCTTCCGTTGCGTCGATAGTACGGCGATTAGCCGTACATGTCAAGGAAAACGGAGAGCGGAAAAGAGAAAATGGAAACCGCAAGGGGAAGGGGCGCGCTATTCGTAGCGGAGGGCTTCGACGGGGTCGAGTTTGGCGGCTTTGGTGGCGGGCCACACGCCGAAGATGAGGCCGATGCTGACGGAAACGGAGAAGCCCACGATGACGGCCCACAGCGGGATGACCGCCTTCATCGAAGTGACCAAAGGAATGAGCAGGACGACGGCGCTGCCCAGCAGGATGCCGATGATCCCGCCGCTGCCGGTCAAGGTCATGGCCTCGAACAGGAATTGCCAGGTGATGTCGCTGCGGCGCGCGCCAATAGCCTTGCGCACGCCGATTTCGCGCGTGCGCTCGGTGACCGACACCAGCATGATGTTCATCACGCCCATGCCGCCGATCAGCAGGCCGATGGAACTGAGCACCACGATGACCAGGGCGACGCCGCCGATGATTTCGTTGAAATTCTGCGCGGCTTCCACCTGCGTTTGGATGGAGAAGTCGTCGGGCTTGTCGTAGGGAACGCGGCGCATGCGCCGGAGCACGCCGCGTGCTTCGTCGACCGCCTGATCCAAGCGGCCGGGAAAGGCCAGAATCTGGAAAGCGACCTCCTGCTGGCCGGAGTAGAGCTTCATGAACGTGTAATAGGGGATGACGACGCGGCGGTCGTCCTGATTGGTCTCAAAGCCTTCGACCGGGCGGTCGAAAACGCCGATGACGCGGAAGGTCGAGCCGTCGACCAGCACATCCCTGCCGAGGGCGTCCTCGGCGGTGGGAAAGAGCGCGGTGGCGGCGTCCTGGCCAAGGACCACGACGTTTTCGCGGTGGTCGTTCTCCTCTTCGGTGAAAAAGCGTCCCGCCTTGAGAGTGGCGTTGGCATTCACCTGCAGGTAGGCGGGAAAGGTGCCCCAAAAGTCTCCGCCGAGGACGACGTTTTTGCCGTAGCGGACGTCGTGCTCCTGGGTCCACTGAAAGACGGAAATGGCGGTCAGCTTGATGTCGGGGCAGAGCCGCTGAATCTCCAGGCCTTCGTCCAGGGTCAGCTTCTTGCGCAAGCGCTCCGCTTCCGGGCGGCGGCCGATGTGCGGCCCCTGATCGAAGCGTGTGATCCAGGCGGTGTCGACGCCTTCGGCTTCGATCATGTCTTGCACCGTGGTGCGGAAGCCTTGAATCAGGCCGACCACCAGAATGATCAGGGCGACGCCGATCATCACGCCAAGAATGGCGAGGAAGCTGCGCAGCTTGTGCGAGCGCAGCGTGTCCATGGCCAGCCGGAGGTTTTCGCGATAGTCCTGGCGCACGGCCATGTGTCAGTTCTCCGCGCGCAGCGCTTCGATGGGATTGAGGCGCGAAGCGCGCACGGCCGGATAGATGCCGAAGAAAAGGCCCACAGCGGTCGAAAGCGCGAGGGCGATGATGATGACGAACAAGGGCGTCGAAATGGGCACCGGGCTGATGGCGCGCACGAGATAGGCGATGGCCAAAGCCGCCATGACGCCGATGGCGCCTCCGCTGGCCGCCAGCAGCGAAGATTCAACCAGGAATTGCATGATGATGTGGCGGCGGCGCGCGCCCAGCGCTTTGCGCACTCCGATCTCGCGGGTGCGTTCGGTGACGCTGGCGAGCATGATATTCATGATCACGATCCCGCCCACCACCAGAAAGACGGAAGTGACCCACACGGCGATGGCGAAAATGTTTCCGGTGAGTTCCTTCCAGAGGCTCATCAGGGAGCTGGGCTCGATGATGCCGAAGTCATCCTTGGCGTCGTATTTCAGATGATGGCGCGTGCGCAGGATGACGCGCGCTTCATCCTCGGCGGCGGGCATCCAGTTGGGATTGCGGGCCTGGATGAAGACCATGATGGAGTCGTCGGGCCTTAGCCATTCCGTGCGGTAGGTGCTGAGGGGAATCAGGATGAAATTGTCGCGGGACTGGCCCAGGACGGTTCCCAAGGTCTTGGCCACGCCTACAATTTCGTACTCGCTCTGTCCGGGGCGAATGGTTTTGCCGATCGCATCGGCGCCGGCGAAGTATTTTTTGTAGACGTCCTGTCCGATGATGCACACGGGCGAGCGATGAAGCTCATCCGCCTCGGTGAGCAAGCGCCCGCTGGAAACATCGATTGCTTCGAGGGGAGCGAAGAAGGGCGAGGCGCCCACAATATTGACGTCTTGCATGAGATGGCCGTTGTAGCGGACGTCGGCGACAGTTTGCTGCTCGCCCACCACGGCGGAAGCCAGGGTCATCTCGTCCTGCAGAGCCTTCAGGTCGCTGGGCATGATGGGCGGGCGTTTGTGCGCGTCGTACCACTCCTGGGCGTTGGTGATGATGCCGAAGCGGTCGAGGATGAAGGCGTTGGCGCCCATATTGGCGATCTTCGTGGCCACATAGAGATTCAAGCCATTCAGGATGGACATCACCGAGACCAGCGTGGTGACGGCCAGGATCACGCCGAGCAGAGTGAGGAAGGTGCGCAGCTTGTGCGAGCGCAGGGTGTCCAGGGCCAGGCGCAGCGTTTCCTTCAGCGCGACACTGGTCTGGCGCGCCCCGGTCAAGAATTGGAATTTGGAGTCCACCGCGCTCCCATGAGCCCACCGAGCCCCTACAAGGATATAAACGGATGATGGCCCCTAAAAGTGTCACCTTCCGGCCACAAAATTACAAGCGCGTGCCGGGCCGGATGGGAGAAATGTTCCGGTGTGAGGTGGCTCGGTTTCGCAGCGGGATGGTCGATCGAACGGCAAACAAAAGAGATCCTTCGCTGCGCTCAAGGATGACAGTGAGGCACCCTGAGCGCGTTCTCCCGACGACGCGGGATCGGGACGATAAGAGCAAGTAGAGTTGGCCGTCGTATTGGACAGGTGACTCATGCCGTAGTGCGGCTGGGGCGTTTGGCGTAGCGCCATTCCAGGAACAGCGACACGAGGACGCCGACTGCGGCGATCGCCCACACGATGGCCGGGTCGACGTCAATCAGCTTCATTGCAGCCACCAGCAGGACGGCGCCAGCCGCAAGGAGGATCGGGCCGGAAATGCCGCAGTGATAGGTCCGATTCTTGAGCCAGTTTGCGAGGCAGGCGATCCCGGCGGCAAATGCTCCTGCCGCAGCGGAAAGCGGGTGCCAGAAGACTGCGATGACGATCAGAGGCGCGAGCGCGGCGAAAAATATCTCCAGCCAGAAACGCATGGCCGATGGAGTTGTGCAGCACGCTTCGGCTACTTTTGTTGGTGCGTTCATGAAACCACTCCTCAAACTGATTTACAAACCGATGCTACACCCTAGAGGAGGGTCCAGAGTCAAGCGTGCGGGGGCAAGCCCTGAAACGGGCGAAGACGCGCCACACCGATCTCAGGAACGCTTCTTGATGTGCCGCCGTTTGGCGTGTTTCTCCTTTGGATACAGGGAGTTAACGGCCAGAGGACCTGTACCGAAGGACAGGTCAAAAAGCGTCCTATACGGGCTAGAATC
>JBJKQB010000281.1:0-3292 GCA_046705825.1 Candidatus Acidiferrales bacterium
AGCCAGTATTCGGCGCAGTACAACCTCACCATCCAACGCCAGCTCACGAAAGACATGAAATTCGAGATCGGCTATGTGGGATCGCAGGGGCATCGTCTGCTGGCGACCCACGATATCAACTACGGCAATCCCCAGACCTGTCTCGATATCAACGACATTCTCGGCGCGGATACCTGCGCGCAGTACTCGGCGGATAGCTCCTTTTTCATTCCCGCTGGATCGGTCACCGGACCGAACGGTTTATATCTGCCATACGGACCGACTGGCCCAACCACGATTCCGGCAAACACCGTGCTTCAGAACGACATTACACTGGTGGGTCTGCGCCGCTATTCGTCGCCCCAGTGCGACCCCCAGACCGGAAATGGTTGCCCGCCGGACGGGATTCCTGTGTTCAGCAGTATTTTTGCTCAGGATACAATCGCCAATTCCGCCTATAACTCGCTGCAGGCTTCTTTGGATAAGCGTTTCGGCAATGGCCTGCAATTTACTGCCGCCTACACTTTCAGCAAATCCTTCGACGATGCCTCGAGCTTTGAGGGAATTCTGAATCCGATTAACCCGCGCATCAGCCGCTCGCTCTCGGAGTTCGACGCTCGCCACCGCTTCGTCCTTAGCTATTACTATGAGCTGCCCATCCACAAGTTCAGCGGCGCGACGGGCAAGGTCCTGAATGGCTGGGCGATTTCCGGCATCACGACGTTCCAGACCGGATTCCCCATCCGCATCACTTCCTTGGCAGACAACGAACTGATGTACAGCTTCGACTTTGAGCTGCCAGGCGAGCCCGCGCAGATCGCCCCGTTCCACACGCAGAAGCCGCAGTCGAACGGCAACTATTTCTTCGATCCCAACAGCTTCACGGAGAACGCTTCCGATAACTCGGCGGCTCCTTGCAGCGCGGGCGCAGTTTTCGGATGCTACGACCCGTCTCTGTTTGGCACTCTCGGTACCGCACCCCGTACTATCTGCTGTGGGCCGCACATCAGCAACACCGATTTAGCCATCCTCAAGACGTTCCCTCTGTCGGAATCCCGGCACCTCGATTTCCGCGCGGAGTTCTTTAACATCTTCAACCACACTCAGTTCTTCAACCCGGATGGCAGCACCTCCGATGGTGCGCAGTTTGGCCAGGTTACGCAGACTCGCGACCCGCGATTGGTACAATTCGCGTTAAAGTTCTTCTTCTAGTTGGGATCCTGGGCCGGCTATGCCGCCGGCCTGGGCTAGTCTAATGGCCGTCTGGAAACCCGGCCTGAGTCCTTTTGGAGACCTGATGTACACTGCCCTGCAAAAAGAACTGGAGACCTTCGAGCGGCGGACGCCGAAGTCCGCCGAATCGCATAAGCGCAACCTGAAGCGGATTCCGCTTGGCGTCGCGAGCAACTACCGGGCCTACGATCCTTATCCCATCTTCGTGAAGGAAGGGAGCGGCTCGCATTTCCGCGATCTCGATGGAAACGATTACATCGATCACAACCTGTGCTTCGGCGCGCTGATGGCAGGGCATTGTCATCCTGCCGTCATGAAAGCGGTGGAGAAGCGGCTGAGCACGGGCACCATGTTCGGCATGCCGCACGACATGGAATGGCAGCTTGCGGAGGAAATCTGCCAGCGCTTTCCGGTGGAGATGGTGCGGTTCGGCTCCTCCGGAACCGAAGCTACCATGCACGCCATTCGCTTGGCGCCGGCCGCCACCGGCCGCGACAAGATCATCAAGTTCGAAGGCGCATACCACGGACTGCACGATTCGGCTCTGGTCAGCGTGAAGCCGCACGCGCCGGAGTTCGGCGACGTCAACGCGCCGAACTCGGTTACCGGCGGACTGGGCGTGCCCAAGGCCAGCCTGGCCAACGTCCCGATCGCCACCTTCAACGACCTGGCCACGGTGGAATTGCGCTTCAAGCAGAACCCCGGGGGAATCGCGGCGGTGATTCTGGAGCCGAACCTGATGAACGTCGGTCTGTGTTTCCCGCAACCTGGCTTCCTCGAAGGCCTGCGTGAGGTCACCAAGAAGAACGGCGCTTTGCTGGTTTTTGACGAAGTGAAAACCGGAGCCAAACTGGGCTGGGGCGGCGCCTCCGAATATTTCGGCGTCACGCCCGACATGGTCTGTCTGGCCAAGTCGATCGGCGGGGGCTTTCCGCTCGCCGCCTTCGGCGCCAGCAGGGAAGCGATGGACCTCATTTCCCAGCACAAAGTATTTCACGGCGGCACGTACAACACGAATCCGGTTTCCATGACGGCGGGGCTGGCGACGTTCCACGACGTGCTTACTCGCGAGAACTACGCTCACGTGGAAAAGCTGAGCACGAAACAGACCGATGGCTACCGGCAGATCGTTGCGAAGAGCGGGCTGCAAGCTTACGTCGCCAGCGCCGGGGCCAACGGCGCGCTGATGCTCTTCCCGAAAGAGATTCGCAACTACCGCGACTGGACGGCGATCGACACGGACCTTTGGCGCCACTACTGGTTTGGCATGGTGAACCGCGGAGTGATGGCGCAGCCGTACTGGTGGGATGAGCAGTGGACGATTTCCGTGCAGCACACGGAAGCGGACATCGACCAGCACCTGGCGGCGTTTGCCGACCTGGCGCCGGCGCTGGCCGCGGCCCAGCAGGAGCGGACGGCAGTCGCGACGCATTGAGCCTCTCTGAGTCCTTTGTGGTTTTCGCGGCTTAAAGCACAACCACAGAGGGCACAGGAGAGCACAGAGGTAGATCTGGAGCCAGATTTTTGCCAACGGACGTTCAGCAGACGAACGCGCCTCACCTGAAACGCGTCCTCGGACGCTGGGACCTCGTCCTGCTGTTTGTCGTGGCCGTCTTTAACCTGAACGTGGTGCCGTCCATCGCGGCGAATGGCGGCATTACCATCTGGCTTTGGTTGATCTCCCTGGTGCTGTTCTTCTGGCCGCAGGGCATTGCGGTCATCGAGCTGGCGCATCGCTATCCCGGCGAAGGCGGCGTTTATTTGTGGGCCAAAGAGGTCTTCGGCGACTTCCACGGCTTTCTTTCCGGCTGGTGTTACTGGACCAACAACATGCTCTACGTGCCGACGGTGATGCTGTACTTCGTCGGCGTCTCAGTGTTTGTCTTGGGCCCCAGCCATCACGCGCTGGCGGACAGTAAGACGTTCGCCATCGGAGCCTCGGTCGCTCTGCTCACGGTGCTGGTGATTCTTAACGTTGTCGGTTTGGGAACCGGCAAATGGCTGAACAACATAGGGGCTATCGGCACGTTTCTGGCGGCTGCGGTACTCATCGTGTTAGGCGTGACGGTTGCCTCCAGGC
>JBJKQB010000282.1:0-6120 GCA_046705825.1 Candidatus Acidiferrales bacterium
GGTCGGGGCTGTCGGGCTTTTCGATGAAGGCCATTCCAGGGCTGAGCACGCCGAAATAGATGGCGTCACGTTCGGTGTACGCGGAGATGTCAAGAACTTTGAGGTTGGCGCGCAGCTTGAGCAGGCGCTCGACCAGTTCCCCGCCCTTCATGCCGGGCATGAGCACATCGGTAAGCTCGAGATCGATTGTGTCGCCACGGGATTCCATGCAGCGAATGGCCTCGGGGGCGCTGCGCACTTCCACCACTTCGTAGCCCTTGATGAGCAGGTATTGGCGTGTCATGCGGCGGACCGCGTCGTCATCCTCGACGACGAGAATGGTCTCTTGCCCGTCCACGGGAGCCGCAACCGGGCGGGGAGTATCCACCGCTACGACGGGCTCATCGACGCGCGGCAGATATAATTCGCAGATGGTGCCCTCGCCGATTTGAGATGAAACGGAGAGGAAGCCGCCGCTCTGATCCACGGTGCCGTAGACGGTGGCCAAACCGAGTCCCGTGCCTTTGCCCGCGCCCTTGGTGGTGAAGAAAGGCTCGAACAGGTGGGAGCGGGTTTGCTCGTCCATGCCGTGCCCAGTGTCGCGAACGGCGAGAATGACGTAAGGGCCGGGCGAGAGTCCGGGGCGCGGGGCGGAGGAGTCCGAACCGAGCTCGGCGTTGGAAGTTTGGATGGTCAACTGGCCACCCTCGGGCATGGCATCGCGCGCATTGAAGACCAGATTCATGATGACCTGCTCGAACTGCGCGGCGTCGGCACGCACGTGACCGAGCTGGGGATCGAGTTCCATGCGCACGGTGATGTCCTCACCCAGGACGGGCGGCAGAATCTCCGAGAGGTGATGGACGAGGTCGTTCAGGTCCAGCACGCGCGGCTGAAGCACCTGGCGGCGACCCAGGGCCAGAAGTTTTTTGGTGAGCGAGGAGGCGCGGTCCGCGGCGGTGACAATCTCGGCTAGTTCGCGGCGCACGGCGGAAGAAAGCCCCGGATTGTTCTGCGAGAGCGCGGCTTGCCCGCGAATGACCATGAGCAGGTTGTTGAAGTCATGAGCCACACCACCGGCGAGGCGCCCGATGGCTTCCATTTTTTGGGCGTGCCGCAGGGCTTCCTCGGCCTGCTCGCGGCCGGCAATCTGCTTTTCCAGTTCGCGATTGGCTTTGGCCAGCTCTTTGACGTGCAGGCCTGCCGACTCGGCCATGTAGACGGCAAAGGCGAGCGTGAGAGACATCAGAATCCCGCCGATGGAAACCAGCATGGGAAGAGGAGAACGAGCATAGGAAGCGGCGCCCGCCTTGGGCCAGACGACCGCGCGCCAGCTCAGGCCGCCGAAGCCGATAGTGGCTTGCTCGACGTAGCGCTCGGCGGGCGGAGGAACGGCCAAGCCGCGGTCGTAGATGTTGGCGCTCCCATCGTAAACGGTGACCCAGTAGTCCGACGCGACGCCGCGAAGAGTGGAGGAAAGCAGGCCTGTGTCCTCAAACACACCGACCAGGAAGCCGCTGAGAATCTTGGAGTCGACCGGAACGCAAACGAGAAAACCGCGGGCGTCGCGTGGCAAAGCAACGATCGGCACCAGGATGGTGGCCGTGGGATTCGGATCTTTCTGCAATGCCACGCGCAGAGCGGAAATCGCGGCCGAATCAGCGGTCTCGGACGAGGGCAGCTTTGACCCGGAGATAGCCCAGAGGAGATGAAGCGACGGGTCAACCCATTCGATGGAGCGATAAGCGGGATAGCCGCTCATGACCAGGGCCGCATCGGATTCCATGGCCTGCGTGGAGCGGGCTCGGGTGGTCCAGCGCGCGGCCAGGCGCTCGAGAGACACCGTGCGGGCCTCCAGTTCCGATTCTGTCTTCGCCTGGATGAAGGAGGCTTGCTGCGCGCTGGCCGCCTGGATCTCGACATTGCGATGGCCAAGGAGCAGCTGCCAGACAGCCAGCACGGCCACAAGGGTCGTCAGCCCGAAAATAGCGGGCAACAACAAGCGATCGGCGAAGCCTCGACGCAACTTCAATTTCGAAACAGCTTTTCTCGCAGCGTCAGACATGGTCCACGGCCGGGGTGAGCGACCGGCTCTCCTCGTTTCGGAACAGGAGGGCAGCACCGAAGCGCTCTGCCCCGGCCCTGGGCGAACGGAGCCGCGTCCGGACGCACTCGTCTTGTTCCGAATGACTCAAGGCATTTGAGCTTGGCCCAGCGGCTGTTTCCTGTCAAGGTCGCGGGAGAGGGATATGCGTCGGCTTTGGCGCGGCGCTGCGGGTGTTTGGGCGCAGACTGGCTCGGCTGGACCCTTTCGAACTGGCGACCCCGGAGGGACTTGAACCCCCAACCCCTTGGTTCGAAGCCAAGTGCTCTATCCGATTGAGCTACGGGGCCGCAGGGGAAGTTTACTGCAAAACAGAAATTTCAGCGCGGATGGGCTCGCGCGAGCACTGCGGAACCACCGGCATAAGCGCAAGCAATATAAGAATGACACTGGGCGGCCAGTGACGCGAAGCGTCGACATAAATTGCCTAAGGAAAATACCGGGGCCGAGTACGTGGGCTTTCCGATGGCAGTCGCCGCCCTGGCGCAAGTATCGTGTTGTGGCATCTGGGCCTGTGGGTGTAGCCGGTTCAGTTTTCGCGGAGGATTCCATGAGAGGGGCAACAAGGTTGTTCGGTTCGGCAGCGGCGGTGGCTACGCTGGTTCTACTGATGGCCGTGTCCGGGGCGTTCGCGGATGGCATCAGGAATAGCGGACACGAAGGATTGCTGGTCAAGTCGGAAACGATGCAGAGTTGGTCCAATCCGGCTGCGGCCCTGCACGCGGATTTCGGTCTCTACCATGACGGCAGATTCGACGGAATTCGGAACGGGCGCGTGCTGCACATGTCGCTGTTCGAAGGAAAATTTTCGAACGACGTTGCGGACACCGACGACAATAATGGCGATCCTACGTCGACCCCGGAACCGGGCACGCTGCTCTTGCTGGCCGCTGGAATGGGGATCCTCTTTCTTGCGCGCGAACGCTGGGCGGCCGGATCATAAGCGAACATAATCGGAAGTTCGGTAAGGAGCGCGGGCGAATCGCCCGCGCTTTTTTTTCTGCGAAAGAGAAGCTCCAAGCCGGCACGGCGCCTGGCGTGCCGCGTCCTTGCCGTCCGGCACTCCAAAAGCCAGACGCCCGCGTTTTGCGCGCTGGACATACAGGCTGAACCCGACGCGACTGTATTCCAAACGGGCAAAATGGCGGCTCGCGCCACGCAGCGAAGTCGCCCCCGTACAGGAAAGACCCGGCTGTGCGCTCTGGGCGGGTGCGAGATAATTTTCTTGCGCCAGCGGGTCCTCCCGTGGGCGGCAAGAAAGTAGTTCGGTGCGCATCGGCCAGCGCCCCTGCGTGTTGGGAACCGGCGAACTCGCCAAATGCGATCGCATATCAAACTCGGACGCATCCTCGGGATCGAAGTCGGGCTGCACTATAGCTGGTTCCTTATCGCCGCACTGATCGCCGTGTCGCTGGGGCCCTATTTCCGCCATACAGAGCCGGGATGGAGCGATGCCGCGGTATGGTCGGCGGCAGCAGTCACCGCCGTGCTGTTTTTCGTATGCTTGCTGCTGCATGAACTGGCGCATTCGGTCTTCGCCAAGAGTCACGGGCTGAAGGTGCGCGCAATTACGCTGTTCGCCCTGGGCGGCGTGTCGCAGATCGAATCGGAATCGCCCAACGCCGGCACTGAGTTCTGGATGGCCATCGTCGGGCCGATCACCAGCGCGGTCATCGGAGTCATCTGCCTGGGACTGGCGCTGGCGGCAGGCTGGGCGCCCGGCGTCAATCCGGGAAGCCCGGTGGCTGCGGTTCTGCTGTGGCTGGGATACATCAACATCGCGCTGGCCATCTTCAACATGATTCCAGGCTATCCGCTGGACGGCGGGCGCGTGCTGCGCGCGATCGTCTGGTGGATCGACCGCAGCCCGGAGCGCTCGACGCGCATAGCCGCGGGCGTGGGTCAGATCGTGGCCTTGATCTTCATCGTGGGTGGCGTGTTCTGGTTCTTCGTGCGCGGTAATTTCGGCGGGTTGTGGATCGCGCTGATCGGCTGGTTCGTGCTGGAGGGAGCGCGCAGCAGCGCGGCACAAGTGGGCGTGATGACGAGTCTTCAGGGTCACAGCGTGAGCGATCTGATGGAGCGGGAGTGCGGCGTGGTTCCCGGCTATCTCAGCGTGCGCGAGTTCGTGGACGAACGGCTGGTGCACAGTTCCAGCCCGTGCTTTTTCGTCGAGCAGGATGACCGAGTGACCGGCCTGCTGACGCCGGTGGACCTGAAGAAAGTGAGCCGCGAGGAGTGGGAACGGACCAGCGTGCAAAGCATCATGGTTCCGCTGAGCCATGTGCGTTCGGTGCCTCCCAACATGCCGGTGGTCGAAGCCATCGAGCTGATGGGGCGCGAGAACGTGAGCGAGCTGGCCGTGGTCGCAGACGGAAAAATGGAAGGGATTTTCTCGCGCGGACAAGTACTCCGTTTTCTTCAGATCAATTCCGGCATCAAGCAAAAAGCCGCGTAGTCCGCATCCCCGCCCAATCGAAGCCCGCCATTCTGGCCGAATCGCTATCGTGCGCATGCATGGTGCGGCTGCCGCGTTTCAAAGCGCCCGGAATTGAGACCGATAGAAATTGTCCGCTGCCGCTGCCGCCTGTTTTGTTAGTATGACTCCCGCCATAGAAGCAACCCGCGTCAACAAGAATCCAGGCACGCAGTTTTCGCAAAGAAGTCGAAATCGACGACATCGAGGAGGGCATCTTGGCGGCAATCATGAGAGGGAACAGGCTCGCGTTCATCTCCCGAGCGATTCTGGTTCTGGCCACCGTTATATTCGGCGTTTCGCTGGCACACACGGCCGAGCAGACCACCGCCGGGAACGGCGAAGTGATCATCGAGCACAACGTGCCCGCCACGATGCGCGACGGCGTGATCCTGCGCGCCGACATTTACCGTCCCAAAGCGCCCGGAAAATATCCCGTGCTGCTGACGCGCACGCCATACAACAAAACGTTCGAAATGTCGTTCGGCGTGACCGCAGCCGAGCGCGGCTACGTCCTGATCGCGCAGGATACGCGCGGGCGGTACGCTTCGGAGGGCGCATGGTATCCGTTCAAATACGAATCGCAGGACGGCTACGACACAGTCGAGTGGGCCGCATCGCTTCCCTATTCGGACGGCAAAGTGGGGATGTACGGCGGGTCATACGTCGGCGCGACGCAATACCTGGCGGCCATCGCGACGCCTCCTCACCTTGCCGGCATTTTCCCCACGGTGACCGCGTCGAATTATCACGATGGCTGGACGTATCAAGGCGGTGCGTTCGAGCAGTGGTTCAACGAATCGTGGACCACCGGGTTGGCCATGAACACGCTCGAGCGGCGCGACGACGAGAGCGGGAATGCGCTGGAGGGAACCAAAGTCCTGCCGCTGACGTCGTATCCGGTGCTCTCGCCGGTGTCGCAAACGGGCCTGGCTCCTTATTTTGGCGACTGGCTGGCGCATCCGAATTACGACAGCTATTGGAAGCAGTGGTCCATCGAAGCGCACTACGCCAACATCCACGTTCCCGTCTACAGCTCCGGCGCGTGGTACGACATCTTCCTGCGCGGCACGCTGCGGAATTACACGCTGCTGAAAACGCAAGCTGGGACGGAACAGTCTCGCCGCAACCAGCGCCTGATCGTGTTTGTCGGCGGCCACGCGGGCGGCTGGGATACGTCCAAAGTGGGCGCGGTGGATTTTGGGCCCAAGCTGCCGGTCGATCTGGGCGCGATCACGCTGCGCTGGTACGACTGGCTGCTCAAGGGAATCGACAACGGGATGGCCGCCGAGAAGCCCGTCCGAATTTTTGTGATGGGCAAAAATGAGTGGCGCGACGAAGACGCTTGGCCGCCGGCGCGCGCCGTCACCACCCATTATTACCTGCATTCGGAGGGCAAGGCCAACAGCCTGCGCGGCGACGGCACGCTGAGCGCCACGCGGCCCGTCGTCGAAAGGCACGACCAGTTCGTCTACGATCCCGCCGATCCCGTTCCGACCATTGGCGGCCCGCTCTGCTGCGGCGCGCTGCCCACTGGAATTGGCCCCGAGGATCAGCGGCC
>JBJKQB010000283.1:0-7509 GCA_046705825.1 Candidatus Acidiferrales bacterium
GCGCCAATGGCGAAGAGCGTATCCGGAGGATTGCAAGCGTGAAGAACGCGAAAGCGCGTGCGCATGAAAACTCTCAGAGCGGTAACGAACTGGCAGATCAGTGCCCATGAATATTCGACGAGAAACCCGGGAATCGTTTCTGCTTCGATTGCAGGGTAGCGGTAAATCTCAACTCCGTCGATAACCTCATAGCTCCGCGTGAGGCCATGGCGTTTCGGGCAAATAATGGAAACTCGATATCCTGCCGCCTGGAGCGCGCAGGCTTCCTGCCACACCCGCCGATCGTAGGGTGCCGGATAGTTCTCGAGCAGAATGCAAACGGCGGGCTTGCCGGAAGCCTTCTTGCCGTTTCTGGCCGAAGACATTTCGACCCGCAATTCTTCTCCTCCTTGGGATCTTTCATGAACCGCCTGAGTCAACGTCCACCTCCGTGCAAGATTTGCCGCGTTCGCGACACTACCAGCAAATGCCCTCGTACGTTGTTGATCCGTTTAGACGGCTGGGTTTGTCGAGATTGACGAGATCGATCACGATGTGTTCCGGGCGCAGATACGAACGCAGTTTCTCACGGTCGAACGATTTCGTCCCGATCACGATAACGTCTGCTCCGGCAACTACATCGTTCAAGTCGGACGCGAGCAGCGCGCCGATATGCGGAATATATTGCTGGATGAACTGCTGGTTCGAACCCACCAGGCGGCCGAGACTGACGTCCGGATCCCAGATGCGGATATTGAAACCTTCGCCCAAGAGCCTCTTGGTCAGCTGCACCTGGGGGCTTTCGCGCAGGTCGTCCGTTCCCGACTTGAAGCTCAAGCCCAGGAGCGCGATTTTGTTTTTCTTGGTGGCCACAACAAGGTCCACGGCGCGATCGATGTGTTTATGGTTGCTGGGCAACACAGATTCAAGCAGGGGCAGACTGAGGTCCAACTCTTTGGCACGATACGTGAGCGCCCGCAGATCTTTGGGCAAACAAGAACCGCCGAACGCAAATCCGGGGGACAAATACTTGGGCGAAATGTTCAGGATGCTGTCGGACATGAAAATCTTCATGGCCTCTTCCGTGTCCACTCCCAGCCGCTTGCAGAGCGTGCCCATCTCATTGCCAAAACTCACTTTGACCGCATGGAAGACGTTTGAGAGGTATTTGGCCATCTCCGCCACGCGCACGGAAGTTTCGATGATGGGGCTGTCGATCCAGCCGTAGATCTCGCGCAACAGCTCCCTTCCGCGCGATTCTTCTGCGCCAATGATGGTGTAGGGAGGGCGAAGGAAATCCTCGACGGCGGTCCCTTCGCGGGTGAATTCCGGGTTGAAGCACACGCTGAAATCGACGCCTGCTTTCAAACCACTGGCTTCTTCCAAACAGGGAACGGCCAACGATTGCGTGGTGCCCGGCAAAATCGTGCTGCGCAACACTACCACGTGCGGCGATTTCTTCCGCGCTATTCCGCAAGCGATCTCACGCAGGACGTTCTGGATGTCGGTGAGGTCCTGCTTGCCGCTCGCCAAGCCCGGTGTTCCGACGCAGACAAAGGAGACGTCCGAGGCGGCAACGGCTGCGCTGGCGTCGGTCGTGGCGTGGAGCCTGCAGGCGCTCCGGCTTTCCGCCACGAGCTCGTCCACGCGCGCTTCCACGATCGGGCTTCGCCCGGACTCCAGCATCTGCACTTTCGTTGGATTCACGTCGACGCACATCACGCGCAGGCCTTTATGAGCGAGACAAGCCGCCGTGACGGAGCCCACGTATCCCAAGCCGAAGACGCTAACGCCGCGAATCATAAGGTGTTCTCTTTCCGAGCGGATTTTGTCAATCGCGAAACGTCAGACTGAGGTCACTTCGAGGCCGTGCGGCTGGGTTTTGGCCTTCGGTGAAACAAACTTAGCGATGTGCTCGACGACTCGGTGTTGCTGCTCCTCTGTGATCTGAGGATACATGGGCAGCGAGAGGATTTCATCGGCCACCCTTTCGGTCACCGGGAAATCGCCCGGACGGAACCCATAGTTAGCGTACGCCTTCTGCAGATGCAGAGGAACCGGATAATGGATCCCGGTGTCGATCTTTTCCTCTGAAAGGTACTTCTGCAGACCGGCGCGATCGGGCACGCGAACAACGTACAAATGATAGATGGGATTCGAGCCTTCGGGCGTAAACGGAACCGTCACGCCCTCGACCGCCGCGAGCATCTGATCGTAGCGCCGGGCCGCTGCCCGCCGTTGTTCATTCCATTCCGCCAGCCGCCGCAGCTTCACACTCAGAATGCCGGCCTGAATGGAATCGAGACGCCCGTTGTATCCCTCGATGTCGTGATAATACTTTCTGGACTGACCGTGATCGCGCAGCATGCGCATTTTCATGGCGATTTCGTCGTCATTCGTGGTGGCCGCTCCACCCTCACCGCAGGCCCCGAGATTCTTGCCGGGATAAAAGCTGAAGGCCGCCGCAGCTCCCATGGACCCGGCCATGCGCCAGCGATTTTCCCGCTTCGAAAAGCAGCGGGCGCCATGGGCCTGGCAGGCGTCTTCCACAACGATCAGATTGTAGCGCTGGGCCAAATCGAAGATGGGTTCCATGTCGGCCGTCTGACCATAAAGGTGAACGGGCACGACCGCCGTGACCGGGGCGCGATACTTGCGGTGATACGGCTTGCCGGTCTCGCGTTCGAGGTAGCATTCCCGCTCGAAGTACTCGGCCAGCTTTTCCGGGTCCATGCAATAGGTGCGCTCGTCGATATCGACGAAGTCCGGGCGCGCCCCAGCCTGAGAAATGGCTTCCGAAGTCGCGATGAAAGTATTGGGAACGGTGACCACGACGTCACCCGGCTGCACGCCCGCGGCGATGAGCGCAAAGCGCACCGCGTCGGTTCCGCTGGCAAGCCCCACGGCGTGCCGGACCCCGCAAAACTCGGCGAATTCGGACTCAAACTTCTGCACCATGGGCCCGCCGACAAATCCCGCTGTCCGCAAGGCCGCTTGAAAGACCGAAGTCAGCTCTGTTTCCAGCTCCTGGTGAGGAGTGGCCAGATCCAAAAATGGAACTTTGCTGTCGCTTGACACTAGGACCTCCGAACAACGGAATTTGCATTCTGCAATTCCGGATTGAAATTCACACTGATCTGTGGCGAATTCCCGCCCACGTTCTTTCGAGTGGCCGGCAGGTCCGGCTGCCCGGGTTCCGGATCCTCCGCCGAACAGCGCACTGCAATGAAGTCGCAGCGCAGCGACTCCAGCGAATAGTGCACCATCCCTCCGCTCAAACCATCCTGGGAGGGATCGCATTTCTGGAATCCCAGCGAGTGCAAAACCTGCTGTGCGGGCTTGTTGCGTTCCGTCGGCTGGAAATTCACCCACAACACAGCCGTGCCATCCGGGTTGTGATGTTCGCAAAGATGATGAAAGAACGCCTGCTCGATGAACTTGCCCTGCACCCGGCAGGAAAGCATGAAGTCGCGCACGCAAAGCGCGGCCGGACGCTGCTCCGTGATGCTGAACCCCACCGTGCCATACGACCCATACTTGTCCGAGCACTTGATCACGAACTTGCCGAGCCGGGAGTCTGCCAGGAGCTCGTCCAAATGGTTCCGCGTGTATTTGTGTCCCGAAAAGTTCAACTGATTCGTCCGCTGGACCAGCTCGGCGACGCGTTCGGAATCCGCCTCAGAATAGGGGCTGATTTCCAGCTTGATCCCGCAGGTGGCCAGGAATCCCAGGTAATCCGAGCCAAACTCCTGCTGCGCGACTTCGCGCGCCATGGCGTCCTGGTAAAAACGGCGGCGCTGCCGCGCTTCGTCGCTTGAGCTTCCTTGAAACCGCGGGCTGGTGGAGAGCGAAATGATCGTGTCCGCAGGGATGCAGGTGACTTCCGGCAGTGCCTGGCCAACCTGCTCGAGTTCGAAGGGGCTATCGTCCACAAACGCGAACGTGTCCAGACCGATGTTCAGCCGTTCGGCGATGACTTTCAGGCTCATGCTCTTGGGAGCCCAGTTGATCTGCGGATAGAGGAAAAATTCGCTGAGGCCAAGCTCCGTCAGCTTCTGCCAAGCGAAGGAATGCTCGTTCTTGCTGGCAATGCTCAGCAGAATGCCGCGCTCGTCGAATTCCTTCAGCAAGCTCCTGATCTCGGGGCGGACCCTGACCTCGTCTCCCTCGCTGACAATACCGTCCCACAACGTGTTATCGAGGTCCCAGACCACGCATTTGACCTTTTGTCCGGCGGCGGCGGGCTGTTTTTTGACAAACCGGACGAAATCGGCAGTCAGAAAAACTAGCCGCGCCTTGTTGTCTCCTTCGGGAATCATGGAAATCTTGAACGGCGTCCCGGAAGCGATCACCGGCTGCAGTTGCACCGCCGGGATTTCGTGGCGCGAGTAGCCGGCGGGGAATGAGACGCTCTTCATAAACGAAGGGCCAAACCTCACCAAGTCGTCGGCATTCGCGCTTTGGTCTTTGGCCAAAGTGAAATGGAGGTGCAGGCGAACGGAATCCGTTCCGGGATTATAAACTTCGAGCAAAAACGCGTCGGGCAAGTGATTCTCGGCTCTGCGGCGGTGCAGCCGGCGGGCCCAGCGCTCGGTCGCGATATACGTAACACTGTCCCAATTCGCGTTCCCGGTCACTTTTCCCATCACCCGGCCGAAAGCGTTCGCCGCCGGAGCAGTCCACTGTAGCAGCCGTTCCCGGGCCAGCACCGATTTGACGGGGTACAGCGCCAGGTTCCCGAAGGCCTCAATTTTGGCCCATTTCTTGAAGGAGACTTCTACGGCGTAACCCCGCAAGGAGCGGAACTGTTTGTTCTTGAAGGCGCCGTACTCAAAGCGGCGGCAGCGCTTGTCCGGCCGGGCCTCATACAGATCGCAGCTTCGATAGCACGCGGGAGCCGCGCACTCCACGCAATGCTCTCCCCAGAAAAGCAGGGACACTTCTTCGACGTCGGCCACAGGCTCATACGACTGAGCCGGAGCCGCCGATGCTTGGTGGTGAAGCTTGCTTTCGTATTTATCCAGATCGAACACGATTCCTCTTCGGACTGCAGCGGCTATTCTGCAGTTTTGCCGGCGCAGGTTTCTGCGTTTTCCGGCGCGAGCGTTCGCAGGGGCCTGGCCGGGTTACCTGCCACGATGGTATGGGCGGGCACGTCTTTGGTCACTACGCTTCCGGCGCCCACAATGGATCGCTCTCCGATCACCACATTCGCAAGGATGGTCGATCCGGAGCCGATCGAGGCTCCCCGCTTCACCAGTGTCTTTTCGACCTTCCAATCTTTCTCCGTCTGCAGGCTGCCGTCGGCGTTGACCGCGCGGGGATACGAATCATTGATGAAGGTGACCCCGTGGCCGATGAAGGCGCCGTCCTCGATGGTCACGCCCTCGCAGATGAAGGTATGGCTGGAAATCTTGCAGTTCTTTCCGACCGTCGCGTTCTTTTGAATTTCGACGAAAGCGCCGATTTTCGTGTTGTCGCCGATTTCGCAGCCATACAGGTTGATGAACTTCGACAACTTGACGTTTTGGCCCAGCTTGACGTCGGGACTGATACAGACGTACCGGTCTTCGCTCACGGCGGGCTTCCTTTCGGCAGTGGCTGAGTTGGGAGCGGTGTCGCGCTTACGCACGTGCGCGCGCCACGCTGGCCCAGCTCGGCGGCATGTTCTTGGCGATCTCGATTTCTTCGAAGACGCTGCTCTCGCGCGCCCCGTGCGTCTTGACCCACGCGGCCATGGCCGCTATTCCGGCCTCGAGCGACGTCTTCTTGCGAGCTCCAAAGACGCGCTCGGCGCGCGCATGGTCGGAGAATGCAATCTTCACCTCATTCCGCGGGTCCAGATGGGCGACTTTGCATTCCTTGCCCATCGCTTCGGCGGTGATGCGCGCCAACTCGTTCACCGTGTACGGCACATCGGCGCCGACGTTGAAAACCTGGTTGCGCGCCTCGGGAAAATCAACGCAGGAGGCGATGATGGGAGCGACGTCGTCGATATGAGTGAAGGCCCGCTGTTGCTTGCCATCCCCGAAAATCGTCATCGGCTCGCCCTTCAGCAACTGATTCATGAAGATTCCCACCACGTTGCGATAGCGGTCTCCGATGTTCTGCCGCTCTCCATAGACGTTGTGCGGTCGGAAAATCACATAATCCAAGCCGAACATTTCGTGCGTGACATTCAACTCCCGCTCCACGGCCAGCTTCGCGATCCCGTAGGAATCCTCCGGCAAAGGAATCATGCTCTCGTTCATGGGGCTCTGGCCCGCACCGTACACGGCGATAGAGGAGGTGAACACGAAGCATTTCACGCCGCAATTGACCGCGGCGTTGATCAGGTTCACGGACCCAATCAGATTATTTTGATAATTGAAGCGCTTGATGAAATGGCTCAGCCCCTCGGCCGCGTACGCCGCCAGATGATATACGTAGGTGAAGCTGTAGCGTTCGAACAGGCGGTCAATCAGTTCGTGGTCCAGAACGGAGCCTTCCACGAAAATGGCGCTGCTGGGGACGTTCTCCTGGAAACCGCCGCTCAGATCGTCCAACACGACGACCTTATGGCCCAATGCCAGAAGATGGTCGGCCACATGCGACCCGATGAATCCTGCTCCTCCGGTAACCAGCGATGTTGGCATTGCCTTCGTCCTTTCTCCGCTATCCGGCCGGCTGGCCGATCGATGCCTGCGCCGCTAGGACGCTTGCAGCACTCGATCCTGCTCCATTTGCGGCTCTTCGCCCTTTTCCACAAAGCGCGTCGGATCGAGCGCCTTATTCCAGCGGACCACCGCGTCGTACATTTTCAGCCGCTGGCGGAGCTGGGGCGTCGAGTGCAACAGGGACAGCAGCCCGTAGCCGATCTGGCGAACCCGAATTCCGGCGATGGACAGCCGCCGGCACTGACTGGCGGCTTTAGGACCGAAATGCTTGTAGAAATAGCGGTAGCGGCTGCGATGCTTTTCGATTTCGAAGCGAATCGGAAAACGGCTGACCGATTGCCCTCCCAGATGTGTGATCACCGCATCCGGCGTGAACACGATCGGAGTTCCCGTATTCCACACGCGGCGGCACAAGTCTACTTCCTCGAAGTGGTAGAAAAACTGCTCGTCGAACCCGCGGACCTTTTCCAGCAGCTCCCGGCGAAACATCACGCAACATCCCGATTGCCAGTCGACTTCGCGCTCGCTGTCGCCTTTCCAACGGGCATATTCCTCATAGGCAAAAAAGCGGGAGAGCCCCTGAAACATTTTCAAATAGAGAGCGTTGACCCAATAGCGGCGCACGGTGGGAAACAGTCGGGCGGAGACTTGATAAGAACCGTCCGGATTCACCACCCGGCACCCGAAACCGCCCGCGCGCGGGTGGCGGTCCGCAAAGGCGACCAGCCTATCCAACGCTCCGTCATGAATGATCGTATCCGGGTTGAGGATCAGGACGTACTCGCCGCGGCTGGCGCGGATTCCTACGTTGTTCCCTTTGGCGAAACCGAGGTTCGCGCCGTTTTCGAGCACCCGAACGCGCGGGTAATTCTGG
>JBJKQB010000284.1:0-11775 GCA_046705825.1 Candidatus Acidiferrales bacterium
TGCTTATCCAGAGGATCCTCGTGCGCGAAGAAACGGCGGACGAATGCCTGGTTCACGATTGCCACTGGCGCAGCGGTTTCATTATCCGCTACGGTGAATCCGCGCCCGCGCAGGATGGTCTGGCCCAGGGTGGCAAAATAATCGGGTGTGATGCGGTCCCACGACGCGCCCGAATCCTCGCTGAATTTCGCCGGTGGATGGCCCTGCACCATGATGAGCTCGCCCCAGTTGTCGGTGAGCGGGTTGTACAGCGCAAGCCCCTGGCGTCCAACGCCCGGCATGGCGCGCAAGCGGTCCTGGAGCTGGCGATATAAGGATTGCAGCAGCGCTGGAGTGTAGGTGGCTGGCGGTGGGTTCAGTTCCACGCATATGCGATTCTTCGTCTGGAAACCGAGATTCTGGTGCTCGAGATTGCCGAGGCTGCGCGCCAGCATGGCCGCACCCGCGACCAGCACGACGGACAGCGCGGCCTGCACCACCAGCAGCGCCTTGCGCGCGAATGATGTCGTGTCGTGAGTGCTGCGCCCGGCCCCGCGCAGCGCTTCGACCGGATGCGTGCGGGTGGCAAACCACGCCGGGGCAGCCCCGAAAACGATTCCAGTCAGCAGGGATAGCACGAACGCAAAGGCCAGCACCACCAGTGAAGGAGCCGCACTGATGGGAAGGAATCGCGCGCTATGAAAGGCCAAATCGAGCAGCAGGCGCGAAGCACCCACCGCTACAACCAGCCCGGCGAGTCCGCCCAATAGCGAGAGCAGGACGCTCTCGATCAGCGCCTGCTTCACGATTTCCCGGCGCGATGCGCCCAGCGCCAAGCGCACCGCTGTCTGGCCCCGGCGGGACGCCGCCCGTGCGAGCAGCAGATTCGCAACGTTGGCACAGGCGATCAAGAGCACCACCGCGCAGACCGCGAGCAGGATCTCGAGGCTCCGGCCATAACCTTCCCTCATCTCCGCGACGCCTGCGCCCGCAGGCACGACATCGATCGTCTGCCTGGGCAGTAGCCGATTCAGTTCCTTCAGCCAATTGGCGGGATAGCCTGCATCATGCTCGAGCCACTGGCGCAGAATCCCCGTCAGCCGGGGGGATATCCCCACGACGGTGGCGCCGGGTTTCAGCCGGCCAATCACCCGCAGCCAGGCCGAAACCGACTGGTGAAGCAGCGAGCCCTGCCCGTCGATGAGGGGCTCCTGCTGCAGAGGGATCCACAGCTGGGGCGGCTCGCCGCGCAGCGTTTCACCATAGAAGCCAGGAGGAGTGACGCCAATGATGGTGAACGGGTGATCCTCGATCACGAAGGTAGACCCCACTACGGATGGATCGCCTCCGTAAGCGCCCTTCCAGGCCTGGTAACTGAGGACCGCGACGGGCGGCGATGAGGGCTGGTCGTCCTTTTCCGTGAACATGCGCCCGCCGAACGCTCGGATACCCAGAGTTGAAAAGTAGGTTCCGGTGACGAACTCGCTGCGCAGTGGCTTGGCCGCGCGCTCCGGCTCGCGCCGCACGCTCATGCGGTTCGGTCCGGCCTGAAAGGCGGTCAGCTCCTCGAATTCGGGGAGGTTTTGCTGAAGCCTTTGGTAAAACGGGTAGGAGAACATTCCCCAGCGATCTTGCGGCCCACCCTCGACGCAACAATCGTTGCCGCTGCCGATGCGATAGAGGCTCCCGGGGTCGGCCACCGGCAACGATCGCAGCATTACCGAATCGATCAGAGAGAAAATCGCGGTTGTGCCGCCAATGCCCAGCGCCAGCGTCAGCACAGCGGCCACAGTGAACACCGGCGCGTGCCGGAACTGGCGCAAGGAGTAGCGAATATCTGCCGCGATGTTTTGCATTGGCGCGAACTGCCTCCCTTTCGTAGCGATTGTTGAGCCGGTTGGGCGGCCGAAGTCGCCCTGAGGGTGAGAACTACGGCGATCGCCGATCGTTATTGCGAGCCCGCCGCATCGGCGATCTCGTCGACCGTGCTACCAACGGCGCGAAGCGGCACAGCCACATGCACCGTCTCTTGAGGATCATCCACATCCACCTCAATCGCGCCGCCCGATTTGCTGATCTTCACGTACTGGTTTGGCTCCTGCACTTCCACCAAGACGAAGTCGGGCTGCTCGCGCAGGGCGTGTACCGCGGTGTCAATCACCGGCAGCCACGGCCGGATTTGCTGCGACGCGTCCTGCAGGTTCCGGGCGGGAATAAAATGCGCGGCGATGGGCGCCAGCGCAGCCGGAGCGATGATGTTGACGTGATGCCCCTGCGGCTGTTTCTGCTCCACCTTGACTTGCACGAAACCCTCGCTGCACAAGAGCCCCGCGCCCGCCAGTGTGACACCGGCCATTCCCAGGACGATTTTCCCGAGGAGGATCATG
The DNA here is from genome assembly GCA_046705825.1 of Candidatus Acidiferrales bacterium. Lineage (GTDB taxonomy): Bacteria > Acidobacteriota > Terriglobia > Acidiferrales > UBA7541 > Palsa-295. The sequence continues at coordinate 2,367 of JBJKQB010000284.1, forward strand.
GTTCACCTCGCTTCCGCGCGTGTTGCCGCACTAGTCCTCGATCAGTCGTTGCGCGGCACTGGGTTCGAGTCCACCCAGATGCGCACGTTCTGGCTGGCATCATGGACGATAACGAGCAGCGTGCTTCCGGTGTCGGCCAGCTGGCGCAGAGCCGCCACAACGTTCAACTGGTCCTGCTGTGCGGTGGAGAAGAGCGCGTCGACCACGGTCATCGGGACTGTAATGTCCACGTTCTGGTCCTTGTCTCGCTGGTCGCGCACGTGGACCACGATGTTGCCGTTGGACTTCGCCACGCGCACGTTCTGCTCTTTGCTGTTCACGGTGACGAATTCGTTGTCCGGAGCCGTGCGAATGGCGTCCAGAATGGCGCGCACGTCGATGCCGTTCATGTCGGCCTGGTGAACCGTCACGCTGCCGTTATGCAGCGGGCCATGGTTGATGGCGGGAAGAATCTTCTCCGCCATGGAGAGTGGGACGTTCACATTCACGTTCTCGCCCTTCTGCGCATCCTGCACGCGCACGTGCAGATAGCGTTCTCCGGCAGCCATTGCAGGCGCTGCCGCCGCGATCACCGCGGCCAAAACCAGGCAAATAGCCGCAGCCATCGCCTGAAACTTCGGTTCTCTCGTTCGCATATTGATGAGCCTCCTTGGGCCAGCCTGCCGGCTGGCAGGCTCCTTCTGCCATGGAATACGGAGCACCCCGTCAAAATGTTCCGCGGAATTTTGGGATTTCCTTCGCGCGGCCGGCCAGCATGGGCCGCACGGGCGCCCGGACAGATGAGTCACTGAGATGATCACGTGATGCGGCGAAGTCGCCAGATAGAGCGGGCCGCTGAAACAAAGGCTAGGCTGCGTTGAGCTTCGCTCGTCGCAGTCGCAGGGCGTTGCCAATGACGGAAACCGAGCTAAAGGTCATGGCGGCGCTCGCCAGCACAGGGCTCAGCAGTAGGCCGAAAAACGGATAGAGAATGCCGGCCGCGATAGGCACTCCCGCCGTGTTGTAGATGAACGCGAAGAAGAGGTTCTGACGGATGTTGCGCATGGTGGCGCGACTCAAAGCGCGGGCGCGCACGATTCCGCGCAAGTCGCCGCGCAGCAGCGTGATGCCTGCGCTCGCCATGGCCACATCGGTACCCGTGCCCATAGCGATGCCGACGTTCGCCTGCGAAAGTGCGGGCGCGTCGTTGACCCCGTCGCCGGCCATGGCGACCGTGCGCCCTTCGGCTTGCAAACGCTTGATGATCTCGCTTTTTTGCCCGGGCAGGATTTCAGCCTCGACGCGCTCGATGCCCAGCTTCTCCGCAACGAATTTCGCCACTCGCCCGGTATCGCCGGTGAGCATCACGATCTGCAAACCTTGTCGATGGAGTTCCTTTACCGCTTCAGGTGCGGTGGACTTGATAGGGTCGGCTACGCCGAGCAGCCCCACCACTCTCCCCTCGGCACCGACGAACATGACGGTTTGCCCCTCCGATTCGAGCGCCTGCGCGCGCGCGTCGAGTTCGCCAAGAGGCACGCCGATATCTGCGAAGAGAGCGCGATTGCCGAGCGCGGTGTGTTTTGCGTCAATCGTCCCGGTAATGCCCTTCCCTGTACGGTAGTGGAAGTCCGCGAGATCGCCGGCCGCAACGTCACGTTCCTTGGCTGCGGCGAGAACGGCGCTGGCAAGTGGATGCTCGCTGGGACGCTCGAGGGTCGCGGCAAGACGCAGAACGCCAAGCTCATCGTGCCCGGCTGCCGGTACGATGGAAACGACGCTCGGGCGCCCTTCGGTGACGGTGCCGGTCTTGTCGAGGACGATGGTGTCGACCTTCTCCAGGATTTCCAGCGTCTCGGCATTCTTGACCAGCACGCCCTCCAGCGCCCCGCGCCCGGTCCCCACCATGATGGCCATGGGCGTAGCAAGGCCAAGAGCGCAGGGGCACGCGATCAGCAGGACGGCGATCGCATTCAGAAGCGCATAGGCGAATTTGGGCTGCGGGCCCAGCAGGCTCCAGGCGATGAACGTCAACAGGGACGCCAGAATGACGGCGGGGACAAAATACGAGGCCACGCGATCGGCCAGCTTCTGCACGGGCGCGCGGCTGCGCTGGGCTTCACCGACCATGCGAACGATCTGCGCCAGCACCGTTTCGCTTCCCACACGTTCCGCGCGCATGACGAATGTTCCGGTCCCGTTGACGGTGCCTCCAACGACGCGGCTGCCTTCGCCTTTCTCCACGGGAATCGACTCACCGCTCATAAGCGACTCGTCAACGGAACTTGAGCCGTCAATGACGACGCCGTCGGTTGCCACTTTTTCGCCCGGGCGCACGCGCAGGGTGTCGCCGACGGCTATTTCCTGGAGCGGGATGTCTATCTCCGTTCCGTCGGCGCGAACGAGACGCGCAGTGCGCGGCGAGAGTTTCAAGAGCGAGCGAATGGCGCCGCCGGTGCGTTCGCGAGCGCGCAGTTCGAGGACCTGCCCGAGCAGCACGAGCGTGGTGATCGTCGCGGCCGCTTCGAAATAGACAGGAACGTTCCCACTCTGGCCGCGGAAGGACGCCGGAAAAATCGACGGAAACAACACAGCGACGAGGCTATACAAGTAGGCAATCCCGATGCCCATGGCGATCAGGGTGAACATGTTAGCGCTGCGGTTTTTGATCGACGCCCACCCGCGCTGGAAAAACGGCAGCCCGCCCCAAAGCACAACCGGGGTGGAAAGCACGAGTTCGATCCAGGCGCTCGTGCGCGCGGAGAACCAGGACATCAGGCCTCGGCCCGGCATCCCGTAGGACATCCCGAAAAGAAGAATCGGAACGGTCAGCGCCAGGCTCAACCAGAAACGCACAGCCATCACATCCAGTTCGGGGTTTTGTTCCTCAGCAGCGACGGCGCGCGGCTCGAGAGTCATGCCGCACTTCGGACAATTGCCCGGCTTATCCCGGACAATCTCCGGATGCATCGGACACGTATACTCGATCTTAGTTTCCGGCTCGACCATGATTTCCGGCTCGAGGGCCATTCCACACTTGGGACACGGGCCAGGGTGGTCCTGGCGCACTTCGGGATGCATGGGGCAGACGTAGGTGCGCGTCAAATCTTTCAGCGGCTTCCCGGCGCGCTTGGGCCCGGGCTCGACAGTTATATCGGCGGGATGCTGAGGCACGCTTTCCGGCGCGAGCGAAGCCGGAGCAACGGCGCTGGACGGTGCGGCCGGCGCGATCGTGTTCAGGCCCGAGCTGGCGCGCCCGAGTTGGACCATGCCGCCCTGATGAGCGTGGTCCAGAGCGGTTTTGCCGTTGAGGTAAGCGTCGGGCGCCGCGCGGAATTTTGTGGCGCAACCCTGGCAGCAAAAATAGTAAGTTTTGCCGGCATGCTGCACGGTCGCTTTGGCGCGCGGCGGATCAACATTCATTCCGCAAACAGGATCGCGTTCCATCATTCGTCCTTGGCCAGCAGGGCGCAGCAAGCAGCGCCCACACAGCCGGTGCTGCTAGCGAGCATGGGTGTAAATAAGGTTGAGCAGTTCGTCATACATGGATTCCGCCTGTGTCTTGGTGCCCTTGCGAATGGCCTGCGCGGCGCAGTGGCGAAGATGATTGCGCATCAGAGCGCGCCCGACCGCGCGCAGCGCTTCCTGAACCGAGGAGATTTGAACCAGAATGTCGGCGCAATAGCGATCGGCGGCTACCATGCGTTGGATGCCGCGGATCTGGCCTTCGACGCGGCGGAGCCGCCTCATATTGGCGGACCGGATTGCTGGATCGACGCTTACGGCCTTGCGCGAGGTGTGCGCCGCGCAACCGCAGGCGGCACCCTCATGGTGATCCTGCACGCGAGTCATTCTATACCCCCTGGGGGTATTGTACAACGCTCGAGCTTCTGACGGCAAGGAAGTCGTTTCCAACTGGAGGATTGGACGCCACATCGAGCTTGCTGATCGATTCGATTAAAGTTTCCTGGGCTGCCGCGCCATTTTGGGATTTGACGTCCAGCCGCGAGGACGATAGGCTTACGCCCACGATCCCGCGCAGCGGGACCGAAATCCGCAGGCAAGCTGAGGCGTGGCCTCGAGGAGATGCATGTCGAACGAATTGCGCAACTTTTTGGCCCTCCCCTATGACGAGCTCGAAGAACTGAACCTCAAAGCGAAAAAGCAGCGCCAAGACCGCGTGTCCTTGCACAAAGTTCAGGAAGAGCGGCTGAAGTATCTGACGGATGAGAAGCGCGTCAAGGCCATCACCGTGCTGTTCAGCGACCTGGAAGGCCGCTTGCACATGCTGGACTACGACAAGAAATTCATGCTGAAGAGCTACGACAACCTGACGTTCGACGGCTCGTCGATTCGCGGGTTCACGGCGCAGCGCGAAAGCGACTTGCGCCTGTCGATCGACTGGACGGCCTTCTATTGGGGGCCGGCGGACGTTTTCGGGCCCGGCAAGATTCTCGTGTTTGGCGACGTGATCGATAAGGACGGAACCCCGTACACGGCCGACACGCGCGGCGTGCTGAAGGGCTTCGCCGAGAAAATGTACAAAGAAGAGGGCTATACCCTGAACGCGGCCAACGAAATCGAAGGCTTTCTGTTCAAGGGCATCGACGCGGAGCGGCGTTATCATGAGACGCTGAAATTCGAGTATGTCAACACGGGCGGCTATTTCCATTCGCTGCCTGGTGATCCGCTGCGGACGTTCATCGACACCACAGCGGAAGTGCAGCGCGCCATGGGTTTCCAGAACGAGAAGGACCATCCCGAAGTGGCGCCGTCGCAGTTCGAGATTAATTATTCCTATGGAGACGCGGTCGCTGCCGCCGACCGCATTCAGCTTTACAAGCTGATTTGCCGCCAGATTGCCACGAATATGGGATTGACCGCATCGTTCCTGCCCAAGCCGGTGGTTGGTGTGAACGGCAGCGGCATGCACACCAATGTCTCGGTCAGCAAGGACGGCAAGAACCTGTTCTGGGACCCGAAGGGCGAAGAGAAGCTGAGCAAGCTGGGCTGGGCCTTTGTGGACCGCGTTCTCACGCACGGCAACGATTTCTGCCTGGTCATGAATTCCAGCGTGAACGCCTACCGGCGGCTCGATCCTCACTTCGAAGCGCCAAACCAGTTGAAGGCTTCCGCGGTTGATCGCGGCGCGATGATCCGCATCCCGATCGGCAACGAGCGCAGCATGCGCGTCGAGTTCCGCTCGGTGGCGCCCGATTCAAATCCGTATCTTGTGCTGTACACCATCTTCCGCACGGGCATCCAGGGTGAGACAGCGAAGATCAAGAACCTGCGCCAGGCCGAGCGGTACTTGCCGGACAACATCTACACCGCGCTCGAAAATTTCAACAACTCCTCTTGGACGTCGGAGATTCTGAGCGACGGCGTGAAGAAGCGCTATGCGGACCTCAAGCAGGCCTCGGCGGATCGTTGCCCGCGATTGCTGGGGACGTTCGTCAAGCCGCAGGAAGTGCAGTACCATCACGAGGTCTACAACCAGTTTTTGTGGAATTTGTTCTAGGCGTTTCACTGGGAGTTTGGGGAAAGGGCCGCAGATTTTCGTAAACTGATTTTTTGCGGCCTCCATTTGCGCTCCGAATTCTGCTTTGCGAACCGGCGAGGAGCGGGCGCGTTGCTATTGATCGCCGACCGATCGAGCGTCGCAGGGGGAATTCGCGGCTGAAGTCAGGGCTTACAATCATCCACGCAATCTCCGCGAAGTTAGTGGTCGATGGCTGAGACAGCGACGGGAGACAACGGCGCGGGCGGGCGCGTTGTCTTCACCTATCCTGCGTTTCGCCGTTACGAACTGGCGCGCTTCCTTATCGTCGTTTCGATCGAGATGCAATCGGTCGCGGTCGCCTGGCAGGTGTACGACATCACGCGGCAGGCCCTCGCGCTCGGGTTAACCGGGCTCGTACAATTTCTCCCCGGCGTGCTGCTGTTCCTGGTTTCGGGGCACGCGGCGGATGCCATTCATCGCCGGCGATTGCTGACCGCGTGTTATGCGGGATTCGCTTTGTGCTCAGCGATGCTGCTGGCTCTTTCAGTTCATGGAGCGCCCCGCGTGATGTTCATCTATGCGGTGATGACGTTAGTGGGAGTGGTGCGCTCGTTCAGCGGGCCCGTGACGCGCGCGATCCTGCCCCAACTGGTTCCCATCGAGATTTTTCCCAGCGCGGTGGCATGGCATTCGAGCGTCTATCAGACCGCCAGCATTCTCGGACCGGCGATAGGTGGGTTGATTTACGCGGCCTACCGCGGGCCGGAGGCGGTGTACGCCACGGCTCTTGCGGCAGCCGCGGTCGCCGGAGTTGTGACGCTGCGCATCCAGACGACGCAACGCGCGGTCCCGCGCGAGCCGGTGAGCTGGAAGACCGTTTTTGCCGGGCTGCATTACATCCGGCGCGAGAAAGTGATTCTCGGGTCGATTTCGCTCGATCTGGTCGCGGTGCTGCTGGGCGGAGCGGTGGCCCTGCTGCCAATCTATGCGCGCGAGATTCTGCGCACCGGCCCGTGGGGGCTGGGTATTCTGCGAGCGGCGCCCGGGGTGGGAGCTGCGCTGATGGCGATTTTTCTGGGCTATCGTCCCCTGCGCAGGCGCGCGGGTGCGGCGATGCTGTGGTGCGTGGCGGGATTTGGCGCAGCGACAATTATTTTCGGATTATCACGCAGCTTGATCGTTTCCGTGCTGTCGCTCGTGATGGTCGGAGCGACGGACATGGTCAGCGTGGTCATCCGCGGCACGCTGGTGCAGGTCAACACTCCGGACGAGATGCGCGGGCGCGTGAACGCGGTCGATATGGTCTTCATCGGCGCGTCGAACGAGCTCGGCGAATTCGAGTCGGGCTTGACCGCGCACTGGTTTGGCGCGGTTCCGGCGGTGATTCTCGGCGGGATCGGCGCGATTGCAGCGACGGCGCTGTGGGCCTGGTGGTTTCCCGCGCTGCGCCGCGCGGACAAGCTGGTTCAGTCTGCAGAATGATCGTATGGCAATTCAAGAATTGCAGGCGTATGGAAAACATCAACCGCAGCTCTTTGTTTTGCGGCCTCCCGCACCATGCTCATTCGTGGCTTGCCATGGCTGCGCTTGGCCTTCGACCGAAGTTCGGTCACTGGAGCGGCAAAACACTATATCCCCGTGGCCAACCTTTCGCGCAAAATGGGGCGTCGGCGGGGCTGTAACGTGCGTCGTTGCTGATTGGGCCATGGTGGCTCAGCCGGATGTAACCAAGAGCTCGACGAACCGGCCTAGTGCGCCGCCAACTGCTGCGCTTGCAAGCACGATCATTGTCCAAGGCAGAGCGAAAGCCATGATTCCCGTCGCGTATCCGAGAAGCGACCCGACCGTGGTCGAGACCCACCGGGCCGCGCTGAGTGCGAGACCAACTCCGACATACGTCGCGAACGGCAAAATCGCGACAGTGGCAGTAATCGATCCTATTCTGGCACCGCGAGTGAGGTTGGCCCAAATGTTCTTGCACCGCACGGCAATGAATTCCCACTGCACTAGTCGTAGTATTCGGCGCCGAGGTGTGTGATGAGTTCTTCGCCCATCATCCAGCGCAGCGTGTTTTTCAGCTTCATCAGCTGGATGAACAGGTCGTGCTCGGGATACAGTTCGGGCGCGCACATGGGCGATTTGAAGTAGAAGCTGAGCCATTCCTGGATGCCGCGCAATCCCGCGCGATGCGCCAGATCGAAAAACAGCGCGAGATCGAGAACGATGGGCGCCGCCAGGATCGAATCGCGGCAGAGGAAATCGACCTTGATCTGCATGGGGTAATTCAGCCAGCCGAAAATGTCGATGTTGTCCCAGCCCTCTTTGTTGTCGCCGCGCGGCGGATAGTAGTTGATGCGCACCTTGTGGAAGAATTTGCCGTACAGCTCGGGATAAAGCTTCGGCTGAAAAATGTATTCCAGCGCGCCGAGTTTCGATTCCTCCTTCGTCTTGAACGAGCCCGGATCGTCGAGAACTTCGCCGTCGCGGTTGCCCAGAATGTTGGTGGAGAACCAGCCGTTCACGCCGATCATGCGCGCCTTGAAACCGGGCGAAAGGATCGTCTTCATCAGCGTCTGACCCGTCTTGAAATCCTTGCCGCCAATCGGGAGGTGGCGCGTGTGCGCAAAATCCATCAGCGCGGGAATATCGACGGTCAGGTTCGGCGCGCCGTTGGCGAAGGGTACGCCCTCGCTGAGCGCGGCGTAGGCGTACAGCATCGACGGCGCGATGGCCGGATGATTTTCCTTCATGGCCTTTTCAAACGACGCGAGATCCTGGTGCACCGCTTCCGGCTTCATGAACACTTCCGTCGACGCGCACCAGACCATCACCAGGCGGTCGCATTTGTTCTTCTTCTTGAAATTGCGGATGTCTTCGCGAATCTGTTCGGCCAGGTCCATCTTCGTCTTGGCTTTCTTGACGTTCGGACCGTGCAGTTTCTTCACGTAGTTCTGATCGAAGGCGGCCTTCATCGGCTCGATGCCGCTCAGGAATTTCTTGGCCTTGTCCAAATCCTTGGCCTCGAGGACGCCCGCTTTGCTCGCCGCTTCGTAGGCGCTATCGGGGAAAACATCCCAGCCGCCGAAGACGATGTCGTTCAAGCCGGCCAGCGGAACGAAATCTTTGATCTTGGGCGTGCGCGCTTCGGTGCGCTTGCCCAGGCGGATGGTACCCATCTGCGTGAGCGAGCCGATCGGCAGCGCTTCGCCGCGCCGAACCAACTCGACACCGGCCATCAGAGTGGTGCTAACGGCGCCCATTCCGGGCGTCAAGATTCCCAGTTTCCCCTTCGGCGGAGCAATCTGCACGGGCCTGCGCATTTCGGTTGTCTCCTGGACAAGACTCTCCTGTCGGTTTCCGTTGACCGGGATTCACAGTGCGCGGGCGCAACCCCGGGTGCGTGCGCGCGACGGGAACAACGCGGTCGGGCAAGGCCAACTATGATGCGGCATGCGACGCCGATTTGCAATCGCTTGGGGAGATGCCGAGCGCGATGCGGTCAGATCTTTTCCAGATGGATAGAGCCGTCTCCGGAGCTGATGCGCAGGAGCCCGCCGCCCTGGCCAATTTTCCCGCGGACCGAGGAGCGATTCACCGTCCCGGTAAAAGTGATGGGCAGGTCCCAACTGATGCTGCCGTCACCGGTGTGCGCGTCGAGGTTGGCGTTCAGGTCGCTGGGAACGCGCAGCGTAATACGCCCATCGCCGGAGTGCAGGACCCAATCACTGCTGATTTTCGATCCGCTCGCCGCGGACGCGTCGATGCTGCCATCCCCCGTTTGAGCCTGTAGAGAATCGAACCGGCCCGAGATGGTGATGTGCCCGTCGCCCGTGTTGACATCCAGCGTGCCCTCCATCCCGGAGCTGTCGATGCGCCCATCGCCCGAGTGCAGGTAGACCTGGCCGCGCAGCCCGCTGGCCTGGATGT
>JBJKQB010000285.1:0-3052 GCA_046705825.1 Candidatus Acidiferrales bacterium
GAACACCTGTGGGCCGACAGCACGCCCGCGCAGTTGAAAAACCTGGAAAAGCCGCGCCCCGCGTTCCTCGAAAAAGTGCCGCCTTCCGAGCGCAACACCCGCGCCGAAATGATTAAAATCGCGCCGACGTACTACACGGCCGTCACCAGCGCCGACTCCAACAACGCGCCCTTCGCCAGCGATTGCGTGCGCCACGAAAACGGCATGCAGAATACGAGCCGTCCGCTGCCACCGAATCCCACGCCTCGCCAGGTGCTCGATTCCTACGGCTGCGGCGCGCAGCTCAAAACGCATGTGATGGATTACATCACGCGCATCGAGCCGCGCCGCGTGATGATTGCCGACCCTGAATACGGCCTGGTGATGGGCTTCTCGCAGTTCCGCCATCCCATGGACAAAAAGACCGAGAAAATCGTTGGCGTCCCCGGCATCACCTCCGAGACCATGAACTTCAAGCCTTTCGACAACGTTGCCGTGCACATCTTCAAAGTTTACGGCGGCAAAATTCACGAGATCGAGGCGCTCGGCCACTCGCAGATGCCCTACAACTGCCCCACCGGCTGGGAAAATTTCCCCGACCACGGCCGCTGATTGGCGACTGGTAATTGGTAAGCGGCGAGGTTTACGTCGCGCCGTTCTCAGCGCAGCATTCCCAAAACCGTGGCCTCCGGCCTCTCACCGGCATTTTCCTGCGAAGAGGCGCACGGCTTATTCGGGCCCAGCCTGTCCTGACATAGGACAAAATGCTGCCCGCCGCGTCTGCGCATCAAATGTCCCGAGTGGAATCGACACGAAGCGGCGAAAGGCGAAGCTTTGTCGAAAACCAGGAACTGTGACCGGGTTCACAGACAATTTTGGTAGCTTACGAGTAACTAAGTTTCAGTCGGCTCCCCGACGTCCCCCCTCTCTTGGCCGGGGCAGCCAACTCGGCCCTGCGTTTGTTTTTCTTCCGACGCGGGGGCAAAAACGCGCACGGGGCGCAGGGCCGCACCCTCCCAGGTTGTTCCGGAAGCTGAGGAGGGAAGAATGGGCGCAAAGTCTTATGGATTCTCTTGTCTTGCTGTTCGTTACGGTCTCTCCCCTGGTCCTCTTGGGGATCATCCTTTGGCAGTGGCAGAAAGAAATCCAGGAAGAGATACGGCTGCGGCGAAAGCGGACGACCAGCCTCAGAAAATAGCCGCCGGATATGTTGCGAACGCCACCAGCCGTTACAGCCGGAATATTCTGCGCGCGGTTTCTCCGAGGATGTTGCGCTTGGCCCGCTCGCTCAGGAATGGCAGCGCGGCGATGCGCGAGGGCACGTCAAAATCCCAGTGCGGCCAGTCGGACGAATACATCAGCTGCGTTTCGGCGCGAATCGCTTTCAGCGTGCTCTGCAGCAGATCCATGTTGGTCTGTTCCATGGGTTGCGACGTGTAATACATGTCCGCCATGTATTCGCTGGGCAGGCGCTTCAGCAGCGGCGCGTCCGACTGGCGCATCAGGTATTCATGGTCCAGGCGCTGCATCATAAACGGCACCCACGCCAGCCCGCTTTCGATCCAGATCACATTGAGCTTCGGGAAGCGCTCGGGCAGGCCGTTCACGATCCAATTGGCCATGTGCGTCATGTTGCAGGTGACGAAGGACATCGAGTGCACGGCGAGAAAGCGGTTCATCGTCGTGGTCATTGAATCGCCCCACGTCGGCCCGGCGTGAAACGCCAGCGGCAGGCCGCGCTCTTCGAGCGCGCGGTAAATGGGCATGTACATGTTTTTGTGCACGCCGGTGTGCCGCTGGCTAGTGATCATGAATCCGATCACGCCCGGAGTTTCGGCGAATTCGCGAATCGTCTCCATCGACGCTTCCGGATCGTGGAAGGGAAGGCAGAGCAGGGCCTTTATGCGCTGGTCGCGAGGATGAATGGTGCGCGTAAACCAGCGGTTGTAAGCGAACGTGAGGCCCGTGGCAATATCAGGCTCGGGATGCAGTCCCAGCTCCAGCATCGGCTGCGGAAACACCACTTGCATAGCGATGCCCATCGAGTCCATAGCGCGGCGAATCAGCGTCAGGTCGCGGTGCTCGTCCGACGCCGGAACGTGCTCGGCGAGGTCGGCCTGGTGCGGGATGCGCCCGAAAACGTCCTGAAACGTGAGCCCCACATTGTGGTTGCTGAACACCAGTTGTTTGGCGCGCGGCCAGTCCTGCACCATGGCCCTGGCGTTGTGCCGGAGAACGGGATTTTCCAGGTTGTCGAGAATCTCCGACCAGGAATCGAACTCCACGTGGTGCGAGTCCACGTCCACGATGAAGTAATCGTGCAGCTTGTAGCGCTCGATGTCCCGGCGCGCATTGGCTAGAATTTCGCGCGAGTCGGTCTTCGTGGTGATCTGCTGTACCGGGTGCTTCGCGGCCGTTGCTTCCGCGCCGTTCACCGTCTCAACTGCTTTGTGTGTTCGATACTCATCGGAGTTTCCTGATTCGCAATTTGTGGTGTTCGCCGTTCCGGTGCCGAGATCCTTCGTTCTCGCAATGCCGCCCGATTTCCACGATTCGAGAGCTAGGGGCGGAAACCGGGCCGCTCGTCCTCAGAATGACACGCGCGAAGGAGCAACGGCAAATTGACCGCGCTCCCGTAAATTCGTCACGCGTCGGAGGCGTCCGCGCGCGCCCGCGGCGCCGTTCGCGAAAACCACAGCGCCAAATCAAACGGATTCAGGCGATGGGCCCGCAATAACGCGCACGCCACGACCATCGCCTCGGTGGTGGAAATCGACGCGTCAACCGGCGGAATTTCGCGTTCGATTTCTTCCGTGACCGCCGCGTACAGCCGCACCGCTTCGGTCATCAGCGCCGTAACATCTTCCGGAGCGACGCGCGCGATTTGGCCCGCGTCACTTAGCGCAGCAACCCGCTGGCGCAGTTCGCGCCATAAATCGTCCAACCGCGGATTCGCATCAGACGGCGACATAGATCCCGCTGGGATTTTCTTCCACGGCCACGCGCAACAACTTCGCCGCAGGCTTGCCGGGATGGGTGCCGGACTGAACGTCGTATACGAATCCGTGCCAAG
>JBJKQB010000286.1:0-5437 GCA_046705825.1 Candidatus Acidiferrales bacterium
CACACCTGCTTGATGCTGCGCGGCTCGCGCAGCAGAGTCCAGATGCGGGCGCCCACGGGATCCAAGCCGTAGTAGACGCTGTTCTTCATGTTCAGGATGGCGGCCTCGTCGCCCAGCGCACACGAAACCTGTTCCTTCGACGCGACCACCACCGAAATCGCAGAGAGCGGCGTGTCCAAACGAAATTTCTTCCTGTTCGGAGATTCGGAAAACCAGCGAACGCGGGCGGGTGACGATCGCGTTCTCGAGTGCGGCGTTCCTCCCCACACCCTCGCCGCAGACTTCTCACATTCTATCGGGAGTCCGGCGGGAGAGCAAACGCGCGGGACACCATCGCGCGGGACGCTACGTTACCGCTACGCCGATGCTTGCGTCACCCGGCGGAATGCAATACCGTTTTGGTGTCTCTCGCCGCGTGCTCGTCGCGGATGCGGATTCGGATTTCAGGACTCGCCCAATGAACGTGCGCTTTGTCGATTTCCAGAGTGAATACGCGGAGCTGCGCGATGAGATTCTTCCCGCGCTGGAACGCGTGTGCCAAACCGCGGCATTCGTCCAGGGGCCGGAAGTGGAAGCGTTCGAGCGCGAGTTCGCCGATTTTTGCGGCGCCAAGCATTGCGTCGCGCTGAGCACGGGAACCGCGGCCCTGCATCTGGGCCTGCTGGCGATCGGCGTGCAGCCCGGCGACGAAGTGATCACCACGCCCAACACCTTCATTGCCACCGCCGAAGCGATCACCTACTGCGGCGCTCGCCCTGTGTTCGTGGACGTCGATCCCGCGACAGCGAATCTCGACGCGCGACAGGTCGAGCGCGCCATCACGCCGCGCACTCGCGCGATTCTTCCGGTCCATCTGTACGGGCGCCCCGCCGACCTCGATGCCATGCGCGAAATCGCCGCCTGGCACGGACTGTGCATTCTGGAGGACGCGGCGCAGGCTCACGGAGCGCGCTATCGCCAGCGGCGCGTCGGCACGCTGGGCGATGCCGCCGCGTTCAGCTTCTATCCCACGAAGAATCTCGGTTCATACGGCGAAGGCGGCGCGCTTACGACGAATGACGATCGCATCGCCAGTTACGCGCGCCTGGCCCGCTCGCACGGACAGACCGCCCGCTACGACCACAAGTTCGTCGGATACAACTACCGCATGCAGGGCTTTCAAGGCGCGATCCTGCGCATTAAGCTGCGCCGGCTGTACGCGTGGACGCAGAAGCGGCGGCAGATTGCCGCGGAATATCGCAAACTGCTGGCCGGACTCCCGCTGGATTTGCCGGTGGACGATCCGCGCGAGGAGTGCGTCTATCACCAGTTCGCCATTTATGTGGCGAATCGCGGCGCGCTGGCAGCGCAACTGGCCGAGCGAGGGATCGAGACCGCCGTCCACTATCCCAAGCCGCTGCACCTGCAGCCGGCTTATCTATCGCTGGGATTCCCGCGAGGCACTTTCCCGAATGCGGAACGCGCCTGCGAAAGAGTGTTGAGTCTTCCCATCCACCCGGCTTTGACGCCCGAGCAAGTCACGTACGTGGCGAATTCAGTCCGAGAAATACTGGGCGCGAAGTAATCCGGGCGCCCGCTCGTAAACTGGGAAAAATCGAGATCGCCCAACACGGGGAGGTCGGCAACATTCTTGTGTCGGGTGAACGAAACGTGAGCTACAGGCTAGCCTGGTTCAATCCGGGGTCGCTCTCCGGAGGAGGAGCGGCCGCCGCCAGATCCGACGCCTCATGGCCGGCAGCGGCGGAATGGGCCGCGTGTCCCAGGGCGCGCGAGCGCTCGCGCAAAATTTCGGCGAGGCCCTCGAACAATTTCGCGCACGACTCGCGAACCGCCTGGTCGGCCGAGCGCATGAGCGCCTCAATCATGTGGTCGCCGTGCTCGTTGAGCCTGCGCACCGAAGAAACCACCCACGTATCGCACGCCGTGTCGAGGCGTTCGCGATGATGCGCGGCTGCTTCGGCACTCATGCGCTCCAGGTTTTCAGCCCACTGCTTTTCGCGCGTTTCGCGTTCGCTGCGGAAGCTCGCGAGCGAAGAGTTCAATTCGCCCGCAAAAGCGCTGCGAGCTTCGCTGATCTGGGTTTCCACTTGCGCCGCCGCTTGCTGGTGCAGACGCGCGAATGACGACTCCGCGCCGGTTTCGAACTTGCGCAGCAACTGCGCCGCCGAGTCTTCCAGTTCGCGTTGTTGCCCCTCGCCAACCTTTGTGGCGCTCGCGCTGAAGCGTTCGGCCTCCTGGTCCACCAGTTCCCGCAGAACCTGCCCGAAGGCGCCCGCGGCCGACTCCGCGGCTTGCTCGATTTGAGTCTGCGACCGGCCGGCGGTTTCCTTCGCGAGATCGTCCAGCTGCTCGCGCGCCCGCGTCATGCGCTCCGATGACTGCGCATCCAGGTCGCCCGCGAATTTCTGCACAGCGCCGGCCGCCCTTTCCTCGAAAGCCAGCGTGCCGCGTTCCACGACGGAATCGGCCACGGACTGAAGCCGGACGTGCACCTGTTCCTCGAGCCCAGCCGCCGTCTTTTCCGCCGCTTCCGCCGCCGCACGGGTAACGACAGCCTCGCCTGCGGCAATCTCCCCCGCCCATTTGGCGGCCGCTGTTTGCCGCGCGCTTTCGAAATCGCGCAGCGCGGAGTCCGCCGCAGCCTGGAATTCGGCGAGCCATTCACGCCGGCCGGCTTCCGAAATCTGGCGCAGGCGCTCGCGATGCAAGCGCAGGCTCTCTTCCGCTTCCACTTCCTTGACCGAAAATTCGCGCAGAAGTTCCGACGCGCGGCTGAAATCCGGAGCGAGCCTCGATTCGATTTCCGTCGCAACCGCTTCAGCGGTTTTGCGCGCGACCTGGTCCAGCTCCGATGAGGCCTTCGCCAGCGCGTCGCTGGTGAGAATTTCCGCGCGTTCGCCCATTTCCTGAGTCTGCGCGTTGAGGATCAGTTCGAGCCGGCGATCGAATTCGTCCAGCGCGCCGGTGGTCGCTGGCTCAACCCGCGCGAGAAGTCCCGAGACCTGCGCCGCCGAACGCTCGATTTCCGCCATCGAGGACCGGGCGCGGCCCAATTCCCCGGCCAGCTCAACTTTGAAGGCTGCCGCTGTATTTCCGGCTTCGGCCAACGCTTCCAGCAACGGCCGGCGCACCTCATTGGCGCGTTCGGACAGCTGCTCAGCAATGCGGCGAACGCCGCTGTCCAACGAGCCCTGCAGCAGCTCGTTCCATTGGGCGTGCGCGGCATCCATGTCCGACGCGAGGCGCTCCCGCGCCTCTTGCTGCAACGATTCGAACTGCTGCTTCCAACTTGCGAACAGCTCTTGCGATACCCACTGCTTCCCGCCGGCAGCCTCCGCAGGGGGCTCTTCGGACGTCGCAAATGCTTCCGGCGTGCCCGGCTCGGGCCGAATTTCGCTGCCCGGCTCGTTCGAGAGCGCAATCTCCTCCGCGGGCACGTTTGCCGGACTGGCAGGTTCCTGCGCACCCGATCCCGAAGAAGCGGAGACAGCTGACGCGACGTTCATTTCATCCTTCATTGGTTCCCCTGATGGGCCGGACTCCGATGCACCCAGAACACTTGCCTGCGATTCACAATTTACGTCACGATTTGCGGAAGCTTGCGAAACGGCGCCGGAAATGGGCGCCTCATCCGCAAGAGAAATCCCGGCAGCGGCGTCCCAATCCTGCGGCGTGGGCTCGAACCGCCAGATGTTCTGCGGCGTTTCCAGTTCCACGCTGATCTGGAAGAATTCGCGCACCGAGGGCGGCCGCTGGATCCAGGCTACGCGCGCCCGGGCATTCTCGAACTCAGAACCGCAAGGCACTTCCAGCGTGATCCAGGCGTTCTTGGGCAGATGATAGCGCGAGGCGTACCGGCAGCCGTGCAGGTTGAAGTTCAGCGTGGCGGTGCGTTCTTCGAATGGCTGGCCGAGCAAATCGATGCCGCGAACGACGATGGGCAACGATTTCGCGACTCGCTCACTGCGGCGGCGCTGGGGCCTGGTCTCTTGTATTTCCACTTCGCTCTTCCAAAAATTCGGTGCGAGACAATACCATCCTGCTGCGCTGCGGTCCAGAGGAGAAATCCGTCTTTTTTCGGGGTCCGCCGGCCGCAGCGCATCCAAACGAGAAATGAGTTAGCGGGGCTTCTTCTTGACCGTGGTCGACTGCCCGCCGTTCAGCTCCTGTAGTTCCTGCAGTCCAGCCTTGCACTGAGGCGCGTACGGCCCACTCGGCTCGGCATCGATGCACTTCTGATACGCGTCCGTGGTTCCCGGCGGGACGACGTAAACCACCTTTCCGCCTTCCTGTTTCGAGTCGATCTGCGCCGCCAGCGAGGACCCCAACAAGAACCAGGTTTGCGCGTCCTTGGGATCGAGTTGGGTCACCTTTTGAAATGCCAGTACTGCTTCCTTCTGATGCTGTTTGTTATACAGGACGATTCCAAGATTCTTCCAGCAAACCTTGGCCGTGGCCGGATCGAGAGCCGCGGCTTTGTCGCAGGCCTCCTGGGCTTGCTGCACCTTTGCATTCATCGCAGCCGGGTCGGTTTGCGCCACGGCGGCGTTCGCCAGATTGGTGCTCAGTCGCGTGTACTCTCCGGCGTTGGGCTGGGCCGCGATCGACTTCTGGAACGCGTCGACGGCCTTATCGTACTGGCCCGTGCATTCATACGCTGAACCCAGGTTGCTCAGGACCACCGCCGCATTCTTCACATCCTTGGGCGGGACGCCCTGCGCGGCGGCGGCGAAATCGGTGGCGGCGTTCTGGCAAGCGGTTGTGCGCTGCGTCGCGAGGCTGCTCTTCTGATCGGCGGGTGCGGTGCCCATCTGCTGCCCCAGCGCATCGGCTTGCGTCATCAACTGCCGCCCCGCGTCGAAGTGGGCCTTCATGGTCTTGAACGCGTTCTCCTCTTTCTCCCGCTCCTTCGCTTCCGGCGAGGCCCCAAACTTCGCCATGATTTCCTTATAGTCGATCACAAGCTTGCCCGACTGCCCTTCTTGAATCTGGAACTTCTCGGAGTAGGGAGGCAGGCTGGCCGTATTGGGCAAAACCGAAACGTCGTAAATGCCGGCGCGCAATCCCAGCTGCACGAACTTGCCGTCCGCGTCCGTCTTGAAGGTATAAACCTGGCCCGTATCCTCGCTCTTCAGAGTAACGGTGGTGCCGGCCAGCGGTTTGCCCTGGGCGTCCAGCACTTGAGCATCGAGCCGGTTATTGCCCTGCGCCGCCGCTGCTCCGGCGCAAAACAGGATCAGCGCAAGTACTCCCAGAAAATAAGAACATTTTTTCATTCTCGTTTCCTCCTGCTTGAAAAAGAGCCGCACGATTATGGCGCAACTCGAACTCGATAGGCGATCGGATCCTCGGCGCCCGCCGCGGCAAAGGCCCGCAAGCGCAGCCGGCAACTATCGCATATTCCGCACGCTTCGTCCTCAAATTGATAGCAGGACCA
>JBJKQB010000287.1:0-4473 GCA_046705825.1 Candidatus Acidiferrales bacterium
TTCGGCTATACTCGCGAGCCATGGTCAACAAAGTGATTTTAGTCGGGCGTTTGGGGCGGGATCCGGAAACGCGCTACACCTCGAGCGGCCAAGCCGTGTGCAATTTCACGATGGCCACCGATGAAACGTTCAAGAGCCGCAGCGGCGAGCGCCAAACGCGGACGGAGTGGCATCGCATCGTGATGTGGGCCAAGCTGGCCGAAATCGCCCAGCAGTATTTGAAGAAGGGGCAACTCGTGTACATCGAAGGCCGCCTGCAGACGCGGCAGTGGGACGACAAGCGGGACGGCTCGAAGAAGCAGACGACCGAGATCGTTGCGACCACGATGAAGATGCTCGGCGGGCGCGGCGAAGGGGCGGCGGCGGGCGCGGGCGCGGCGGCAACATCCGGAGCCCCAGCGCGTCACGATGAGTTCGAAGGTGGTCCGCCGGCGGAAGAGACGCAGGCCCCCGGCCCGGAAATTTCCGACGAAGATATTCCCTTCTAATCCAGCGCCCGGAAAGTAGCAGCTCCGGGCCCACGCGGGCAAACATGGGGTTTGCGGGTCTTGACGGCATGTACTTTGTATTGTAAAGTACTTTGCGACAGGAGAGCCCCATGACAAGCTCAGAGCTGGCATCCCGCCGCTGGTACGCGCACTTCCGGCGCAACCGGACCGCCCCCGATCGCCTCGTCCACTCGGATTGCTACCGGCTGACCCTTCAGGAGCGTAGGGCTATCGAGCGCTCGATCCAGCAATTCCAGCTGGGGGAGGGTTCGAAAGGGAAACGACTCCTGGCCCGTGGGTTTGTGCACTCACGGGCCGTGCGGGACTCTTACTTTCTGCGGGCGCTGTATCTGTTCATAAAGGAAGAGCAACGACACAGCGCGGGCCTGCTGCACTTCATGAGAGAGCAGGGGATTGAGCCGCTCCGGCGGCAGTGGGTGGATTCTGTTTTTCGTTTTCTTCGCGGGCTTGCCGGCCTGGAGTTATCTCTGAGGGTTCTCGTCACCGCAGAAATCATTGCAATTCCCTACTACCGTGCGCTGCGAAAGGCGACGAATTCACCGAGCTTACAGGCGCTGTGCTCGGAGATTCTGGCCGACGAGGCCGCGCACGTCCAATTTCAAGCATCCATGCTGTCGCGCGTGAAGCCGCAAAGGTCGAAATCCAGCTACGCGTTCGTTTGTGTCGCGCACCGGGTGTTCCTGGTGTGTACGGCGCTGGTGGTGTGGATGGGACACCGGGCGGTGTTTGCGGCGGCCCAGTACACGCTGTGCACCTTTCTTTCGACAACGTGGATTCAGATGAACGCGCTTGCAGACAATGTGAAGCGGGAAGCTCAGGTTCGAACGGTACGCTCTGTGAGGGAATGCAGAATGCGAGAACGCGGCGAGGCGCTCGCAGGGCGGCCCGGCGAAACAGGCTAGTGCTGGGAATGAGCCTGCGCCTCTTCCTTCTTGTGCTGTTCGTCGAGGCGCTGCATGAAGGCGTCGAACTTGGGGACCTGCTCAGGAGTGAGCATGGCGCGGATGCGGGCGTGGGCCTGCTCGCGGATGGATTCGTCCTTCTGATGAATCAGGCGGTGCTGCTCGGCCCACTGGGCGCGCGTTTCATCGATGATGGTTCCCAACTGCGTTTGCTGTTGCGGGGTGAGCTGAAGCTCGCGTGTGAAATCGTCGATGATGCGGGCGCGCGACGGCGGCCCCATGTGGGCTCGCCGGTCCTGGCGACCGCCCCACACGCTCTGTCCCCAATAGTGGTTGCCGACGCCTCCCACCAGCAAGCCGAGGAGGAACACCACAAAGACCAACAGGGCGGCCTCACGCCTTGTGCGCGTTGTATTAGCGGTTTCCATGATCGTTTTCTGCCACCATTAGAAGCACCTGATCGCGATTGGCCGGCACCTGCTCCGTATCCGCGCTGAACATATAGTGCATATCGTTGACGCGCTCGGCTGCAACGGCCGTCGTGGGCGGCGTGCGGTGACGCTGCGCGAGCTCGAAGCTCACCATGAGCGCGAGCACGACGGTGACGGTAGCCGCGAAACGCCAAGCCAGCGTGACAAAGGGCTGCCAAAAGCCTCTGGCCTGCTCCGAGGCGGCCACTTCCTGGCGTATGCGGGCCATGGCGATGCGTGCGAAAGCATGTCCCGGCTCGGGAGTGGGCTCCGCCAGGCGCAGCCAACGGGTCGCGAGGGAGGCCCTCTCCAGCGCCGCGCTGCATCCGGGGCAGCGCGCCAAGTGATCCAGCAAATTCTTTAATTCCGCGCCGGGGAGCTGCCCGCTGAGGTAGTCCTCCAGGCTTGCTTCATATTCAGAACACGCGCCGCTTTGCGCTTCCGCGCTCATACGTGCCCTTCCTTTCCCCCGCCCCCAGAGAATTCCACGCCTTCACGCCCGCTTATACGTTTACGGTAATGCTCCATAATCCGGCCCCTGGCCCGAAAGAGCCGAACTTTGACGGTGTTGACGTTCAATTCCAGAATCGCCGCCAACTCTTCCACCGAAAACCCTTCCACTTCCTTCAACAGCAGCAGCTGGCGGTCCTGCTCCGGCAATTTCTCAAGCATGCGCTCGACCAGTTCCCGTGCTTCGGCCCGCTCGCTGGGTCCTGCCGGAGGACGCTCCTGGGAGACGATGCCGTCCAGGCGGGAAACCTGCTCCTCCGAGAGGTCGGACTCGTAGACCAACGGCCGCACCTTCTTCTTGCGCAGGTAGTCCCAGCACTCGTTGACGGAAATCTTATACAGCCAAGTCGAAAAGGCCGAGCGCTGATCGAAGCGCTTCAGCGAAACGAAGGCCTTCAGGAAGACCTGCTGCGCGACATCCTCGACGTCTTCGTGGCGGCGCAGGATGCCTCCCACCAGGCCGAAGACGCGTTGCTGATGGCGGCGGATCAGCTCCTCGAAAGCCGACTCGCTGCCTTCCTGGGCCTCGCGGACGAGGTTGCGGTCGTCCTCGGCCCGGCTGCGCCGGATGAGCGGCGCCGGGATCGCTGCAGCCTGAGCACTCACGCCTTTTGGGACGTCACTCATGGAGTTTCGGTTACATCCATCGTTGGCCGGCGTGCCGCAGATTAGTGTTGCAGGTGTCCTTTCTTTTTGCAACAATACCCTCATGATAATCGGAGAACGCATTCGCGTTTTGCGCGAATCCAAAAAAATGTCCCAGGGTGACATCGAGAAGCGCACTGGGCTTCTTCGCTGTTACATCTCGCGCGTGGAGAACGGCCACACGGTTCCCGCGATCGAGACCCTCGAAAAGCTGGCGCGAGCAATGGAGGTACCGCTCTACCAGCTCTTCTATGACGGCGAGGAGCCACCCGAACTTCCCAATCTTCCCAAGCGGAAGAGCGCGGACGATATCGCCTGGGGAGCATCAGGGAAAGACGCACGCATGCTGGGCCGCTTCCGCCGCTTGCTGGGCCGCATTGATGAGCCGAATCGCAAGCTGCTGATGTACATGGCCCAGAAAATGGCTCATCGGGCATAGCCACCTCGCTCGGCCTGGCGCCTGTTCCTGCTCGTCCCGTCCATGCAGCAGGCCGCGTGGAGTTGGTGTTGCGCGGTGACCGTCTGCGGCCCTTCCCTGCAGACAAGGCGCCGGTGTTTCTATTCCCACTCGATGGTGCTCGGCGGTTTCGAGCTGACGTCGTAGACGACCCGGTTGACTCCGGGGACCTCGTTTACGATGCGGGTCGAGATGCGCTCGAGGACCGTTAGCGGCAGCCGCGTCCAGTCCGCGGTCATGGCATCGAGCGAGTCTACCACTCGCACGGCGATGGTGTACCCGTAAGTGCGGCCGTCGCCCATGACGCCCACGCTTTGCACGGGGAGAAGCACCGCAAAGGCCTGCCAAACCTTTTCGTAGAGCCCAGCGCGCCGGACTTCCTCGATGACGATAGCGTCGGCCGCGCGCAACGTTTCCAGCCGCTCGCGGGTAAGGGCCCCGATCACACGCACCGCCAAGCCAGGCCCCGGGAACGGATGCTTCACCAGGATTTCGTCCGGCAGGCCCAATTCCCGGCCGATCAAGCGCACTTCATCCTTGAACAGCTCGCGCAGCGGCTCGATCAGCGCAAAGGGCATTTTTTCAGGCAAGCCGCCCACGTTGTGATGCGACTTGATGACGGCGGACGGCCCTTTGACGCTGACGGACTCGATCACGTACGGGTACAGCGTCCCCTGCACCAGAAACTTGATGGGCGGCGCGCCCGGTTCATGCGCCAGTTTGGCGGCTTCGTCGGCGAAGACGGAGATGAATTCATTTCCGATACGCTTGCGCTTTTCCTCGGGATCGACGATCCCCGCGAGGCGCTCCAGAAAGCGATCCGAAGCATCCACGCCGACGACGCTCAGGCCGACACGTTTGCGCAGCAGCTCCAGCGTGTCGTGGAACTCGTTGCGGCGAAGCACGCCGTTGTCGACGAAAATGTTGGTGAGGCGGCCACCCATGGCGCGATTCACGAGCGCGGCCGCCACGGCCGAATC
>JBJKQB010000288.1:0-17651 GCA_046705825.1 Candidatus Acidiferrales bacterium
GCCTGATCCAAGCCTCCACGCGCATCGGGGACGTGGTTGGGCTGCCCGGCCACGTGCATGGGTGGCTTGGGAAATCGGGCAAAGTGACGGGCGCCGGACCCTACCGGTTGTACGCTCACGTCGGAGTTGGAGACGTCAATTTGAGCTTCGACTGAGCTTGGGGAGGATTCCGCGAACGGGCAGGGCCAGCGGCACCAGTGCCTGTTTTGCCTTCTTCGATTGAAGTGCGCGGCGGGCGCGTGCTAACCTGCGGACAACCAAGAGCTGGTGTGGCGGAACTGGCAGACGCGCCGGACTCAAAATCCGGTGGCCGCTAAGGCCGTGTGGGTTCGATTCCCTCCACCAGCACCAACGACACGTCTCGATGGAAACCGCGAAAACCGCCTTTGCGAACCCCGCTGCTGTACGCCAGAACAGCGATGGCAGAAAGAGCGCGCTTAGGGATTCACTTCCCGACGGAGAGGTCGGACTCGGAGAAACTGTGCAGGGCGGACTGTTCGTCGGGATAATCGGCGAGCATTTGCTGCAGATTGGTGACCTGGAAGACCTCCGCCACGCGCGGGCTTAGTTCGACCGCTTTCAAGTGCGCTCCGCGGCTGCGGGCCGCGTATAGGCTGCGAATGAGTTCGCCCAGTCCCGAGCTATCCAGGTAGGCGACGTCGCGGAAATTGAGCAGGACCTTGCGCTGTCCTTCGCGGAACAAATCCAGCAAGAGATCGTGCACGGCCTGCCCTTCCATGAGGGTAAAACGCCCGCGCACGTCGACAATGGTGACGCCATCCAGGCGCCGCGTGCTCGCACCGAAACCCAACATCCCTCCTCGAGCCGGGGGGATATCTTAGCGCAGGTGGGCGCGAAGAAAGAAAAAGTGAGGCTCGAAGGTGCCCTCATCGCGCGAAATCCAGAGGTGCACCCCGGTTCCCGTGGGGAGCGTATTCCGGACGTCCACGTAGCAGCCCTTGCGGCCGATCCGGTGGCCCCTAAGGCCGTGTGGGTTCGATCCCTCCACCAGCACCGAAAAAAATCGCGCGAAACGAACCAAGCGAAGGGGTCGATGCGATGGGCGAACAGGGCAAATCGTAGAGCAGGTGGCGATTGGTTCTTTCGCTCACCCAACTTTCTAATGGGCGTACAAGCAAAACTCCACCCTTAAGCTGTTTCAGGAACGCCGTCTGCCGTTTGCGCTCTTTCGTCGAACTAGGGCGGGCTTGGTTTTATGCTTTGGAGTCAGCTTGCGTGGCACGTTTTGGGAGTGCAGATCACCCTGTGGGTGCATCATACCTCTATGGAATCCAAACGGCCCTATAGGTTCCTGCTTGAAATTGTGGCACTGCTGTGCGCAGTTTGCGTTAGCTCGCCGACGATGCTGGCAAGCGCGTCTTCGCGCGTTCACGGACGACATGGGATCGCGCGCAGACTCATTGTCAACGGCCTGCCGAACCTGGGCGAGGTGACGCCGACGCTATACCGGGGAGCGCAACCAACGAAAGAAGGATTCGAACAACTCGCGAAGATGCACGTCGCCATCGTTGTCGACCTTCGCGGCAATCGCGAAAATGAACGCGAGACTGTAAGAGCGCTCGGCATGGAATATGTGCCGATCCCTTGGTTCTGCATGCGCCCGACGGATGCTGTTATCGCGCAATTTCTGGGGCTGCTGCGCGACAATCCGCACAAAAGAATTTTCGTTCACTGCAACACGGGAATCGACCGCACAGGGATGATGATTGCGGCATATCGCATGGCGGACGAAAGATGGACGGCAGCGGAAGCCATGAAGGAGATGAAAGCTTTTGGCTTCTCGCGCTTCCATCGAACAATCTGCTGGGGTCTGTCTTCGTACGAACGAGGCTTCCCTCAACAGTTGGCGTCGGACCCAGTCTTCAGAGACGACCGGGCTGATGACGAAACGCGGGTTCGTTAGGCAACCCGCTCAAACTGCTGGAGAGCCCGCCAGAAGCTCGGTGCGCCGGGGTGAGTCAACTACCACAGACAATGCAGGATGTTAGGGGATCTGAAATGTGCATGTTGTTCGATTCCCTCCACCAGCACCAATGATCCGCCTGGACGGAAGGCTCGAAGTGACGCCGCTGCAAACCGCATGTTCGCCAAAATATCGCGGTGGAAGGGACCGAGTTGAGCATTCAGGCCTTGAAGCGTGCGAAATGTTGTCAGCCGGCGAATTCAGCGAGCCAGGTCTCGAGGACTTGCACTTGAGGCGCGGGGGTGTCGAGGAACAGGACGCCCATGCCCATTCCGGGCTGGGTATAGATGATTTTGCCGGGCGTTTCGAAGGTGCCCTCATCGCGCGAAATCCACAGGCGCACCGCGGTTCCCGTGGGGAGCGTATTCAGGACGTCCACGTAGCAGCCCTTGCGGCTGATTTCGGAAATGCGGCCGGAGAGGCGCGTTTCGCTGGCCGTTTCCAGGACTTCGACCGTAGCAATCAGCGGATAGCGCGGAACGCTGCGGCGCTCGCGGAAACTCACCGCTTTGGAGGCATCGGCTGGATTGGAAGCGTCCATGGAAGTTTCTTTCCGTTAACTTTGCACACAAATAGAAGGGTGTCCAGAGCGAGGCGGGCGCGCTGACACGAAAATGGCAATCCGGGCGCCGGGGCGCGTGTCCTTCGTCTAACTATTACGAAACAGTTATCATGCGAAACGGCGGCAGGCGACCGGTTCCGGCATAACCGGGTCCAGGGGCGGGGCCGGGTGAGGGGACGGTTGCGCGCCGAACGTGTCCCGGGATGGGCGGCTTTGGGGAGCGAAAATTGGCGCAAATGCTTCGTATAGTAAGCAGGAACCTTCCGTCTCGATTCACGGGCCCGCCGCTGGGTATTACCCATTGATTCTAGAAACGGAAAGCACTAATCTCTGGCTCGCCGCCAGTTTCAGGAGAGCGATGTTTGCCAACGAGGCTGACAGGAAATCCCCAGCCGAACCACCCTTAAGAACCGGCGACCAGTTGCGCGAGCTGCGCACGCGGCGCGGGATCACCACGCGCGAAGTGGAAGAGTACAGCCGGGTGATCGCGGACGATCACCACAACGAGGAGTTCTATATCTCGAACGCCTGGCTGACCCAGTTGGAGAACAAGAACTCGATTCCCAGCATTTACAAGCTGTTCAGCCTGAGCGTGGTTTACGGAACGAAATTTTCCGACCTGCTGGAGATCTTCGGAGTGGATTTGAGCGACAGCGCGCAGTACCAGATGGCGTTTCCGCTTAAAAACACGCATCTGGTCGCGCTGGAAACTCCCGACCCGGAAAAGCCGATTACCTTTCCGGTGCGATTCGACAAGGGCTTCGACCCGGGGCAGACCAGCCTGGTGTCGCGCATGGTGGAGGTGTGGGGCGAAGTGCCGGCCGGGCTGATCCAAAAGCTGGACCTGCGGCATTGCCAGTACGGATACATCGGGCTGGAGGACTACACGATGTATCCGCTGCTGCGGCCGGGGTCGTTCGTGCAGGTGGATACGCTGACGCGGCGCTCGGTGGCGGCGGACTGGCGGACGGAGTTCGACCGTCCCATCTATTTTCTGGAGCTGCGAGACAGCTATGCGTGTTCGTGGTGCGAAGCGAAGGGCAACCAAATCACGCTGGTTCCGCACCCGCTCTCCGGGTGGCCGATTCGCCAGTTCGCCTATCCAGACGAGGCCGAGATTGTGGGCCAAGTGACCGCTGTGGCTATGCGGATTGTGCCGAACAGCGAGGAGCGACCAGGCGCTCCTCCACGATTGCCAAAGCGACCCTGAAGTTGGAGAAGAGGAATTTGGCGGAGAAGGAATCGGTGTCCACCGGGACGGCCACGCGATAGGGCTCAATGCCCTTCCAAACCGAGAGGAACTCGTACGGGGAGCTATGCGAGGACTCCAGGTAGCCTTGCAGCTGTTTCACCAGGTCCTCGAGCGAGCAGGAAAGCAGCTGGCGATAGACTTCGCGATGGCAGTCGGCCAGAGCCTCGCAAGCGACTTCCGGAGAAAAGCGGGAAGCCAGGCCCTCGTGATGATACAGGCCAGTGTTGTAGTCGCGCAGTGAGGCGAGATAAATGAAACGGTCCAGCGGGCGGGGAATCCTGGCCAGGGTGCGCAGGCGGACGTCCTCGGCCGCTTTCTGCACGTCCATGCGTTTGGTCAGCGTTCCCAATTCATCTCTCCTCTAGATGGCACCGGCGCGCGTCGATCCGCTGCCCGCCAGATTGGGTGCAGCCGCGGGTGAAGACAGGAAGGCGAGCGAGCGCTCCGAGGCGGTGCAGATGTTTTCAGCCACGGCGGTGGCCGCTCCGACGATCCGAGGAGCGGCAAAGGGCCCGCGAATGTAGAAAACGGCTTCCAGGACGCGGCAAACGAACAGCAGGGAGGCGAAGCTGAGTGCCAGCGCGGTTTCCGTGCGCAGGTCGAGCTGTGCGTAGAAGCGGGAACGTCCGGAATGAAACTGTTTGAGGCTGAGCACGTGCGTGCGAAGCTGGACAACCCAGAGCAAGGCCACGCGCTTCCTCTCGCGAAGAAAGGCGCTGCGGGTCTTTTGGGAACCGGTGGAAGAGACGAAGTTCAAGTCTTCGCGGGCAAAAACCCGCCGCACCAAGTCGGAGGGCAGCAGATTGCTCTGCAGCGCATTCAACGCCTGACGCGCCTCGATCAGGGCTTCCGCCCCGCCTTCCGGGCGGGCGCTCGACCGCCGGACGAAGAGGTAGAGGAGAATGAAGAATGCAGTGCCGAGCAGCAGGATCAGGATCAGCTGGATCACGAGCGCACCGCCTTGCGAAGATTTCCGCGCATGTCGGCGAGAGACGCGCGGGTGCGATTGGCAAGGGTTTCATAGTCGCCGTCGATCTGGCCGAGCCGCAGGGCGGGATTCGGCTGGTAGGACCAGAGAGCCGCCACCCAAATGACGAGCGAGACGAAGTAGGAATAGGACCAGATATGGGTGAACGCGGCCTCGAAGGGATGCCCGGCAAAGGAGCGGATGGCTTCATTGACGGCCACGGCCACGGTGCAAAAGCCATATCCGACGATGATGCCCTTCAGGTTCTTGCCGATGGGAATGCTGTAATAAAAAATCACGGCGATGACAATGGAGAGAATCACCAGTTCGGCGGCGCGCAAATTCGCTTCGATATTAATCCAGGCACCGACGGTCTTGGGCGCCGCTTCGAAGGCGGCGCGAAGAGAAGTCAAGCCGACGATGGCCGCAAAGATGAGCAGGGCGGCATTGCGGCCCAGCCGTTTCGGCCCTTCAAAATGAGCAAACGCTCTTTCGACGATCTCCATAACCACGGCGTATCCGGCGATCACACAAATGAACTCCTTTGTCCAGTAGCTGACAGCGTAGGACCGGGGAGCCAGAATGCGGGACAGCGGAGGGAGCACCAGATCGCCCAAGAAGACGCAGCTCAGATACGCAAAGAACATGGGATAGCTGCGCACGATGCCCGTTCTGAGACAGCGGAACAGGATCAAGGCTTCCAAGGCCAGGGCAGCCGACAAGATTGCGATTGCTGTCATTGAAGGTACGTCGCTCGTCGGCCAATGCTAACACAAAACGGGTGCCGCGCAATCGCTTTCTGGCACAAACCATGCCGCTACGCACCGGGTACCCCTCCTGTGGGGCTATGCGGGAGAGAGAACCGCTTTCCCCCTCCCGCTTGGCAAAATGGTTCAGCACGCCGCGGTTGCGGTTGTCAACGTGTGAGGAGGGGGCGGTACGACCCCATCCGCGAGCAGATTGAGGGTCATCGTATGGGGAGGCGGTGGGACGACCCCGTCCGCGAGCAGATTGAGGGTCGTGTGCGGAGGGGGCGGAACCACGCCGTCCGCAAGCAGATTGAGGGTCATCGTGTGCGGAGGCGGCGGTACGACCCCGTCCGCGAGCAGATTGAGGGTCGTGTGCGGAGGCGGCGGCACGACCCCGTCCGCGAGCAGATTGAGGGTCATCGTGTGCGGAGGCGGTGGAACGACCCCGTCCGCAAGCAAATTGAGGGTCAACGTGTGGGGAGGCGGCGGTACCACGCCATCCGCAAAATGGGTCTGGCTGGGGCTGACGAACCGGTGACTTGGGCCAACGGATAGAACGAGCGCTGCAAAAGCGATCACGACAACACAAAACGCAATTCTCTTCATCGTTTCTCCTCTTCTGCCTGGGATTCAGGGGCCGGTCAGAACGCGGGTACTGTAGTGGCGGGCAAACGCCTGGAGGGTGCGCGAGAGCTTTTGCTTATAAAACCGAGCAGGGGGACCACTCGCCGGCAATCAAGGCAGGTGGTTTGCGGGAAGCCGGATAGGCATCGAACTGCGGCGGGGGACCTAGGCCAACTCGAACGGGGAGCATCCTTGCGCAAATCGCAGATAACGGATTGGGAACCATATCGTTTTGCTGGCTGGTTTTTATACAGGATTCGCTGTATCTAAGAGACAGGTCATCCTGCAACTTTCTTTCTATGGCAGAGGGGACAACAGCAGCGCCCAATGCGGCGCTCGAGGCGCAGGCGGAAACACTGCGCGACGGCTTCCGAAGGCTGGACCGTCGGCAGTGGTGGCTATGGTCGTCGACCGTCCTGGTGCTGATCCTGCTGACCATCGCGATCGCCTCGTTCGAGTTTCCGGCCATCCTGAACAACGGAAGGCCGGGCGATTCGTTCTATCTGAACCTGGCGGTACGCGCACTGGTGGGGATCGTGCTGGTTTTCGCCGTTTACGCCGTTTATCAGCAGCACCAGATCATCCGCATGCGCGGGCAGATCGCCGACCAGATCGAGGCGCTGGCCAAAGTTGAAACTCTGACCAGCGAGGTCTACAAACTGGCCGCGCTGGACCAGTTGACCGGTTTGTACAACCGGCGCTCGGGCGAGCAGAGGCTGGCGGAAGAAATGAGCCGCGCGGTGCGGCATCGTCGCCCGCTCACTCTGCTGCTGATCGATCTGGACAACCTGAAAGAGATCAACGACCAATGGGGGCATGGGGCCGGAGATATGCTGCTGAAGCAGTTTGCGGAGCGCTTGCAGCGCGCCATTCGCGGCTCGGATCTGGCTGTGCGCCTGGGCGGCGATGAGTTCATGGTGCTGCTGCCCGAGTGCCGGACGGAGGAGGTCGGACGCGTGCTCGCTCGGGTGGAAGGGCTGCACGTTCAGTACGACCGCCAGAATCTGGAATGCCGCTTCTCGCGGGGCTGGACCGATTTCCGTCCCGGCGAGACGGCGCAGGAATTCATGAAGCGCGCCGACACCGCGCTGTACGCGCACAAGCGCGAGAGAAAAGGCAACCCGAACGTTCCCGCGGCGACTCCTCTGCCCACGACTGCCTAGGTCTGACGGGCAGCAAGGCTGGCGGGGCAGGAGCTTTCGGCGGGGCGGGGCGGCGCGTGTCTTAGGAAACGCGGCTGGAAATTGTGCTTGCGCGGGGAGGGGGTGCTTCGTAAGATAACCGCGCATTGTAGGAAACGATATCTATGCCCAAAGAAAAGCCCAAGGTCAACATTGGCGAAGTGATCCGGGCGTACCGCAGCGATCGGGGGTTGTCGCAAGGCGATATCGAGCGGCGCACGGGCCTGCTGCGTTGCTATTTGTCGCGCGTGGAGAACGGGCACACCGTGCCGTCGTTGGAGACGCTGGCCAAGATCGCGGAAGCCATGGAAATCAACCTGGCCGATTTTTTCCCCGGTAGCGACACGCCGCAGGACCGCGAAACGCGCAAAATGCTGGGCGAGTTGAGCGAGGAAGAGATCCGGTTTCTCGCGGAGATCAAGAAATATTCCACCACGCTTTCGGAGGAAGATAAACGGCTCGTGCTGGCCATGATTCGCAAGATGGCGACCGTGCCTCCTCCGCCCCAACGCGGGGTCAAGCCTGCGCCTGCCGCGCGGCGGTGAACGCTGCCTCTGCGGCCGGCTTGCCGTTCTTGGGCAGAGCGAGCCGGAAGGGCGTTCGGCTTTGCTACCCGGTTTCCTCTTCCATCCGTTAAAATAGTAGAGATATGACGTATACGAGGCACAGCACTGTCGGCGTGAAGGTGGGCAAAGTGCAGGTGGGCGGAGGCGCGCCCATCGTCATCCAGTCGATGACCAACACCGACACCGCGGACGTGGTCTCGACCACGAAGCAGTGTCTGGAGCTGGCCCAGGCCGGCTCGGAACTGCTGCGCGTCACGGTGAACGTTCCTGAGGCGGCCGCGGCGGTCCCCGAAATCAAGAAGCGCCTGCTGGATGCGGGTTGCGATGCGCCGGTGATCGGCGATTTTCATTACAACGGGCACGTCCTGCTGGTGAAGTATCCGGAGTGCGCGCGCGATCTCGACAAATACCGCATCAACCCCGGCAACGTGGGGCATGGACAACGGCGCGACGAGCAATTCTCCACCATCTGCAAAGTGGCTCGCGACAATGGGAAGCCGGTGCGCATTGGTGTGAATGGCGGGTCGCTGAACCAGGAGTTGGTCATGCGCAGGATGCAGCAGAATACCGACCGCGACCTGGGGAAAACGTCGGAAGAGATCATCAACGAATGCATGGTGCTGTCCGCGCTGGAATCCACGGAACTGGCGCTGGAATGCGGGCTGCGCAAGGACCAGATCATCATTTCGTGCAAGGTATCGCGGCCCAGCGATCTGATCGAGATTTATCGCGACCTGGCGCGCAAGACCGATCAGCCGCTGCATCTGGGGCTGACCGAAGCGGGGATGGGCGCGAAGGGACTGGTGTGGTCCGCGGCGTCCATGGGCATCCTGCTGGCCGAAGGCATCGGCGACACGATCCGCATTTCACTGACGCCGCGCCCGAACGGTGACCGCCGCGAAGAAGTGTATGCGGCGTGCGAATTGCTGCAATCGCTGGGGCTGCGCACGTTCGCGCCCAGCGTGACGGCTTGCCCAGGCTGCGGGCGCACGACCAGCACCACGTTCCAGGAGCTGGCCGAAAGCATTCAGGGCTACATCCGCGAGCAGATGCCGGAGTGGAAGCGGCAGTACGAAGGCGTCGAGGAACTGAAGCTGGCGGTGATGGGCTGCATCGTCAACGGGCCGGGCGAATCGAAGGCGGCCAACATCGGGATCAGCCTGCCGGGAACGGGCGAGGCGCCGCGCTGCCCCGTTTATATTGATGGACAGAAATTCACGACCCTCGAAGGCACTTACGACGAGCTGTCGCGGGCATTCCGGGCGTTGCTCGACGACTACGTCTCCACGAAATACCACAAGCGCGAAACTCCGCTGCCCGCTGCTGCAAGCGCTGACGCCAACGCCTCCAATGGCGGCGGAAAGTCCTCGCTGCGCGTCATTGCCTAGGCCGGGGCAGTTCACGTTACGCATTTCCGCTGGTTCCGCACGTACAGCCTGTTTTGCGGTAGACTCGCCCGCATCCGGCGCAGATGAGCGTTTCGGATAGACGCATGTCCACTGAGACGACCAATTCCACACTCGACGGCCGGGCCGGCGCGCGGCAACCCTCCAAGCGCGATGGCGTGAACAACTGGAAGATTGGGTTCTGGAGCCTGATCGCGACGCAGTTTCAGACTGCGTTCAACGACAACGCGCTGAAGTTCCTGGTCATTTACATTCTGGTGGCCATGGCGTTCTCGAAGACGACGCAGAATGTGCTCGTCTTCGTGGTAGGCGCGATGTTTGCCCTGCCCTTCATCCTGTTTTCCATGGCCGGCGGTTTCCTGGCCGATCATTTCAGCAAGCGCAGCGCGACCATCGGCACCAAAACCCTCGAGTTCGGTGTGATGGCATTTGCCATCGCCGCGCTGGCCCTGAACAACCTGACCATGGAATGCGCCAGCGTTTTCCTGATCAGCTCGGAAGCGGCGCTCTTCGGGCCGTCCAAGTACGGGCTGCTGCCCGAACTGCTGCCCGAGAAGAAATTGTCCTGGGGCAACGGGATCATCGAGTTGGGGACGTTCGTCGCTTCGATTGCGGGCACGATGGCCGCCGGATTCCTCGCGGTGCACTATCGCGGGCACGAAGCGATCGCCGGATTCCTGCTGCTGGCATGCACGTGCGTCGGCTTCGCCACCAGCTTCGGGATTTCGCGGGTGTCGGCGGCCGATCCGGCCAAGAAGTTTCGCGCGAATCCCCTCGGCGACTTGTGGGCGCAGTTGAAGATCATCCGCCGGGATCGCATCCTTGGCTGGGCCGTGCTGGGCAACACCTATCTTTTTTTCCTGGCCGCGCTGCTGCAACTCACCATCGTGCTGTACGGGCAGAACGTTCTTCACGTCAATGCCGACTATGTCAGCTATCTGCAGGGCGCCGTGATGATCGGCATCGGCGTGGGGAGTCTGGCCGCCGGCTACCTTTCGGGCGGAAAGATCGAATATGGACTGATTCCGCTTGGCGCCGTTGGCATGACGGCTTTTTCGGCGTTCCTCTACCACCCGCACCAGACCATGCTCAGCTCGATGATCCACCTTTCGCTGTTGGGATTCTTCGGGGGCTTTTTTGCGGTTCCCGTGGGGGCGTTGATCCAGCACCGGCCGAGGCCGGACGACAAAGGCGGGGTGATCGCGGCGGCGAACCTTCTGTCCTTCGTAGGAATTTTCCTGGCGGCCGGCGCGTACGGACTGTTCTCCACCGTGTTCCGCCAATCGCCGTCGGCAATTTTCCTGGACGGCGCGGTGATGACGCTGTTCGCCACGTTCTATTGCGTTTTTCTGCTGCCGGACTCGCTGCTGCGACTGGTGCTGTGGATGCTGACGCATTCGTTCTACCGCATTCGCGTGGAGGGCCGCGACAACATCCCGGAAACGGGCGGCGCGCTGTTTGTGGCCAATCACATGTCGCTGGTCGACGCGTGCCTGCTCATCGCGTCCACCGACCGCCCGATCCGCTTCCTGATGTACAAGGGAATTTACGATCTCCCTTACATCAAGCCGTTCGCCAAGATGCTGCGCGTGATACCGATTTCCGCGGAGCTGCGGCCGCGCGAAATGCTGCAATCGCTGCGTGAAGCGACGAACTCGATCCGCGCAGGCGAGGTGGTCTGCATTTTCGCCGAGGGGCAGATCACGCGCATCGGGCAACTGCTTCCCTTCCGCCGCGGCATGGAACGCATCATGAAGGGCGTCGATGCGCCGATCGTGCCGGTGAACCTCGACGGCGTGTGGGGCAGCATCTTCAGCTACGAGCGCGGGCGCTTTCTGTGGAAGATTCCGCGATCGATTCCCTACCCCGTTACGGTGAGTTTCGGCGCGCCCATGCCACCGACGTCCAGCGCGTTCGAAGTGCGCCGCGCGGTGCAAGACCTGCAGAGCGAGGCCTACAAGCATCACAAGAAGCGGCTCAGCACGCTGCATCGCGACCTGATCCGCACAGCGCACCGGCATGCGTTCCGCTTCGCCATGGGAGACCGGCGGCGCCCGCGCATGAAATGGGGCGGAGCGCTGCTGGCGTCGATCCTGCTAGCGCGGCGGCTGCGAAAGTTCTGGGCGGGACAGGAAATGGTGGGGATCCTGCTGCCGCCGTCGGTGCCGGGGGCGCTGGTAAATTTTGCGGCAACGCTCTGCGGAAAAATTCCGGTCAATCTGAACTATACCGCATCGAACGAAACGCTGGCCTCCTGCGCCGCGCAGTGCCAGCTCGAAACGGTGATCACGACCAAGCTCCTGCTCGAAAAGATTCCGCTACAGGTTCCGGGGAAGACTGTTTTCCTCGAAGAAGCGGCGGCTTCACCCCGCGGCGGCGAAAAAATCATGGCGCTGCTTCTGTGGTTCCTACCGGGCTGGTGGCTCGAACGGAAGCTCAGCGGCGGCAAGAGGCGCGCGCTGGACGATCTGGCCACCGTCATATTCTCCAGCGGCAGCACGGGCGAGCCCAAAGGGGTGATGCTGACGCACTACAACATCGCCTCCAACATCGAGCAAGTGGGGCAGACGTTCATGCTCGACCGCCAGGATTGCCTGCTGGGCGTGCTTCCCTTCTTCCACTCCTTCGGCTTTACGGTGACGCTGTGGATGCCCGCGGTGCTGGGCGTGGGTGTCGCATACCATCCGAGTCCGCTCGATCTGGGCGCTATCAGCGAAATCGCGCGCGATTATCGCGTGACGTTCCTGCTGGCCACGCCCACGTTCCTGCAGGCCTATCTGCGGCGCTGCTCGCCCGAGGATTTTGGCAGCCTGCAATTCGTGGTTGTCGGCGCGGAGAAGCTGCCCGAGCGGCTGGCGCTGGCGTTCGAGGACCGCTTCGGCATACGCCCGCTGGAAGGCTACGGCGCGACGGAGTGCTCGCCGGTCGTTGCGGTCAACACGAAGGATTTTCGCGCGCCGGGATTCCGGCAGGTCGGCGCGAAACGCGGGCACATCGGCCATCCGTTGCCGGGAATCTCGGTGCGCATCGTCGATGCGGACACGCGCGAGCCGGTTCCCGTGGGCACGCCAGGGCTGTTGCTGGTGCGCGGACCCAACGTGATGAAGGGCTATCTCGGAAAGCCTGAGAAGACGGCGGAGGTCCTGCAAGACGGCTGGTATGTGACCGGCGATATCGCGTCGGAGGATGAAGACGGCTTCCTCACCATCACCGACCGGCTGAGCCGGTTCAGCAAGATTGGCGGCGAAATGGTGCCGCACATCAAGATCGAAGAGAAACTGCAGGAACTGGCGGGCGCCACCGAACAAAAATTCGTGGTTACCGGCGTGCCGGACGGCAAGAAGGGCGAGCGGCTGGTGGTGCTCCACACCTTGGAGGAGGATGAGCTCAAGTCCGTGCTCGAACGCCTGCCCGAAGCCGGCCTGCCGAATTTGTGGACCCCGCGCGCGAACCAGTTCTTCCACGTGGAGGAACTGCCCCAACTCGGCACCGGCAAGCTCGATCTGCGCCGTATTCGAGACCTTGCCGTCGAGCTTTCGCCTCCCGAGCGCGTCGCATAGGCCCAAGCGTCCCGTTGCGCCGGTCACCAGCATCACCTGCCTGCCTCTTGCCGATCTGTCCTAAGGCATTGAATCACCGGATCAGCACACGCCGGAGGCCGTGAGGGAGCGTTTGGGGTAACGCACGGGATACGTGTGAGCGGGAGCATAGGCAAGCGTGATGTGGAACACTGCGCTCGCAGACGCCCCTGAGCTACAAAACCGCTCATTCCCATGGCAAACAGCCAGGATATAGGGAGTTTTTTGCTCCTCCGATCACGTTCCGCCATCTATATCCCGCCGGATTTCGATCACTTCAGGAGGTGTTTGTATGAGGAGTCGTCGCGCTAAATTTGTTTCGTTCCTTGCCCTGCCCATCGGCGTTCTGGTTGCATTCGCGCTGTTGGCGGTGGTTCTGGTTCCGTTGCACACGCCGTCTGTGTCCGCCGACTATCAGCCCTACCGGTTCAGCAATGTAGTCATCGGAGGCGGTGGTGGATTCATTCCGGGAATCGTCTTCAGCACGACGCAACCGGGTCTCGTCTATGCGCGAACCGACATTGGCGGGGCCTATCGCTTCGATCCGAACACCGGGCGCTGGATTCCGCTGCTCGATTGGATCGGGCCGGATGATTGGAACCTGACCGGGGTGGAAAGCATCGCGATCGACCCGCTCAATCCGCAGCGCGTGTATTTCGCCGTGGGCACTTACACCAACGAGTGGACCTCGGAAAACGGCGCCATTCTGCGTTCGGACGATGAAGGGCATAGTTTTCAACGGTTCGACCTGCCATTCAAGGTGGGCGGCAACATGCCGGGCCGAGGCATGGGCGAGCGGCTCGCGGTGGATCCCAACAACGACGCAATCCTCTATCTCGGAACGCGGAGCGGGAACGGGCTGTGGCGCAGCACGAATTTTGGCCGGTCCTGGTCTCAGGTCAGCAACTTCCCCGATTCCGGGCCGTACGTGCAAGACCCCTCGAATTCCTATACTGGCGACCCCGTCGGGGTGGTGTGGGTAACTTTCGATCCGCGCAGCACCATAGCCGTCGGCAATAGCACGGTCACGAAGAACATTTACGTAGGCGTGGCCGACCTTGGCGACAGCATCTATCGCAGCACGGACGGCGGGCAAACCTGGTCGGCCGTTCCTGGTGAGCCCACCGGGTACCTCCCGCACCACGGCAAGCTCGCGTCCACGGGAATGCTTTACATCACCTACAGCAACGGCGCGGGCCCGTATGACGGCTCTGCCGGCGATGTCTGGAAATACGATACGAATTCCAGCAGCTGGACCAAGATCACGCCGCCGGCATCCCCCCTCAATGGCGGCTACGGGTTTGGCGGCTTGGCCGTGGATGCGCAGAATCCAGACACCATCATGGTCGCCGCCCTGAATCAATGGTGGCCCGACACGCAGATCTTCCGCAGCTTGGATGGCGGCTCAAGCTGGAATCTGATTTGGGATGCGAACTGGGCAAACCCCTGGCCGAACATTGTGGCCCCGCTGTACAGCCTCGATTACGCCTCCGTTGCTCCCTGGTTGACGTTCGGCGCTTCGCCAGCAACATGCACGTCGGCGACGAGCAGCAATTCCCTGTGCCCGCAGCCCACTCCGAAACTGGGGTGGATGGTCGAGTCGCTCGAGATCGATCCGTTTAATTCCAACCACATGCTCTATGGCACGGGCGCCACGATGTGGGGCACTGACAACTTGACCGCGTGGGATTCGGGCGGGACGGCGAATATCTCGGTGAAAGCTGTTGGGATCGAAGAAACGGCCGTTCAGGACCTGATCAGCCCTCCCGCCGGACCGCACCTCATCAGCGCAGTCGCCGATAATGGCGGCTACACGCATAACGACCTGAAGCAGCCCAGCGTGATGGACACGAATCCCGTCTTCACCACCGGCACAAGCCTTGATTACGCCGAACTGAGCCCCAACTTCATCGTGCGCGCAGGGACGGGCGGCACGAACGGTGTCAACATCGGCTTCTCGACGGATGGCGGCCAGTCGTGGTCTCCCGCCGCTGCTCAGCCTTCAGGCGGGTCCGGCGGAATGGTTGCAGCCGCAGCCAACGGCAGCCGCGTCGTCTGGGTCCCATCCGGCGAGTCCGCTTTCTACTCGGCCGATATGGGCGCAACCTGGACAGCTTCGGCCGGACTCCCGGCCGGCGTCAGTATTCGTTCCGACCGCGTGAATCCGCTGAAATTCTACGGATTTGCCGGGGGTGCGTTTTACGTCAGCACAGATGGCGGAATGAATTTTGTGCAGACCTCCGCAAACAATCTGCCTTCGACGGGCTCCGTGCGGTTCAAGGCGGTGCCCGGCCATGAAGGCGATATTTGGCTCGCCGGCGGCAGCACCGGCCTGTGGCATTCGACGGATAGCGGCGAAACGTTCATCAACGTGCCCGGCGTGAACGTGGCCGACACCATCGGCTTCGGCATGCACGCGTCCAACCAGACCTACGCCGCGTTGTACAGCTTCGCGCAGGTCAATGGCACGTGGGGCATCTACCGCTCGGACGACGGCGGCGCGGACTGGATCCGTATCAACGATAAGTTCCACCAATACGGATTGACCAATACCGCCATCACCGGCGACCCGCGCGTCTTCGGCCGCGTGTATTTGGCAACGAACGGCCGCGGGATCATTTACGCCGATCCCGTGTCGAAGCGGTAGCCCGAATCTGCCCGTCTCAAATCGAGGAGCGCTGGTCCGCACCGGCGCTCCTTGGATTCCCCGCGTCTTCGCGAATTTTTCGTAGTGTCCGCCGGAACAGAATCAACGGCCTGCTTCGTCGTCGCATTCGGCGCGGGCGGTGAAGGCCCAGAAAACCCAGAGAGCGGTGCAGATGCCGATGGTCAAGTAGGGGCTGACGAAAGCGGCCGCGGTGGCCAGGGCGTAGGCCGGCGTGCCCATGCGGTAATTGCGATTGATGCGCTCGATCACTTCGGCCGAACCGTCCGCCTTGAACAGCTTGCGGTCCGCCAGCACGCCGTACCAGAGCAGGCTGAAGGCCAGGCTCATCAGCACGAACACGCCGCCGTACACTGCGCAGGCCAGTTTTGCCGCCGGCGAGCGGAGGTATTCGGTGACCAGCGAGGTGGAGAAAGGCACGACGGTGGTGAGCATGAGCAGCAGGCCGTTGGCGAACAGCAGGCGCGCGTTGGTCTTCTGAACCAGCCGAAAAATCGAGTGATGGCTTACCCAAAGAATGAGCACAGTAAAAAAACTGGTGACAAAAGCGAGATACGACGGCCAGTTGTGCGCCAGCGCCGATGCCACACTCAGGGCCGTCGCGTGTTCACCCAGGCGCGGAACCCGCAGATCCAAGGCCAGTAAGGTGATGGCGACTGCAAAGACGCCATCGCTGAACGCTTCGAGGCGCCCTGTCTCTTTTTCCTGATGGTTCGCGGCTACGGTTGGCGCCGGCAACTCCCTGCTCCTTCGCATATTTCGGGCAGCCCCGAGATGTTTTCCCACCGCCCTTCCGGTGCGCGGGATTGTACTCCAGGCACGATTCGGCGGCCAAAATCGCATCTCGCGCCGCGGCAAGAACATTTCAACAGGAATTCTCGTCTCTTTGGCGGTTTGCGCTTGCGCCGGCGAAGAGCACTCGGCTAGTATGATGAACGCTGGAGAACATTTGGCATGACGTACACCGAAAAACAC
Source organism: Candidatus Acidiferrales bacterium (assembly GCA_046705825.1). Lineage (GTDB taxonomy): Bacteria > Acidobacteriota > Terriglobia > Acidiferrales > UBA7541 > Palsa-295. The sequence continues at coordinate 16,510 of JBJKQB010000288.1, forward strand.
AATTCGTTATCGACTTGGGCGGCAGCGTTGCTGGTCCGGGATTGTGGCCGAATGGGCTTCAGTCCCGCGCGTTAAGGCACCATCCGCTGTTCAGCCCGACACACTGACACGATAGCGCCGAAGATTGTCCGCAGGAACTCCCGGGGGCGATTTCGGAGCGAATCAACCGCGCCCGCGCACTCTCTGCGGCGCCGCGCTTTCGAAGGGCCGAGCCCTTCTAGAAAGGTGAAAAATTCATGGCCAGCAAGGTGAAAAACGGCGCGCCCTTATATGGCCCGTCGCTTTGCGACACTTGCGCCCACGCGCACATCGAGCGGGGCTATCGCGAGAGCGAAGCCGCCATTTTCTGCCAGGAAACCTGGCCCGAGCACCGCGTCCAGTTTCAAGTGCGCGAATGCTCCGGCTATCTGGAAACGAAGCGGCAAAGCCTGAAACAGATGGAAGACATGGCGTGGCTGCTTTCTCCGCGAGGCCCGAAGCGAAGAGCGGGGTTCACTCCGCCCGGGCAAGGGTCAAAAGCGGAAGACGACATCGAGATCGTTCTGAATCGCGAGAAGGCGTGAGGGCGCCTCGCGGATGGCGGAACGTGATCGAACAATCTTGTCGGGGGCGCCCTGGAGGCTACAGGTTCATGCCGCGCGACGCAGTGGGTGCTAGCCAGTCGCCCGGCTGAACCTGCCTCGGCAAGGCCGCGAAGGCGCGCAAGCACGCGATTTTCGGCGACGGGCCGCGGTGGGCGCTCAGGCCGGCGCGTGCTTCATCTTCAGGGCGACGGCGTAGCCGGTCAGCAGGCCGTGAAAGAAGGCCTGCCGCGCCTGCAGATCGGAGTCCCGGTAATGGCGCGCGGCGTCATCGAGGGCGCGCAGCAGTTTTTCGCGCGACTGCTCCGGCGTCCCGCCCGGCAAATGTTTTTCGACGAGAGTGCGCACCGCTTCCTCGTCGGCGATCGTAAACTTGTGCGCGTGACGATAGATCATCCGTTTTCTCCCTTGCTTCATCCCCGGCCGTCTGCATGAACAGCAAAGCGCCCGGCTTCGCGCCACTACTTTCGCAGCCCCGGCCTGGGTCGAAAATCTGGTAAAAACCTTAGCGGCGGGCCTTCTTCGCGTGGCGCGTTTTTGACTTTCCCGCCGCGCCGGAGT
>JBJKQB010000289.1:0-18394 GCA_046705825.1 Candidatus Acidiferrales bacterium
GTAGATGACGATGTTGTCGCGCAGGACGCGCACGTCGGCATCGCGCTTGATGATGCCGTCCTGGACGTAGCAGCCGGCGATCATGCCCGCGCCCTTCACGCGGAAAGTATCGCGAACCTCAGCGCGGCCCAAGAATGTTTCCTTGATGACGGGGGCCAGCAGACCGGCGACGGCCTTCTTCAGCTCGTCGAGCAATTCGTAGATGATGGTGTGCAGGCGGATGTCGACGTTTTCGCGCTGGGCCAGATCGGAGGCTTTGCGCTCCGGGCGCACGTTAAAGGCGACGATGATGGCATTCGAAGCGGAAGCGAGAAGGACGTCCGTTTCGGTGACCGCGCCAACGCCCGCGGAAATGACTTTCAGGTTCACTTCGTCGTTGGAAAGCTTGGGCAGCATTTCGCTGAGCACTTCGACCGAGCCTTGCACGTCGGCCTTCACGACGATCGCGAGTTCCTTCACTTCGCCGGCCTTGAGCTGCTCGTGCAATTGATCGAGGGTAAGGCGGCCGGAGGAAGCGCTCTTGGCCAAGGAGGCTTCGCGCTGCTTGCTCTGGCGGTATTCGGCAATGTGACGCGCGCGCGCTTCGTCCGCCACCTGGAATTGATCGCCCGCTTCGGGTATGCCCTGCAAGCCGAGAACTTCGACGGGAGTGGACGGGATCGCCTTCTTGATGGCCTGCGCGCGGTCGTCGAACATGGCGCGAACTTTTCCGTAGACGGAGCCGACGATGAAGAAGTCGCCGACGTGCAGGGTTCCGTTCTGGACCAGAACGGTGCCGACGGGGCCGCGTCCTTTGTCCACGCGCGATTCGAGAACGGTTCCGCTGGCCGGGGCGTCGGGATCGGCCTTCAATTCGGCGAGATCGGCGACGAGCAAAATCATTTCGAGCAAGCGCGGAAGATTCTTCTTCGTTTTGGCGGAGACTTCGACCATGACGGTGTCGCCGCCCCATTCCTCAGGCATCAGGCCGCGATCGGCAAGCTGACGCTTCACGCGCTCGGGCTGCGCGTCAGGCTTGTCGATCTTATTGATGGCGACGATGATTTTCACTTTCGCCGCGTTGGCGTGCGCAATGGCTTCTTCGGTCTGAGGCATCACGCCGTCGTCGGCGCCGACGACCAGCACAACGATGTCGGTGACTTTGGCGCCGCGGGCGCGCATGCGGGTGAAGGCTTCGTGGCCGGGCGTGTCGATGAAAACGATGCGGCGATCGTCGACCTTCGCTTCGTACGCGCCGATGTGCTGGGTGATCCCGCCCGCTTCGCCCGCGGCCACTTGCGTTTCGCGGATGGCGTCGAGCAGGCTGGTTTTGCCGTGGTCCACATGGCCCATCACCGTGACCACCGGGGCGCGGGGCTGCAAGTTGCCGGTGCGCTCTTCGCTGATCTTTTCTTCCTGAGCCAGCTCTTCTTCGAAAGAGACGACCTGCACGATGCCGCTGAAGGCTTCCGCCAGGTTCGTGGCGGTCGGGACGTCGAGCGGTTGATTGATAGTGGCGAAGACGCCGCGATCGAGCAGAGTCTTCAGCAAGTCCTTGGCGCGAATGTCGAGTTTTTCGGCGAGTTCGCGGATGGTGATTCCTTCGGTGACGGTCACCTGGCGGGGCTCGCGTTGAACCGGGGCGACCGGCTCAATTTGCGCGGTCTTTCCGCCCGGTCCCACACCCGGACGCGTGCGCACGGGGTGCAGCTTGCGCTCGCCTTCGGCAAATCTCTTTTCAATGAGCGGACGCGCGCGTCCGGCCGCAGCAGGAGGTTTGCGCGCATACAGCGGCTTTCCGGGCTCGGCTTTGGGAATGCCACCCATGCCGGGCCGCTGACCGCCCGGGCCGGTGCGCGGAGCCCCAGGAGCGCCGGGGCGAGGTCCGCCGGGACGCTGCGGAAAACGTGAGGGCGGCGCACCGGGGCGCTGTCCTTCGGGTCTGGGCCGCTGTGCTCCGGCGGCGGCTGGACGCATCCCGATTGGAGCGCCTGGACGCGGCTGTCCTGGCCTGCCCGGCGGTGGTGCGGGCCTCTGTCCCACCGGCCCCCCCGCTGGCCGAGGCGCACCGGGCGCGGCAGGCCGCTGAGCAGTTGGAGCGCCGGGAGCCGCGGCGGCGGGCCGCTGAGCCGCAGGCGCTCCAGGTTGCGCAGGAGCACCGGGAGCAGCAGGGCGAATAGGAGTTGCAGGCCTTGGTGCGGCCGGCGCAGGGCCCGCCGGACGGGCCGCCGCCGGAGCGACAGGATGCTGAGCGGCGGGAGCGGCGGGCGCAGCACTCGGTGCAGAAGCCGCGGGAACTGCCGCGCTGGGCGGAGCCGCAGGGTGCGCGCCGGGAGCGGCGGGTCGCGCTGGAGCAGCTGGAACTGGAGCGCCGGGGCGCGGCGCAGCAGGAGCGGCAGGGCGTTGGGCCGCCGGTGCACCCGGCCTCGCCGCAGGTTTGATCCCTTTCCTGGCGGCTTCCTTCGCCGCCTCCGCGGCCGCTTCTTGCTCAGCCAGCGCGTGGAAGTGCTTGCGCACGAGTTCGGCATGATCGAGGTCGAGCGAGCTCGAGTGCGTCTTCTTCTCCGTGACGCCAATTTGCGGGAGGTACTCGATCAAGACTTTGGCCTTGATCTCGAGTTCCCTGGCCAGCTCATTAATCCTGATTTGGTTCGAATCCGACATTAAGCTCCCATCAACTGCTAAAAAAATATTCCAAAGCCGTTACGCGGGCCCCGATTCACCCGCTTTGGTTTCGCCTTCCTCCGCGGAGGTTTCGTTCGTTTCGCCGGGGCTATTTTCGGGGCTGCTGCGTTCAGCGGCTGATTCCTCAGCCGGCTCCGGTGATGCCCCTTCTTGCTTCTCCGCTTCCTGCTTCTCCGGTTCCTGCTGCTGCGGTTCTTGTTCCTGCGGTTCAGCCCCTTGCACGGCTTCCGAGGTTTCGGCAGGAGCTTCCGAGGTTTGCACCGGAGGTTCTCCGGCGGGCGCCGCTTCTTCAACCGCTTCCGCCGCGGAGGCTTCCGCCGCGACAGCGGCCGCTTCCGCTTCGGGAGCTGGCTGCGTTTCCAGCGCCTGGAAATGCGCGGCCACCGACTGATGAATCTTCTCCACCATTTTTTCGCCGATGCCGGGAATCTCGACCAACTGCTCGGGGGTCATGTCCGCGAGCTTCTCGATGGAGGTGATTCCGGCCGATTCGAGTTTCTCGATCGTCTTCGGCCCGACGCCCTTCAGTTCGGCAAGCGAAGTGCCCGGCGCGGTGAGCGCGGCCATCTGCGCCTCAATTTCGCGGCGCTTCTCTTCCTCGCTCTTGATGTCGATGTTCCATCCTATCAGCTTGCTGGCCAGGCGGACATTCTGGCCTTTCTTGCCAATGGCCAGGGAAAGCTGCGTATCTTCGACGATGACCTCGAGGCGCTTCTCCTCCGGCTCGACGATCTGCACGCGTGTGACTTTCGCGGGGCTGAGCGCCTTTTGGGCGAACGCCGCGGTTTCTTCGTTGAAAGGAATGATGTCGATCTTTTCGCCGCGCAATTCGCGGATGATGGACTGCACGCGCATGCCTTTCATGCCCACGCAGGCGCCCACGGGGTCAACATCCTTGTCGCGGCTCTCCACGGCGATTTTGGTGCGTTCGCCGGCCTCGCGCGCGACGGCGCGAATCTGCACCGTGCCGTCGTAAATTTCCGGAACTTCCATTTCGAACAGGCGCTGCACGAGCACGGGATCGGCGCGCGAAATCACCACCTGCGGGCCTTTGGCGGCGCGCTCGACGGCGCGGATGGTCACGCGCAGGCGGTCTCCGATGTTGTAGGTTTCCAGGCGCGACTGCTCGCGCTTGGGCAGGCGCGCTTCGGTGCGGCCCAGGTCCACAATGACGTCGGGGCCTTCCACGCGTTTGACGATGCTGTTGACCAGCTCGCCGACGCGGGTGTGAAACTCGTTGTAGATGGTGTCGCGTTCGGCCTCGCGGACCTTCTGCAGGATCACCTGCTTGGCCGTTTGCGCCGCGATGCGTCCCAGCACATCGGTGGGCTTGGTATGGACTATTTCACCGCCCACTTCGATGCTGGGGCTCTGCTTGCGAGCCTCGGCCAGGGAAATCTCGCGGAGCGGATCGGAAACTTCCTCCACTACAGTGTGCACGGAATAGACGTCCACCTGGCCGGTTTCCGAGTTGAACTTGGAGCGCAGCTCTTCCTCGGTCCGATAATATTTGCGCGCAGCCACCAGCATGGCGTCCTCAATGGCCGCGACGATCACCTCGGGCTCGATATGCTTTTCCCGGCTGATCTGCTCAATGGTCTGGTACAGCAGACTCGCCATTTCCTTCTCTCCCGACTGCATTCACCGTATTCAAGCCTCTACTAGAACTCGACGACGAGATTCGCTTTGCGAATGCCGTCCAGCGGAAGGGCCAGCTCCTTGTCCTTCACCTGCAGCTTGACCCAGCCGTCCGCAAAACCCGCGAGGCGCCCCTCGAAATACTTCTGGTTCTCAAGCGGCTCATTGAGCCAGATATGCGCCAGGCGGCCGGTGAAGCGCTGGTAATCCGCCGCATTGCGCAGTTTCCGGTCGAGCCCGGGAGAACTGACTTCCAGCACGTACGCCGGGCCGGGCACGAGATCCTCGACATCGAGGATCACACTCAACTGCTCGCTGACGCGCTCGCAATCCTTATGGCTGATGGCGCCCTCCGGTTCGCCCGCCAGGGGCGTCCGGTCGATATAGACGCGCAAGAGCCGTTGTTTGCCGATCTTCCACTCGACATCGAAGATTTCCAACCCTTCGGAGTGCGCCACGCGCTCCGCGGCGGCTCGAATCCGCTCGAGGTCCATTTTGTTCGATTTGCAGGACCTTACCGGCCTGTCCTTCGTTGTCTGCTCTGCATCGTCAGCCGAAACCGGCTCCAATAAAAAAGTGGGCTCGCGCCCACTCGGCCGTGCGACCTAGATGAAAGCTGAACTAGTATAGTTTCGTTGGGGGTAAAACGCAAGCTAACGTAATGCGGGGAATGCGGGGCGGTGGACTCGTTTGGTCAGTTGCTTGCGGGGTTTTCGATGTGTTGGATCACGATGGCATCGACCGGGGCGGTGGCGGGTTGCACCCTGAGCCCAAGCTGCTCGCGAAGCGCGGTGATGAAGGGCGGCGGGCCTGGGGGCTTGGAGTGCGCTGCAACAAGGCTGCGTTGACCGGCCGTCGCGGGCGTGCGCATTCGGGGAGGCATTTGGGGCGTCCAATGGAGCTTGAAGCTGTACCGTCCGTGAAGGCCGGTTTTGTCCACCAGCACCCGGCTCCTTAGCTCCGGCATGCCCGAAAGGAGCCCGGCGAAGGTATCGAAGTCGCAGGACTGCACGTTCAGCCAGAGCCCCTTTCCCGAACCAACGTCGGTCATGCGGCAAGGGGAGCCGGCGTTCTTGTCTTCGGCGATCTTTGGACCATTCCTGGCGAAGACCAGTTCATTCACGGGGAGCACCTTGGTCTCATGCTTGATTTGCAGCTTGAAACGATTGATCAGGAGAGAGCGAAATGCCTGCTTGACTACATCCGCCCCGGGGACCTCGGCGGGAACGCCGGGACCTGGGCCCACGGCGCGAAGAGGCGCCTTGACCTGATCCGATAGGGATTGGGGCAGCTGCGCGTCAATATGAAAGACGTCAGTCCTGATCCAGTCCGGCCCGCCCAAGACTTGAGCCGGCTTGAGTGGAAGGTTCCCGCCATAGACAGACATGATCATGTCGATCGCGGATTGTGTCGCAACGAACCGATCTTTCGAAAGTGTCATTGCACAGCACGCGGTCGAGTCATTCAGCTTGATTGAGGCGGTCTCGAACCACGGATACCGGCCATTGCTCGCTTCCGCGCCGTGGGTATTACCTTTTGAGGCGCAACCCGCCGCGCCCAAGGCAAGGGCTATGAAAATCGCCAGAGCGACGGCCCCGACAAGCAGCGATTTCCTTCCCGGCTTCAGGACCTGGTTTATATGCCGAGGCATGTCTGATTTGCCGGCTATGTATGGGCGCAGCAAGCCTTCACGACACGCATTCAGGCCAAAGCAGCGCCCCCACAAGTGAGGGTAGCCGAGCTTCTGCAAATCCGCCAGCTCTTCGGTACTTCAGAACAACAGATTGGCGCGCAACTCGAGCTGGCGCGCACCATCGGTCGGGCTGTTGGGGACGGCCAGCGGCCCAGCGGTGGCGAAACCGAAGCCATTGATGTTGGCCCCGCCATAGGGAGGCGAGAAGCCGAAATTAGGATCGATGGTATTGATGTCCGCGGGCCATCAGCAGTGGATTTGGATTCCCGGTCAGGACACACGGCTTGAATTCATTTCCTGCGCCGGAGGAACCCCAAACCGCATCGAGGCCGGCGCTCTCGTAAGCGCTCTTCAAATCGTGATCGTCACCGGTGAAATCCCAGCGCAGGCCACAGTTCAAGGTGAAGCTTGGGCGGATGCGGTAGGAGCCCGGCGCAGGTCCGAGATTTTCAGGACAAAGGAGTTTCAGGACACAAAGGAGCAGCCGATGCGGGTCCGTCCAGCGTCCACCTCGCGGGTATATGCTTTGCGAAGAACGACGCGAACCGGGGGAAGTATCGGCACGTGCAACACAGCGCTGAATTGGGCGGGAAGCGCTTCGCCGTTTCTGTCGATCAAGAGGGAGACGCCGCCATAGCTGAGATCGAGCACGCGGGCGGTGCGCTGCTCGGCATCGGCAAGAACGGCGTAAGCCTTCGTGCCCGCGAGAGAAACGCGTTCCCACTTGCGTTGTTCACGCTTCGGTGGGGGCGCACCCGGCGCTTTCCCGGAAGGGAATATAGGTGAGGGAGCGGGCTTCGCGGCGGCCGGCTCAGCGGCTTCCGTTTCACGTTCCTCCAGGATCGGGCTCTCTTGGCGCGGTTTGCGTTCGTATTTCAAGTCGTAGAGGCGGCGGTCGGCGATGGATACCAAGTCGTCTTTCTTGTCGCCGTCTTCAGGAAAAACAGCAACACCGAAATCGATGGTGACGCTGATCTCGAGATTCATGGGGCGCAACTCCGATTCATACTGCGCGCGCACGCGCTGGCACAGGGTGTTGGCCTGTTCGGAGTCGGTTTGCGGCAGGAGGAGCACGAATTCATCGCCACCAATGCGAAAGGCGGAGTCGGAGGCACGCAACGTGTTCTTCAGAGTCGCCGCGGCCAATTGCAGCACCTGGTCGCCACGCAGATGGCCGTGCTGGTCGTTCACCTCTTTTAATTTTTTCAAGTCGAGGACGATGATAGCCAGCTGGTGTCCGTAGCGTTTGGCGCGATTCAGTTCTTTATCGCAATACTCATCGAAGAGGCGCCGATTGTAGAGGCCGGTGAGCGAGTCGGTAGCGGCGTTGATTTGCAGCTTCTTGAGCTCCTCCTGCTCCATCAGCACGGGCGCGCGGAGAATTCCCCCGGCGGAGAGCACATCGACCAGAAGCGCGCGCAGGGACAGGGCTTGTCCCGCGGCGCGAAGCTCGCGGCGCCGCTGGAGGATCAATCTCCAGGATTCGGTGCTCTGGGACTCGGAGAGGTCCACCTGCGCAATGGTGCGGAAGAACTGGCGCAGGAAGGGCGCTCGAACTGAGTCCTCGAGGGCGTCTAAAGTCTCGGCAAGTATATCGAGAAGAGACTCTTCCGACGCCGGCTGCAGCTGGGAGGCATCTCCGGGCTGGGGCATTACCTCTTCCGATTGGGTTCTATTCTTGACCCAAGTTAGGGAAAACTTGCGGGGGCGCAAGACTTCAAGCACGGGACAGTCCAATCCCGGAGTTCGGAAGAGCCGGGGAGTGAGGTGCAAGTGGCGTCAAATCACAGGATTGCATTGACGACACGGAGTGTCAATGGGGTGGAGCCTGTAGATCGGCCGTAATGTGAAAATCGGTTCACATTATGCCCACTTCTGTGCGGTTGCGAGGCGGGAAGACAGGAGCCCCGCGGAAGATCAGCCGATGGGCTTGAGGAACTCGACGCCGATGAGATGGACGTCGCCCGCTTCCTGCTGGCGCTTGACCCTTGCCTGGATCGGGGGCATGCCCGAAGGGACCAAGGCTGAAGAGGTTATGGAAGGGGCGGGAATGGTGAGGGTGATGACCTCGTTGGCCGGGAGCGCCCGGGGACACGTGATCAAGGCACCCAAGGCACTGATGTCGAGGGTCTTGGCAAGCTCCAGGAATTGCTCGCCATGAAGATCACGTCCGCGAACAAACAGAGGTACTTGCAGCCGAATTCGCTGGAAGCGCCGGCGCTCATCGTAAGCTGTCTGTGCCATTCCCACTCTTTGACGGAGCGTGCTCTCTCTCACTCGAGTACCTCAGTTGTAGTACTCGTGTAACATGGGCAATTTCAGTGCAAACGTAGCGGCATCCTGAGCTGCCACGAGATATGGCTTATTTTCAGTCACTTACGAATTTCTTAAGGAGAAATGGGCAAGCTTCGTCCGTGTTCCATGTGCAAGAATCATCCCTGGAAGTTCCGACTTTGTGCAAGTCTAGGCCTCTTTTACCATTGACACTTGTTGTCTGCTTTTGCGAGCATACGCTGTATTTACCGCACGAATAAGCCGCTTTGCCAGGCGCGCTGACGTGTGTCCTTAGCCTCCGGACACAAAGCATTGGAGATGACCGGTTGCCTGAAAGTCTAACGGCTCGCCCCCAAACGAGCAGCCAAGCCGTATTCCAGGTTGCGGCTAGCCTGCTCGATGCGGTTGACCGCCCGCTGCTGGTGGCGGGACGGAACGGAAAAGTTCTGTTCTCGAACTTGCACGCTCAAGACACGCTGAATGCGCTCGGTTTTAACGGCCAGCAGGAGCCCAACCTCTTTCATGACATTTTGAAGTGCAGCGGCAACTCGGTGATGTCACTGCTGGAGCACGGCGAGCAGCAGGTTGAATATCCGTTGGAATCGGGGCAAGGCAAGAGCCGCGCGCGCATACGCTGGCTGCCCGAACCGGACTGGCTGGTGGTGTACGTGGAACCCGCGCTTTCCGACGTAGCTTCCGATGAGGCGGAGATGCGTCAGAAAGTGCAAGAGCTGATGCAGGAACGCGAGATCACTTACCGCAACCTGCTGGCCGCGTACTTGAGACTGCAGGAAGTGAACCGGCAGAAGACAGTTTTCCTGGGATCAGCGGCGCACGAATTGAAAACACCGCTCGCGGTGATGAAGGGATATTACGACCTGCTGCTTTCCGGCTCGCTGGGCAAATTGAGCGAACGCCAGCGCGAGATCCTGCAGGAATCGAAAGAGAGTTGCGACCGGCTGGTGCGTCTGGTTTCGATGTTCCTGAATTACTCGGCGCTGGAAAGCGGGAAGCTGGCGCTGCAGCTGCGGGAGAACGATTTTCGGGATTGCGTGAACGATCTGGTGTGCCGCTGGCAGGAAGCGTTTCAGCGGGCGAACGTGCGGCTGGAGACCAAGGTGCATCCGGGCATTCCGTCGTTCCGCTTCGATTTCCAGAAGGTGCAGCAATGCATGGCCAATCTGCTGGACAACGCGTTGAAACATACGCCGGGGGGCGGATGCGTCACACTGGCGGCCGAACCGCACTTCTGGGAGCGGCGTGTTTCCGACGCGGCGCCGCCGCGCGAGCGCCGGCAGGACCGCGGTGTGCGGCCGAATAGCGTGCTCGTGTGCATTTCGGACACAGGGACCGGGATCTCGGCGGAATTCCACCAGGAGATCTTCGAGGAGTTCGTGCGCGTCGATCCATTGTCGGCGGGGATGGGGCTCGGGCTGGCGATCACGAAACGTCTGATCCAGGCGCACCGCGGGAAGGTATGGGTGAACAGCGAAATGGGACGCGGCAGCAATTTCTGTTTCCTGCTGCCCACTAGCACGGAATAGCGGGGAATTTCAGATAAGGACGGCAATGGCTCCGAAACAAGCGAAAGAAAAAATTCTGGTAGTGGATGACGAGCCCAGTATCCGCAAGTACCTGCAGACGCTGCTTGAAGTGGATGGATTCGAAGTGGAAAGCGTCTCGAGCGGCAAAGAAGCGCTGGAGCGGGTGGGCGGCGGCGAGCGGCCCGACTTCATGATCCTGGACGTGCTGATGCCGGAAGTGGACGGAATCGAGACTTTGCGGCGGCTGATGCAGATCGACCGCTCGCTGAACGTGATCATGCTGTCGTGCTCGAATGAGGTCAACACGGTGGTGGAAGCGATCCGGCTGGGCGCGCTGGACTACCTGACGAAGCCGTTCGAGAAGCCGGAACTGGATGCCGCATTCTTGAAGGTGCGCCAGAAGCAGCAGCTGCGCTCGGAAAACGAAGCGCTGCGGCAGTACTGCGAACAACTGACCGAAGACCTTTCCTTTCTGGCGGCCAGCCCGCAGATGCTGAAAATCCGCCAGCAGATTCTGCAGATCGCGCCCGTGGATGTTCCGGTGTTCGTCAGCGGGGAAAGCGGAGTGGGCAAGGAAGTGATCGCGCGCATGATTCACCTGCGCTCCACGCGGCGGCACCAGCAATTCGTGAAAGTGAATTGCGCGGCGCTGCCGGGCGAGTTGCTGGAATCGGAACTGTTCGGGTACGAGCAAGGAGCGTTCACCGGGGCCGTGCGGGCCAAGCCCGGCAAGTTCGAGATGGCCAACAAGGGCACGATTTTCCTGGACGAGATCGCGGAAATGAGCCCGCACCTGCAGGCGAAACTGCTGCACGTTCTGCAGGACGGGCAATATTCGCGGCTGGGCGCACGGTCCGTGATCAACGTGGACGTGCGCGTGCTGGCGGCGACCAACATGAACGTGAAGGAAGCGATGCGCTCGGGCCGCTTCCGCGAGGATTTGTATTACCGGTTAAACGTCCTCTCGATTCATATCCCGCCGCTGCGCGAACGCACCACGGAAATTCCGCTGCTGTTCCGGCATTTCCTGACGAAGTACAGCGAGAAATATCAGAAGCCGGCGATGGAGCCGTCGAAACATCTGCTGGAAGCGGCGCTGCGCTATCCGTGGCCCGGCAATCTGCGGGAACTGGAAAACTTCGTCAAGCGCTACGTGATTTTGGAAGATGACGAAGGCAGCCTGCGCGAACTGCTGGAGATGACCGGGCAGCAGCGCGTTCCGCAGCGGGAAGAGGCCGCCGCGCCGAAGGAGCAGGGCCTGAAGGCTCTGGTGCGCGGTTTGAAAGATGAAGCGGAAATGGAAGCGATCGCGGACGCGCTGGAGAAAACGAATTGGTGCCGCAAGGACGCAGCGCGCATGTTGGGGATCAGTTACAAGGCACTTCTGTACAAGATGCGCCACTTCAATTTGGATTCCGGGCGCGGTTCGCGATCCGCTGCGGCGAAAGCGGCGGCGCAGGCGAAACAGGCTGCAGCCGCAAAGGACCCGGAACCGGCCAAGGAGCCCGCTGCCGCTCGCTCAGAAGTTGAAGGGTAGCATACGTAATAGGCAGGGGCGGTGAAGCGAGTAAGCGGCGATTCTGCTTCCGGAAAAGGATTGCATAACTAAAGCACATTCCGAGAAATACCCCTATCCTTCGCCCTCAGGTTGTTCTAGTATCTTGCGCGAAATGGGCAGAGTGTCGCACACCAATGCGGGCCCGTTTCGAACCGCTCGCCTTCTTGGGACCGAAACACTTGTTGGTTGTTTCTAAAGAGTTTGCTGGTCCAATTTTCGAACCGGGTGCATACCATCGGGGGAACGGGCAACGGAATTCGCTGTAGCCCATGTGGTGGTGTGGTTTGTTTTGGAATGGCGATTGCTCCGATCCTTCGTTTGGGCGGGGCCTGAAATCCAACGCTAAAACTAGGAGCGGTAATGACTGAACGTCGCATGGCCCGCCGGTACGACCTCTCGCTGCCGGTGAACGTCCGCTTACCGATCGACCGAGAATCGGCAAATCAGAACGGCCAGACTCGGGACATCTCCACTCGTGGTGTGTACTTCACCCTGCAAAACGAACTGTCTCCCGGCGCCGAAGTCGACTTTACGCTCACCCTGCCGCCGGAAATCACGCGGGGGACCGAGGTGCTGGTGCGCGCCCATGGACGCGTGGTGCGCATCGATAAGCGCGAGAGCGAAGAAGAGTTCCCATCGGTCGGAGTAGCCGCGGTGATCGAGCGCTACGACATCATCCGCGGTGAAGGAACGCGCATATAGGACTTGGCCGCACGGCGTAGTCCTTCTCTGTTTCTGCAACTGCGACCGCCCGCGATGTGACGAGAGCCACATTCTTCGGCTCTCGGGAAATCTGGTTCCCGAAAGTGCCCAGGATTTTCTGGTGCGAAATTCCCTCCCCAAGCCGTGTCACCGAAAGAATGGTACTGGAACCAACGCAGCGAATTTCATCCAAGCATTTGAAAATGGGGATGTTGCTGTCCGTGCTGTCCCAGAGGTGAAAAAACGGGAGGGTCCGGCTTTCTCATGCTGTTTGGTTCCTGGAGTGCAAAAATCACCGGGATTCTCGTCCAAACGAGCTCACGCTGAAAGCCAATGGCTGCTGCCGCTCATCCCAAACTGTCTGCACTACAGGCGAATGAACTTCCTCCTGAAGGGATTTACTTTGGTCCTTCGGCAGCGATGCAGATGGTGCGGCAGCGGGTCGAACGCGCCGCCGGTCTTGACGTTCCCATTTTGATCCTGGGCGAAAGCGGCACCGGAAAAGAGGTCCTGGCCCGGTTCATCCACGAACGCTCGCCGTGGCGTTCGGGCCCCTTCGTGAAGGTGAACTGCCCGGCAATACCCGGGAGCCTGCTGGAGAGCGAGTTGTTTGGTTTCGAGAAAGGAGCGTTCACCGGGGCGATCAGCGACAAACCTGGACGGATCGAGACGGCGCAAGACGGCACGCTGTTCCTGGATGAGATTGCCGAACTCGATGGAGGCTTGCAGGCCAAACTTCTGCACGTGCTGCAGGACGGGCGGTTCACGCGGATTGGCGATCATGAAGAGCGGGCTATGAAAGCGCGGTTGATTTGCGCGACGAATCGCGAACTGCGGCGCGAAATCGAATCGGGCGCTTTTCGTTCGGACCTGTTCTATCGCATCAACGTCATCAGCATCACGCTGCCGCCGCTGCGCGAGCGCCGCGAGGATGTTCCGTTCCTGGTGGAGTTCCTGCGAGAGACGTTCAACCGGCGTTTCAAGCGGGAGGCCAAGCCGGTGTCGCGCGAGACGCTGCACCTGCTGCAGCATCGCGATTGGCGGGGAAACATCCGCGAGCTGGAAAACTGCATGGCGCGCTACGTCATTCTGGGTTCGGAAGAGGCGTTCTTTTCCGAGCGCGAGGACAAAAAGAGCGACAGCCTTGCTTACGAGCGGGCCCCTGACGGAAACATTCCTCTGAAGCGAATTTCCCAGCAGGTGACGCGACGCATGGAGCGCGAACTCATCCTGAAAGTGCTGCAGGCGAATCATTGGAACCGCCGCAAGACCGCTGAAGCTTTGAAAATCAGCTATCGCGCGCTGCTCTATAAGGTACGCCAGGCCGGGCTGCCCGCCAAGCGCCCGCATCGACGTTCCGGAAACGCCGGCGAGGATGCGATGGAAACACCGGCTTCGAGCGATTGAGCCGGGCGTTCCCCCCAGTTCCCGGGCGCTGCCGGGCTGGCCCCCCCGTACCTTGTTGGAAAATGAGGTTGCGACGCGTTCTTGCCCCTCCCGCTCATTTTGGTTAGCCTGAGAATCTCATGGCGAAGGCAGCTACGAAGTCCAGCCTTAAAGTTTGTTTGCTCTCCCCGCATCCGCTGGTGCTCGACGAGTTTCATCGTCTGCTCGAGAAATCGGGATTTCAGATGGTCTCGAAGCAGCTCGATTCGATGCTGGCGCCCGACCTGCGCAATCTGGAAGTTCCCAAGGCCCCGGTTTACGTCATCGATGCGCATGCGGCGCGCCAAGCCACGGGCGCGCTGCTGGGCAATATTCTGGATCGCTGCCCCAGCGCGCGTTTGCTGGTGGTGGGCGAGAAACTAAGCGAGGACGAGAACTACAGCCTGCTGCGCCAAGGGGTGAAGGGAATCCTGAATTACGAAGAGGCTCGCGATCAACTGCCGCGCGCTCTGCCGTTGGTGGCCAGCGGAGGATTTTGGGTTCCGCGGGCGATGTTGTCGCGCTTCGTGGATTCGATTCTGAACAGCACACAAGGCCGGCGCCTGCGAGGCGATTCACCCGCGGAACTGAGCCGGCGCGAGCAAGAGGTGCTCAACGGTCTGCTGGAGAATCTGGCCAACAAGGAAGTGGCCGACCGTCTGCACATTTCCGAGCGCACGGTCAAGTTCCACGTGTCGAATCTGCTGGCCAAGTTCGGTGTGCGGCGCCGCGCGGACCTGATCCTTTTGTGTTTCCAGCGGCGGTCTGCCGGAGTGTAGTTTCCGAATCGCCGTCCTACCCGCCTTTCCCTGTTCGTCCAGCCCTGCGCAAAACCGCTGCTATAATTCCACGTTTGCGGTTAGGAGCGGTGCATTCATGACCACGTTTTCCATCCAGAATTTCGGGTGCCGCGCCACGGACGCGGACGCCGCGTCTTTGGGCGAACGCCTGCTGGCGAAGGGATTGACGCTCAGCGCTGACGAAGCTGCGGCGGACGTGTTCGTGCTGAACACCTGCACGGTCACGGCGGCCGCGGATGCGCAGGCGCGCGAAGCGGTGCGCAAAATCCACCGCGCGAGGCCTTCGGCGCGCATCGTCGTCGCCGGATGCTACGCGCAGCGCGCTCCGGAAGAGCTTGCGGCGCTGCCGGGGGTGGTCCTGGTTGCCGGCAATTCGCACATTTCCGAGATTCCGGAGGCTCTCGTTGCGCTGGGGAGATTCGCCACGCCGGCTCCGCAGGTCGATTCGAATTTCGTTTCTTTATCCGGGATTGCGGAGCCGATGTCGCTGGCGCGAGGCCCGGCCAAAATTCTGAGCGGAGACATTTTCGCGCAGAGCGCGCTGTCCGCGTCTCTTTCCAGCATTCCCAACGCGGATCGCACGCGGCCCATCCTGAAGATTCAGGACGGTTGCAATCATCGCTGCGCGTATTGCGTGATTCCCTTCGTGCGCGGGCGCAGCCGGAGCCTGCCTCCCGACGCGGTGGTCGAACAGGTTAGGCGATTGATTTCCAACGGCGCCAAAGAAATTGTGCTGAGCGGAATCAATCTGGGCAGCTATGGCCGCGACCTCTCGCCGCGCGCGGATTTGGCCGGGCTGGTGCAGCGCATTCTGGCGGAGACGGAGCTCGAGCGGCTGCGCTTCAGCTCGATCGAGCCGCAGGAGCTGACGCGGGATTTCGTGAAGCTGGCCGCTTCGTCGGAGCGCATCGCGGAGCATTTTCACGTCCCGCTGCAATCCGGCTCAGACCGCATCCTGCGCGCCATGCATCGGTGGTATCGCGCCGCGCATTACGCCGAACGCATCGGGTTGATTCGCGAGGCGCTGCCGCAGGCCGCTATCGGCGCGGACGTGATCGCCGGATTTCCCGGCGAAACAGATGAGGATTTTGCGCGCACGCTCGAGATGATCGAGAAATTGCCGTTCACCTACCTGCATGTCTTCTCCTTCTCCCCTCGCCCGGGGACGGAAGCGGCGCAACTCGGCTCGCCGCTGCTCGAATCGCTGATCCATGAACGCGCACGCACGCTGCGAGCGCTGGGCGCGAAAAAGGCCGCGGCGTTCCGGCGATCGCAATCCTTGCGCTGGGAGAAGGCGTTGACGCTGAACCGAAAAGGAAAGGACTGGACGGAGTGCCTGACGGGGAATTATTTGTCCGTGCGGATCGCAGGAGCAGCGGCCCCCAATCGTTGGTGTCGCGTGCGAATTACCGGCAGCTTGGAAGAGATTGTGCACGCCGAATGTGTGGATGGGCATGAAACTCCGCGGGAGGAACTTCCGGCCCGCGCCTAATCTTCGAAAATGACCTGGGCGATAGCCAGATTTCCGCTGTGAGTGATGGTGAGGGAAATATTGCGGACGCGGAGTTTGTCCGCGATCTGCCGGGCCACTCCCTCGAGCCGCAAGGTGGGCTTTCCGCTGGGGGCGTTGGCCACCTCGATGTCGCGCCAGCGCACGCCGTGGCGCCAGCCTGTGCCCAGCGCCTTCATGGCCGCTTCTTTGGCGGCGAAGCGCGCGGCGTAGCGTTCGAATCTGTTTTTGTGGCGTTCGCAGTAGGCCACTTCCCGCGGCGTGTACAAGCGATCGAGGATCGCGCTTCCGCGCCGCATGAACACTTGCTCGATTCGATCGATTTCCGCGATGTCCAGCCCCAAGCCGACGATCACGCGCCCTCGGCGGTCCGGCTGCGCTTGCTTCTTTCTCCAGCCTCTGCGCCGCCGCAATTATAATGTGGAATGATGGCGAACGAACGGACGACAGCAGCGCCTGAGGGAAAAAACCGCGCGAAAAAAGGTGTGCTCGCCGCGGGCAGTACGGATTGGAGCCTGCGCCGCACGGGCAATCTGCAAATCCTGGTCGCGCGCCCTCTGGCAAATCTCCAATGGCTCGTTCACGGGTTCAGCACGCGTCCCGGCGGCGCAAGCGAATTCCCCAAGCCCGGAGCCGGGGGGAGGCAGGAACAAGTCTTGAATCTCGGCTACACGGATTGGGACCAGCGCGCGCGGGTGGCAAAGAACCGGCAAGAATTCGCGGCCGCAATCGGCGCCGGGAAAACGCGCATGGTCGCGCTGCGCCAGATTCATTCGGACCTGGCGCATCGAGTCGCGCCATCAGACGCGGATGCAGGTCTTCATGGTGACGCGCTGTTCACGCGCGAGCCGGACATCCTGCTGGCGGTTCAAACCGCCGACTGCATTCCCATTCTCCTTGCCGATCAGCGCACGCACGCGGTGGCGGCGGTTCACGCGGGCTGGCGCGGAACGCTGAAGCGCATCGCCGAAAAAACGCTCGGGCGGATGCGCATGGAATTCGGCACGCACGCGGAGGACGTGGTCGCAGCGATCGGGCCGGGGATCGGGGGCTGCTGTTATGAGGTTGGCCACGAGGTAGCGCGGGAATTCGCCGCTCAATTTGCGCACGCGCGTGATTGGTTCGAAGGACCTTTCGATTCGATGGCCGGCGGTGACAACGATCCCAACTGGCTGCCCTGGCTTACTATGGCGCCGCCGGGGCACGCCCCGGAGCCGCCGCGCGTTCACTTGAATCTGGCTGGCGCGAACCGCGACATCCTTGCTGCCGCGGGCGTAGCGGCGGAAAACATTACGGTGTCCGAGTTCTGCACGTCGTGCCGCACAGATTTATTTTTCAGCTATCGCAAAGAACGACAGACAGGCCGCATGATGGCTGCAATCGGGACCCGTGAAGGATAGAACGTGAGCCGGGTCGAAGCGAAGGGCGCCGGCGTTCCTGATCGGTTGTGGTGGAAAGCAGATCCCTCACCCCCATTTCCGCAAAAGGCGCGGAACTGGGTTCGGGATGACAGGCGGCGAGGTGGTGCAAAAGGCGCGGAACTGGGTTCCCTTTGGCTTCGCCCGAGGACACATTTCGATACGCTCACTTTGCCGATTCACTCAGGGCAGTGCCAGCGGGCGCGGTAACAGGCTTCGGCGGATCGCGGTTCTCTCAGTAATAAGGATCCGCTAAAGCGGGAGCAAGCCCCCGCCGTTCAAAGCGGCCTGCAGCCGCAACGGCGTGGCATTCGACTCCACTTGGGATCAGGCGCCCGCCGGAGCGATTTGCGTCATCTCCCCTGCTGCCTCCAGCAGGGCGAGTTGGCCGCAGGCGGCCATGACGTCCTGGCCGCGCGAATAGCGGACGAAGACGGGTACTCCCTTTCCGGCCAAAATGAGACGAAACCCTTCGATGCGCTCCGGATCGGGCTTGCGGTAGGGTAATTCTCCCGGGTTCCAGGGGATCAAGTTCACTTTGGCGGGCAAATTGGACACCAGCCTAGCCACGCGACGCGCGTCTTCCGGCGAATCGTTGAAACCGCCGAGCAAAACGTACTCAAACGTCAGTTTTTCCCATGGGCGCAACGGATACGCGCGACACGCCGCCAGCAGCTTCTCGATCGGATACTTGCGGTTGATGGGCATGATCCGGTCGCGCTGGGTGTTCGAGGATGCGTTTAGGGAGATGGCCAGCTTCGGCCGCACTTTCTCTTTGGCCAAGCGCTCGATTCCGGGAATGATACCGCTGGTCGACAGGGTCACGTGTTTCGGCGAGATGGCCATGCCCTTAGGATCGAGCAGGATGCGCATGGCGGCCATCACCGCGTCATAATTGAGCAGCGGCTCGCCCTGCCCCATCAGCACCACGTTCGTTTGCGGCTTGAGCGATTCGCGGTTGTCGGCGAGCGCAACCAGAACCTGACCGAGGATCTCTGCGGGCGTCAAATTGCGAATCAGCCCAAGGGTGGCCGTAAGGCAAAAACGGCAATCCACCGCACATCCCGCCTGCGTCGAGAGACAGATGGTCTGACGCTTCTCCTCCGGCATGAATACGGTTTCGACGGTGGTTCCGGTTGGGGAGGCGCCGTGCGGCCGGGCGGAGCCC
>JBJKQB010000290.1:0-9772 GCA_046705825.1 Candidatus Acidiferrales bacterium
TTGTCGTGCATCCACCAGTTGCCCGTGAACCAGCACATCGTGATGAAAAGCGCTTTGTTCAGCCAAGGGGCGCCGAGAGGCAGGCGGCGGATGGCCGGCCATCCGAACACGGCGAAGGCCACACCGAAACCGAAGGCGAGGGCTTCGATGACGGAGAGCGCGAGGTAGAAAGGCAAAAGGCTGGCGGGCGGCTGGGCAATGCTGGCAGCCATGGGCCAGATCTTGGGGCCAGCCAGGAAGGCCGCGGCACCGACTACGAGGGTCAACAGGGACATACGCCACCATCGATTCACGTTGTCATCTCCTTTGGTTATCGGCTGCGCTACGACCGCGGAGCGGCCGTGACTGCATCGAGCGGGTGCATCAGAGGCCTGAAATTCGGTAGGCGAAGACTACAGCCATTCCGCACAGAAAGCAAATCTGCGCCACTTCAGGGGCTGAAGCCTCGTGATCTTGGGACGCGTAACGTCGGAGCTAAAGCTCCGACCCCTAAAAACCGTCCACGGATCTGTGACTCAGGACGCTCGCTCGGCACCGACCGAATTCGCGAAAGCAGGAGGCGGACGGGATCGCGCGTCCCTTCCGCCGAACCGGCTCGGCTTAGTGCGAGTCTGGCGTTTGCGAAGGGTGGGCCAGCCAGGGCGTGAATAGAACGCCGCTGCCGGAAACGCCGGCGCAACCGCTCGAGCCCGGGCCGTTCGCGCAGCCCCACCAGTTTTCGGTGGCATCCACGCCGGCCGTGCCCAGGTCCTGAACGCCCACCTGGTTATTGGGGAAGTTGTTCAAGTGGATTTCCGCGGCCGGAAGCATTGCGGTGTTCGAGGGCACGTTAACCACGATATCGAGCTGCTCCTCGTGGATGTTGTTCTGCGAAATGACGGTCCCGGTCATCTTGGTCTTGCTGAAAATGTTGATGCCGGTGGGGCCGTCGGTGGCCGCGTCCTCAAAATCCTGCGAGTTGGCGGAGATGTCGTTGCCGACGATCACGTTGTCATTGAACATGACCGGCGGCGCGCCCGGGGGCGCGGCATGGTTGTGCATGGTGACGCCGGGCAAGCCATTTCCGCGCAGGCGATTGTGAACGACCACGTTGGCGTAGGCCTTGGAACCGGGTCCGGGTGCGAAGATGCCCACTCCGGGTCCTCCGTTGTAGGAGGAGTCATTTCCAGAGACGGTGTTGTGGAAGACGCCGTCACTGCTGTGCGAAGGGAGGGTAATTCCACAGTCGAACTGGGTATTGTGGACCACCGAATTGGCGGAGATGAGATTGTCGTGCGTGGCCCCGGTGTCGTCGGTGATCAGCAAGCCGCCGGCGTTGGCGGTCACCAGGTTGTCGGCGATGATCGAGTGGTCCACGCCGCTGAACAGAATGCCCTCGCCGCAATCGGCGGCCTCACCAAAGAAATAAGGGAAGGCGGAGAGAGTTGGGCAGGTGCCCGTGCTCGGCGAGAGGCCCAGGTCGTTGTTGGCGACGCGGTTGTTCTGGATGGTGACATCGGAGGAGTTGGAGACGACGATCCCCGCGTTCTGGGCGTTTTTCACGGTGAAGCCGGAGATGACGACGCCGCCCAGGCCGGGGAAATCGTAGCCGTCGACGTTGATGCCAAAGGGCTGATCGGTGGCGTCGATGATAGTGGTTTCACGGCTTTGACCGATCAGCGAGACCGATTGGGTAATCACGACGTACTCACTGTAAGTGCCATTGGCGACGCGAACGGTGTCGCCGGTTGCGGCGGCGGCCAATGCGGCGTTGATGCTGCTGAAGCAGCCGCCTGTGCCGTGCGGATTGACGCAGAGCGTAGTCGCCGCAGCCGGCTGGGCGGTGACGAGGAAGAAAGCAAGCAGGCTGATGCCGAAAGTGAAACATCCCAAGGCGCTCGTCCGGCGTGCGCGGCCGAGCCTAATTCCCGACTCGTATGTACACATGATGACCCTCCTGTGGCGATTCTTGCGTGTCGCTTGCATGGCCAGGGAGAAAAATGCCGCATGCGTTGCGCAGCGCGTGTGAAGTGATACTGATGGCCAAGGATTCTACTCCCGGCGACCGGCGGCGGCAAGCAGTTGTCGCTGACGAAGGAAGAGCCGATAGCCTGAGCCAACTGCCTGGGAGCGATGCGGGAGAAGGAGCCGGGCTCAGGGCTCGTGGAATTTCATGCTGACGATGTCCTCGGTGCCCGTGTCCTTGAGCACCAGCGGGGTGTCGTCGGGCGCCAGCGCCATCCACACCGGGTAATATCCGGTGATGTGGAGATTGCCCAGGCTGGCCACCTGGTCGACTTTGCCGCCGGGGATGGCCACGCGCTCGACGGCGCTGCCGGAGACATTCAGGAAGTAGATGAAGCGTCCATCTTTGGACCAGCAGGGATACCCGACCACGCCCTTGAAAACGATTCTGCTTGGATCACCGGGGAAAGACTGTCGATCCGGCAGCGGTTTGCCCCCTTCGCGATGACGTCCATCGGACGACTGGATTCTGGCAAGGGACTGCTTCGGTGGGTTCTACTCTTGCGCGATTCCCCGGCCGACGCGGAACACGTGGCCATCCGGATGGCGCAGGTGCATTTCGCGGACGTTCCAGGGCATGTTCGTTGGCGGGAACGTGACCTCCAGCCCGGCGGCGAGACACTGCTTGTACATCTCGTCAACGTCATCGACCCAGAGCGACATCCACACGCCCTTGTCGGCTTCTTCATCTCCTTCGTGCTGGAAGGTAGTGGTGTTGGAGCCGCGGCCGCGGCCTCCCTGCGCGCCCTGACAAAGAAAAATGCAAGTTTCGTTGCCCGAGCCAACCGCGCCAAAGGTGGGAGGTGTTCCCCAGTCCCACAATTTTTTCCATCCCCACTTCTGAAACCAGGCAAAGGAGCTGGCGAGGTCCGACACGTTCAATATGGGATTCAAACACTTTACTTCCATGGTGGGAGCAGAATAGCAAATGGGAAACGAATGGGCTAAGGAGATATTTGCGTGAGGACTCTCGCGCAGGCTGGGAGGGCGAGTGCGAGTTGGTCTGCGGCCAGAGGCGCCCGCCAACGATGCATCCGCAAAACAGCAAGTCCGGATTGGATCGTGCTCGGGCCATTGCCACGAGCCCGGGTCGAAACAGCAGTGGACGTTGACGCTGCGGGGCGAATTTCCTATACTTTTCGTTCGTTCCCAGTCCTCGCTGGCCGCGTTAGGCTGCCATCCTCACTTCTCCAAAATGGAAATGGTGAACGGCAGGTTCTGGCCTGCGGGCGGAAAGACGTCAGCGAAAGACGATCTCCCGTAGAACGAGTGGCGTTACCAGATTCTGCGACAGAGGCTGCGCGAGCCAAGCGGCAGCCCTTCGACTGCGCTCAGGGTAAACAAGCTGGCGCACTCCAAAGCGGCCTGCGGCCGCAAAGAATGGAGCTTCGAAGGCAGGTTCTGGTTTGCGGTTCGAAGCATCTAGATACGCGGCGGAGGATTCGAGAGGCGCTGCGCTGAGTCGGAACTGAAGCTCCGACCCCCGAAAGAGACACAGATTTCTGATTCGCGTTAGCAGTGGAAAGCTAGTTCGGCGGCGCGCTGGAACGCATCTAGTAAGCAGAAGGACGAAATGACCGAAACGAGTTGCAAGCGAGAAATCGAGCTGGAAATTCCCGCGGAGAACGTGCAGAAAGCGGAAGAGAAGGTTGCGCGGGACATCGCGCGAGTGGCGCGCGTGCCGGGATTCCGCCCGGGAAAAGCGCCGGTGACGCTGATCCGGCGGAGGTTCGCGGAAGACATTCGCGGGGAAGTGATGCAGTCGCTGGTGCCGGAATACCTGGAAAAGGCGCTGGACGAGAAGAAACTGGTGCCGGTGACGCGTCCGGAAGTGGATAAGGTTGAGTTCAAAGAAGGCGAGCCGCTGAAGTTCCGCGCCACATTCGAGGTGCTGCCCGAATTCGAGCTGGGCGATTACAAGAGTCTGGAGGTGCAGGTCGAGGCGGTCGAGGTGGGCGACACGCAGGTGGACAAGGCCATCGACGAGATTCGCGACCGCATGGCCACGTTCGTGCCGATCGAAGGGCGCGCCGCGCAAGACCAGGAATACGCCATCATCAAATTGATTGGAACGCCGGTAGGCGGAGGCGAGCCGGTGCAGGCGGACGGCGTGTTGTGCCACATCGGCGGCGAAGAAACGCTGGAGGCGTTTACGGAGCATTTGCGCGGCGCGTCAGTGGGCGAAACGAAGCGCTTCGGCGCCGAATACCCGAAGGATTATCCGGACCCCAAGCTGGCGGGCAAGACCTACGACTATACGGTGGAGGTGCAGGGACTGAAGGAAAAGAAGCTGCCGGAAGTGAACGACGAATTGGCGAAAGACGTTGCGGCGCAGAGCCAGGCGTTCAGCGGCGTGACGACTCTCGAGGAGCTGCGGCAGAAGATTCGCACCGATCTGGATGCGGCGAAGGACGAGCAGCAGCAGGCGCAGGCGCGCGAGAAGATTCTGGAGCTCCTGGTCCAGCGGCACGATTTCCCGGTGCCGGAGGCGATGGTCGACAATCAGATGGATATAAGGTTGGAGCGGGTGGTGCGGTCGCTGGCGGCGCAAGGCGTCGATCCGCGCGCAGTGAATGTGGACTGGGTATCGCTGCGGAAGAGGCAGCGGGAGCGAGCGCTGAGCGACGTGAAGGCGGAATTGTTGCTGGATCGCATCGCCACGGCCGAGAATATCGACGCGACGGACGAGGATGTGGACAAAGAAATTGCCAAGCTGGCCGAACGCAGTGGCGAATCCGCGACCGCGATCCGCGCTCGCTTGACAAAACAGGGGGCCCTCGCTAGGATGAAGTCGAAGTTGCGCAGCGACAAGACAATCGAGTGGCTCTACCGCACGGCACGGGTCGAGACGGTCCAGAGTGAAAAGTAATCTCGAACTCGGCCCCCTCAAGGCGCAAAAAGTTTCCGAATGAGACAAGCAGACGGTCCGAATCTGTACGCCACAACGCTGGTTCCCATGGTCGTCGAGCAGACGAACCGCGGGGAGCGGGCCTACGACATTTATTCGCGCCTGCTGAAGGACCACATTATTTTTATCGGGACGCCGATCGACGACCACGTGGCCAACCTGGTGACGGCGCAGTTGCTGTTCCTGCAGTCGGAAGATCCCGAGCACGATATTGCGCTGTACATCAACTCGCCCGGCGGATCGATTTCGGCCGGGATGGCGATCTACGACACGATGCAGTTTGTGAAGCCGGACGTAACGACGTATTGCATAGGCCAATCCGCATCCATAGCGGCCGTGCTGCTGGCGGCCGGCGCTCCGGGCAAGCGCTATGCTTTGCCCAACTCCCGCGTGCTCATTCACCAACCCTGGATGTCCGGCCTTTCAGGCCAGGCCACGGACATCGACATCCACGCCAAGGAAATCATCCGCACTCGCGAGGCGCTCAACAAGCTGCTGGCGCACCACACCGGACAGCCGGTCGAGAAAATCGAGAAGGACGTCGAGCGGGATTTCATCATGACCGCGGAGCAGGCCAAGGGATATGGGATCGTCGATGAGATCATCAGCAAGCACCGATAGCCGGCCCGCGTGCGTTCCAAAAGGTTAGTAGTGAATTTCATGATTTGCTCTCCGGGAGTTCGATTCCGCTTTACAATGAGCTATATTCCCGGTGCGCATTCGATTCGAGGGGGACCTTGTCAGTGAAGCGGTTCACGCCAGAAGATGCCTTGCGCTGTTCCTTTTGCCATAAGACGCAGGAACAGGTGGAGAAGCTGATCAGCTCTCCTTCCGAGTATCCACGCTCGTACATTTGCAACGAGTGCGTGGGCGTGTGCCAGCAGATTCTGGAGGATGAGAAGCGCGAACAAGCCGCGCCGTCGAACCGGCGGCTGCCGCGTCCTCCGGAAATCAAGGCGTTCCTGGACGGCTACGTCATCGGGCAGGACAAGACCAAGAAGAAACTGGCGGTTGCGGTCTACAACCACTACAAGCGGATTTTCCTGAACCGGCAGTCGGGCGACATCGAGCTTGCCAAGTCGAACATTCTGCTGATCGGGCCGACCGGGACGGGGAAGACGCTGCTGGCGCAGACGCTGTCGCGAATGCTGGAAGTGCCGTTCGCGATTGTCGATGCGACGACGCTGACCGAAGCGGGCTACGTGGGCGAGGACGTCGAGAACATCATATTGAAGCTGCTGCAGGCCGCCGACGGCGACGTCCAGAAGGCGCAGCAGGGCATCATCTATATCGACGAAATCGACAAAATTTCCAAGAAGGACGAAAACCCCTCGATCACGCGCGACGTTTCGGGCGAGGGCGTGCAGCAGGCGCTGCTGAAGATTCTGGAAGGGACGGTGGCCAACGTTCCCCCGCAGGGCGGGCGCAAGCACCCGCACCAGGAATTCACGCCGGTCGACACGACGAACATCCTGTTCATCTGCGGCGGGGCATTCGTAGGGCTGGAAAAGGTGATCGAGCGGCGCGTGGGGCAGAAGTCGCTGGGATTCCACGTGGACACGCAGCCGACCACGCCGACGAAGCGCAACATCGAGATTCTGGAGCAGGCCCAGCCGACCGACCTGATCCGCTACGGTCTGATCCCCGAATTTGTGGGGCGCTTGCCGGTGGTGGGCGTGTTGAGCGATCTGGACAAGGCCGCGCTCGTGCGGATTCTGACGGAACCGAAGAACGCGCTGGTGCGGCAGTACCAGCGGCTGTTTGAATTCGAAAACGTGCGGCTGCGGTTCACCGACGACGCGCTGGAGACGGTGGCGGAACTGGCGCTGCAGCGCAAAGTGGGCGCGCGCGGGCTGCGCATGATCCTGGAAGACCTGATGCTGGAGATGATGTATCACCTGCCCGCGCAGAGAAAGCTGCGGGATTTTGTGGTGACTGCGGACATGGTCAAGGGCCGGGAAATCAACTGGAGTTTGCTGGAAAAGGCGGGCTAGGGAATTGGGAATCCGGGAGTCCATGTTTAATCGCGAAAAAGGCGAAGTGAAGCGCGTGCCGATGATGCCGGTGCGGGAAATGGTGATTTTCCCGGACATGATGCACCCGTTCATCGTGGGGCGCGAGGCGTCGGTGCGGGCGCTGGAAGAAGCACTGGCGGGCGACAAAAAGATTTTTCTGGTGACGCAGCACGATGCGTCGGTGGACGATCCGAAGCCGGAGGAGATTTACCAGGTCGGAACGCTGGCGAACATCGTGCAGAGCGTGAAGCTTCCGGACGGCAACATCAAAGTGCTGGTGGAAGGCTCGGAGCGCGCGAAGATCGTGCAGGTGGCGAGCGAAGAAGGCTTTTTCCGGGCGTCCGTGCGGGTGATTTCGGTGAAGGCGGAACCGGGCGCTCCGCTGGAGCAGGCGCAGACGCGTGTCACCAACCTGTTCGAGCAATACGTCAAGCTGTCGCAGAGCCTGAACTACGACACCATGATCGCGGCAGTGCGCGTGGAGGATCCCAGCAAGCTGGCCGACGCCATTGCCGCCAACCTGCAGATTCCGGTGGAGGAAAAACAGGAACTGCTGGAGCTGTTCGATCCGCTCGAACGGCTGACACGCATTGGGGACATCCTGGACGTGGAGGTCGAGAAGCTGAACGTCGACCGCTCCATCAATTCGCGGGTGAAGCGGCAGATGGAACGGGCCCAGAAAGAGTACTACCTGAATGAGAAGATGAAGGCCATTCAGAAGGAACTGGGCCGTGGGGAAGCGAGCGACCTCGAACAGCTGAAGAAAAAGATCGAAACGTCGGGCATGCCGGAAGGGCCGCGCGAGAAGGCCATGCAGGAGCTGAAGCGGCTGGAAATGATGCCGCCCATGTCGGCCGAGTCGACCGTATCGCGGAATTACCTGGACTGGCTGCTGGCCGTGCCGTGGAAGAAGCGGTCGAAAGAGCTGCGCGACATCAAGAAGGCCGAACACATTCTCGCCGAGGATCACTACGGTCTGGAGAAAATCAAGGAGCGCATCCTTGAATTTCTGGCCGTGCGGCAGCTGGTGAAGAATCCGAAGGGCTCGATCCTGTGCTTCCTGGGACCTCCGGGAGTGGGGAAGACTTCGCTGGCGATGTCGATCGGGCGCGCGACGGGGCGCAAGTTCGTGCGCGTTTCGCTGGGCGGGGTGCGCGACGAAGCCGAAATTCGCGGGCACCGGCGGACCTATATCGGCGCGCTGCCTGGGCAGATCATCCAAATGATGCGCAAGGCCGGGACGGTCAATCCGGTATTCGTGCTGGACGAAGTGGACAAGATGTCCATGGATTTCCGGGGCGATCCTTCGGCGGCGCTGATGGAAGTGCTCGATCCGGAGCTGAACCACGCCTTCACGGATCATTACCTGGATGTGGAGTACGACCTCTCGAAGGTGATGTTCATCTGCACGGCGAACGTGCTGCACACCATTCCGCAGCCCTTGCAGGACCGCATGGAAGTGCTGCGGCTGCCGGGTTACACCGAGCAGGAAAAGCATCAGATCGCGCAGCGCTTCCTGATTCCGAAGCAGCTGGAAGCCACGGGGCTGACCAAAGAGAGCCTGAAGTTCACGGATGAGGCGGTGACGCACATCATCCGGCACTACACGCACGAAGCGGGCGTGCGCAACCTGGACCGCGAAATCGCGAACATTTGCCGCAAGATGGCGCGGAAAGTGGTGGCCGACGGCGGCAAGGCCGACGTCGAGATCACGCGCGCGAACGCCGCGGATTATCTGGGCGTGATCAAGTACCGCGACTTTCTGACCGAGAAGAAGAACGAAATCGGGCTGTCCACCGGCTTGGCCTGGACGGAAGTGGGCGGGCAGGTGCTGTCGACCGAAGCGACGCTGATGCAGGGCAAAGGCCGGCTCACGCTGACCGGCAAGCTGGGCGACGTCATGCAGGAATCGGCGCAAGCGGGGATGAGTTACGTGCGCTCGCGCAGCCATCTGTTCGGGCTGCCCAAGGATTTCTACCGCCATCTGGACATTCACGTTCATGTGCCCGAAGGGGCCATCCCCAAGGACGGCCCTTCGGCCGGAATCACGATCTGCACCTCGATCGTCAGCGCGCTGACGCGCATCCCGGTGCGCTGCGACCTGGCCATGACCGGGGAAATCACCCTGCGCGGCAAAGTGCTGCCGATCGGCGGGGTCAAAGAAAAATTGCTTGCCGCGCATCGCCTGGGGCTGCACACTGTTCTTCTGCCCAAGGATAATGAAAAGGACCTGGCGGACATTCCGCCGGAGATCCAGGCGCAGCTCAAGATCCATTTCGTGCAATCTATGGACGAAGTCCTGCAACTCGCGCTCGAGCGGCCTTTGCCGGTTTCGAGCGAGCCGCCCGTGGAAGTGGAGCCGAAGTTCGGAGCGGAAATCGCGCAGGACGAATTGACCAATTAAGATCCTGCGGGCCCCGCACCGCCGTTTGGATACGGCGCGCGCCGTCGGATTTTCGGATGGCCTGTCTACCGGCAGGCACGTCTGTATATTCCCTTTTTTGCAGTTTGGACGCAGTAGGCTGGTTCAAGAAAGCGCCCGCCCGCGGTCCATCAAAATCAAAATCTCGCTTACAACTTAGGCTTGAGAAGGAACGATTCAATGAGTGTTAGCCTTGCAGAACTGAAAGACAAGAACATCACAGACCTGGCGAAAATCGCCAAGGAACTGAACATTCCCGGGTCTTCCGGAATGCGCAAGCAGGAGTTGATCTTCCAGATCCTCCGCGCGCAGACGGAGAAGAACGGCCTGATCTTTTCGGAGGGCGTGCTGGAATGCCTGCCGGACGGCTTCGGCTTCCTGCGCGCGCCGGAATACAACTACCTGCCGGGACCGGACGACATC
>JBJKQB010000291.1:0-7769 GCA_046705825.1 Candidatus Acidiferrales bacterium
CCCCGGAGGTTCCACGATACCAATCACACGGGGATAGCAAGCTCCTGGGAAGGGTGAAATCCCGAGCGCCTCGATCCGAGCTGCCGGCTGATCTTGAACCCAGCTTTCGACTCCTTTTGCGGTGAACGCTATCGCCGTGCATTCGGCGGCGACGCTGTTCTGAGGCAGGGTGAACCCGCTCTTGATCGGCGCGTTCCAGTGACGCGAGCTGACGGTGTATGTGACGCGATACCGGCCGGCAGGTGAATCGGGTTCTCTTCGGCAGACGAATCCGAAGCATTTGGAGCTGGTCAGGCGGACCATCCTCAACAGCGCGGCCTCAGTGGAGACGGCGTACTCTTTGGCCACCCTAACGATCCTGTCGACGTTTGGTGGCAGGTCATAAGACCGCAGGGTTCCCATAGGCATGAGGAGTTCGGCGGCAGCGATGTTGCAAAGCGTCTCCAATTGCCATTCGTCTCGCGAGGCGATGTGTTTGAGCCGATTGCGGACGAAGTCGGCGCAGTCAGGAAAAAGCGAGTGACCAATTTCGTGGGCGATAGAGTAATTTATTCTTGCACTTGGTCGGTCAGGGTTGAATTCGATTCTGAGTTTGCCTCCGGGGAGGGGAATGGTCCGCGCGTCGACGACTTCGTTTGTCGGTGCGACTTCAATTCCGCTTAGCTCGGCGAGGTGGAAGGGGTCGTACGGGGGGCCCGACCAGCCTTCCTGGAGCGCAGCGAACACGAGGTTCCTGGCTTTAGCAATGATAGCGTCGACCGGGTCGTCGCCCTGGGCTAACGCCAGAACGGATCGGTTCGCCCACTCCCGCGAATCTGCCGCTGGTCCGGTCATGCTCCACTCAGCGCCCGCGTGCACTTGGCCGACCACTGCGCCAAGGAGTTAAGTACTGACGCGATTATCCTTTGAAAGACGCATTGTACGGCACGCTGTGTGAGTAGGCTAGGGGAATTTCTTATCTCGGGATGGTGCCGGGAAACAGCGCGGCCCGGGCCATACAAGCGGGAGGACAAGGGAGGCTACTTCAGGTCGCGCCAGTTTGGACCGAGTTTGGTTTCGTCCACGGCAGCAAGGCGAATTCCTGATTTCCTGCGATCTCTTGGCCGGCACAATGGCGGCGGTGAAGCGGAGAGAACCTTCCGCCGCTTCCGCGCTCGTCCTGCAAGCTCAATCCTTGATGTTCCAGATATAGAGGAAGTCGTCGTCCGTTGCGGTGGCCACCTTGCGGCTGGCCTTGCGCGTGGCGCGGTTCAGCGCCGAGCGGATGTTTTCCTTGCGGTCGGGCAGCTCGGCCAGAGGAATCTTGAGCGCGGCGCCATCCTTCAGGCGATCGAGATCCAGCAGGATCAAATGCACGAAGTCGCGGTGCTTCCCGCGGCGGCCCTGGGGAACGCCGGCGCGAACGACGGTAGTGAAGTGCATGGGTTTTTTCGTGCTGCCGCTCATGCCTAGCGCCTCCTGCGAATTCCTATAGCTAACCTAACCTAGGCAAATCGTATCGCAATCGTATCGTTGAAGTCAAGGGCCGGCCCCGCAGAGCGCCGGCCCGCGGTAGGGCCGCGTATCGGGCGGATGCTCGCGCAGCCAGCGTAGCTCGCGAAAGCCAAAAGATTTCACCCGTACCGCCCGGCGTTTGTTAGGGTGAAAGGGAAGGCGAGAATCCCGTGCTTCCTGCGAAGACCCATTTCGAACAAGTTCCCCTCAAGGACGTGCCGGCAGCGCTGGCCAAACCGGTCCGACCGCAAGCACGAGCGCGGATCAAGGTCGAAGCGGAGAGAACATCCGGAAAGCTGCGGATGAAACCCTTCCGAAGGAAGCGAACTACATGACGCAGAGATTCGATATTTTCCGAAAAGAGCCGAGTGGCCAAATCCTCTGGCGCGGAACGGCAGCGAGCATCGAGGAGGCCAGGACGGCAGTGGCCAAGCTCGGCGCTACGGTGCCGGCGTGCTACCTGGTCGTGGATCTCCAGACGCGGACGCAGGTGACGATCGATTGCCGCCCGCACGCCGCTCGGCTAAGCGAAGCAGACAGTTCCGCCGGCCCCGACTCTATTGCTACAGGCTGAGCGTGCGGATGGCCGCTGCCGAGGCCGGCTCTCGCAGACGACCGGAACTTTAACGGACGACATGGATCCGAATCCCAAGTTTCAGTTTTTTCCAGGACTTGTCCGCCGTGTACACCGGAGCTTTCAAGGCAAGCCCGAGCGCCAGACAAGCCCTGTCGCCCAGCGACAATCCCAGGGCGCGCGTCTGCGCCACCAGATTCCCCGCAAGCTTCGCGTGATCTGCGCTGAATGGAACAACATCGCGGACCGCGCTGAGCGTAGCTTCCCAGGCATCGTCGGGGCTAAGCCCGAGGTCGACTAGCTTGCCCTGAACTTCGGCAAGATTCACAGTGCTGGCGGCCGATTCGCTCAGGAGTTCGGGCGTCAATTGCTCGGCGCCGGCTTCCTCATTGAGAATGGCCAGCAGCGCTGAGGCGTCGAGCACGATCCTATTCAGGGGAGCAATTGCACGGAAGATTGCGGGAGGATTTTCTGCGGGCGTCGCGGCATGTTCCCGGCAAGACGCGCACCGCGGCGCGAACACTTGGGCTACAGCGGCTTGAGGTCGCGCCAGTTGGCGCCCACTTTCGTTTCCGCCACGATGGGAACGCGAAACTTGTGCGCGCCTTCCATCGCTTCCTTGACCACCCTGGCCAGCGCCGGAATTTCGTCCTCCGGCGCTTCAAAGAGCAGTTCGTCGTGGACCTGCAGGATCATGCGCGCCTTGAATTTGGCGGCGAGCCGGCGATCCAGCTCGATCATGGCCAGCTTGATCAAGTCGGCGGCGGCGCCCTGCATGGGTGTGTTGAGCGCGGTGCGTTCGGCGAAATTGCGGATGGCGGGCTGCGGCGAGGTAATTTCGGGAATGGGGCGAACGCGGCCAAACAGCGTTTTGCTGATGCCGGTCTTGCGCACTTCCGCGACCTGCGCGTCGAGGAATTTCTTGTCGCCGCTGTAACGCTCGAAATAGGCAGTGATGAACTGCGCCGCTTCCTTCTGGTCGATCGAAAGGTTTTGCGCCAGCCCAAATGGCGACAATCCATAGATCACGCCGAAATTGATGACCTTGGCGACGCGGCGATGCTCGCGCGTCTGCATCAGCGGCGCCACGCCAAACACTTCCTGGGCCGTGCGCGAGTGGATGTCTTCGCCGCGGCGGAACGCGTCCGTCAGAATCGGGTCTCCCGAGAGATGCGCCAGAATGCGCAGCTCGATCTGCGAGTAATCGGCGGAAAGCAGCAGGCATCCGGGCGAAGCGACGAACGCCGCGCGAATCTCGCGACCCAGTTCCGTCCGCACAGGGATATTCTGCAAATTGGGGTTGGACGAACTCAGGCGTCCCGTCGCCGTTCCCGTTTGGTTGAACCGCGTGTGGATGCGGCCCGTCGAGGGATGCACCAGCCGCGGTAGAACGTCGGCATACGTGGATTTCAGCTTCGAGAGCTCGCGATATTCCAGAACCTTTTTCGGCAGCTCGTGGACCAGCGCGAGTTCCTCCAGCACATCGGCGGCGGTCGAGCGGGAACGCGGCCGGCCCCTTCCCTGCCTGGGCCCTTGCAGACTCAGCCGGTCGAACAGCACTTCCGCAAGCTGCTGCGGCGAGTTGATGTTGAATTCGAACCCCGCCAGGTCGTAGATGGATTTCTCAAGCCCGCGCAACTCCTGTTCCGTCTTGGAGGAAATGACGCCCAGCTCGTCCTTGTCCACAAAAACGCCCGCCGCTTCCATGCGCGCCAGAACGGCCGCCAGGGGGAGATCGATTTTTTCGTACAGCTCGATCAAGCCCTGCTGTTCCACCTCCTCGCGCAGGATGGGCGCAATGCGAAAAAGAAAATCGGCGCGCTCGCCGGGCGCGCCCGAAAGCGTGCGGTTCAATTGCCGCAGAACGACTTCGGCGAACGCGTGATTCGCGGTCGTGGGGCGCAGGAGGTATGAATAGAGAATCGTGGCGTGGCGAATTCCGGCAACGGCCTCGCCGTCATTGTCCGGGCGCGCGCCGGCGGCATGGCCGGCGGCGAGCAGATGAAACAATTTCGGATCGTGCACGATCTTCGGCCGCTTCGCGTCGGCCAGCCATTCCGTCATTGCCGCAAGCGCCTTGTTTTCCGCGTCGTTCGCGATGCTGCGCGCCGCAGCTTCCTGGGACGAAACTTCGACGCCGAGGACGCGCGTGCCGTAGCCTTCCTCGCCGGGATCTTCCGAGTCGAGCGAGAGCCATAGCGCAGTGTCGCGTCCGGCGGGAATAGCCGCGAGATATTTCACCAGAGCGGCGGGCGAAGGGAGGCTGGCGTAGTCGGTCTTGCGATCGTCGACCACCGGCGCGAGATCTTTGAGCAGGGAGGTGAAACCCAGCTCGACGTACAGATCGCGCAAAACGCCGACGTCGGGCTCGGCCATTTGCAGCTTGTCCAGCGCCAGCGCGACGGGCGCGTCGGTGGGAATGGCCGCAAGCTGCTTGCTCAGGCGCACGAACTCGCCGTTCTTTTCCAGCGCTTCGCGATAATTCGCGCGCTTCACTTCCGAGGCGTGCTTCAGCGCTTCTTCGGCGCTGCCATATTGCTGGATGAGTTGCCGCGCGCCCACTTCGCCGATGCCGGCCTTGCGCCGCTCCCCGGGCGCGGGCTTTTCGTTGGGGTTGCGCGCGCCGGGAATGTTGTCGATGGAGTCGCCCATCAGCGCCATCACTTCGACCACTTTTTCCGGCGGCACGCCCATGATCTCTTCCACTTTCGCGGCGTCGACCAGCAGATCGCCCTTCATGGGATTCAGCAGGCGAATGGAATCGCCGACCAGCTGCATCAGGTCCTTGTCGCTGGTCACGATAAACACCTGCATGTCTTGCTCGCCGGCCTGGCGCGCCAGCGTGCCGATCACATCGTCCGCTTCGTACCCCGGACATTCGATCTGCGGCAGGCGCATGGCTTCGCAAAACCGGCGGACGTAGGGCACCTGGATGGAAAGATCGTCGGGCATGGGCGCGCGCTGGGCTTTGTACGCGTCGAACAGCTTGTCGCGAAAGGTCGGCGCGGCCGAATCGAAGACCACCGCGAGGTAGTCGGGCTTCCAGTCCTTGAGC
The DNA here is from genome assembly GCA_046705825.1 of Candidatus Acidiferrales bacterium. Lineage (GTDB taxonomy): Bacteria > Acidobacteriota > Terriglobia > Acidiferrales > UBA7541 > Palsa-295. The sequence goes on from JBJKQB010000291.1 coordinate 5,124, forward strand.
AGCTTGCGCACCATGTTGGCGAACAGGTAGGGCACGTTCGTGGGCAGGCCCTTGGCGTTGCGCAAGCGCTGCGGCATGGGCGCGTAGAAGGCGCGAAAGACGTAGCCCATCGCGTCGATCAGGAACAGGCGTTTTCCGTTGTGTTCAGCCATCGTAAAGCACGCACGAGCGTGGCGGGGCACACGGTTGATCTCCGCACACGGCCGCAAAACAGCCAGTATAGCAAAGCGAACGCACGGTACTTAAAACGCGGAACGCGAAAAGCGAAATTCGAAATTCGGCCGCCAGATCGCGAATCCGAGCACCTGCCGGAAGAATCGAATCTGCCAGTGAAATCGTTGTGAGGGAGACATGACGAACGGAAAAACTCCAGCACCGGGAGAGACTGCTCCCGAATTCGAATTGCCGGATTCGACGGGCCGCCCACGGCGGCTCTCGGAACTAATCGCGGAACGCACGCTCGTCCTGCTCTTCTATCGTGGCTACTGGTGACCCTTCTGCCTCCGCCAGTTGGCGGATTATGCCGCTCGCTACGACGAGATTCGCTCAGCCGGAGCAGATGTGGTGGCCGTATCCGTCGATCCACCTCAAAAATCGGAACTGGTGAGGAAGCAGCTTCGCTTGCCATTCGCTATTCTGTCCGATAGCGCCAAGCGCGTGATCCAGGACTGGAACATCTACAATCCGCGCGAGAGAGGCGGGATCGCCAAGCCCTCCGTCTTTATCATCGATCCGCATCGAAACGTGCTGTTCGCTTCGGTCGACTCCACAAATTCGCGCGTGCCCGCCGCGGATATCGTGCGCATTCTGCAAGCGCGCGAGCCGGCGCCCTCGGCCAAACCCAGGGCCTATTTCCCGCGTCCGATGGACTTCGTTCGCGCCATTCGCAATGGAATTCGCCTGCGCGATCGCTGATTTCTGCGGCAGGGCGGCGAAGCGCGATTGCATCCGCGCCAGTGGAAGCGGCGCCAGCCGAAACGCGCGGAACTTTTTTCACTCGCCGAAGGAATCACCTTGGTGTTACATCTACGGAGGGGCGGTCCATCCCGCCACCCGAGTTTTGCATCTGAGTAGCAGCCGATTACGAGGGTCTGACGCCGTTCTGAAAGTGTCCGCAGGCGTCCGGACGCGGCCGAGCGGGGCGAACCGATTCTAGAAGTGCTAAGGGTGCTAACGATATGAAAATCGCAAAAGCGGTTGCATGTCTTGCGGTGGTTTGCGCTCTGGTGTTCGTGGTTTCGCGGCAAGCGGGCTCGCAGCAATCGCAGATCGTGCAGCCCATCAATTCCAAGAACCTGGTCGTCTTGAAAGGGAACGTGCACCCCTGGGCGCGCGCCCCGTTCGACCGGGGTCCCGCGCCGGCCACTCTGCCCCTGGACCGCATGATGTTGGTGCTGAAGAGCACGCAAGTGCAGATTGCGCAGCTGCACGAATAGTTGAAGGAACAGCAGGACCCCACCTCGCCGAACTATCACAAATGGCTCACGCCTGACGAATTCGGCTCGCGTTTCGGCACGTCCGAAGCGGACATCCAGAAGATCACTTCCTGGCTCGCCTCGCAGGGTTTCCAAATCGACATGGTGGCCAAGGGCCGCAATCTGATCGAGTTTTCCGGGAACGCGGGGCAGGTGCAGGCGACCTTCCACGCGGCCATCCATAAATACGTGATCGCGGGCAAACAGTACTGGGCCAACGCGAACGATCCGGCCATTCCCGCCGCGCTCACGCCGGTGATTGCGGGCATTGCCTCGCTGAACAATTTTCCGCGCAATCCCTCGAGCCGCTTTGCCGGCAATTTCACCAAGAACAAAGCAGGGAAATTGGTGCGCAAGGCCGCCAATCGGACCGCCAATCCGCAGTTCACCTACGCCGCGGGCTGCAATGGCAGCGGCACGAACTGCTATGCGCTCACGCCCTCCGACTTCGCCGCCATTTACAACGTTCAGCCGCTGTGGAACGCGAATATCAACGGCAACGGCCAGACGATCGCCATCGTCTCCGACAGCGACATCAATAAGGCCGACTTCACCAATTTCCGCTCCGTGTTCGGACTTCCCGCCGGCACCCTCAACGTGATTTATACGCCCGGCAGCAGCAGCTCGAATCCCGGCGTGCAGTCCAGCGGCAACGAGTCGGAAGCGGATGTCGATACCCAATGGGCCGGCGCCGCGGCCCCCGGCGCCACAATCGATTTGGTCGTATCGGCAGATAACCCGCAAAGCACACTCAGCCCCTTTGGGGGAGACGTTTCGGCAGTATACGTCATCGACGGAAATGTCAGCCCTATGCCCTCGGTGCTGGGCTACAGCTACGGCGAATGCGAATTCTTCCTGGGAACTGCAGGGAACGCATTCTACGGCGGGGCGCCGGTCAAGGATACGACAGGCGAGTGGGCACAGGCCGCGACCGAAGGAATCACCGTCGTCGTCTCCACAGGCGACAATGGCTCAACGGCCTGCGACAGCCCGCTCAATACGCCCGCCCTGGGCGGGCCCTGCGTCGCGCCAAACCAGACCGCGCAGGACGGCGAAATCGTTCCGTACGATGATCCGGCGGTATGCGGCCTCGCAGTGAACGGGATTGCCTCCACGCCCTATAACGTCGCGGTGGGCGGCACCGATTTCGACGATGGCACCATTTCGGAAG
>JBJKQB010000292.1:0-9678 GCA_046705825.1 Candidatus Acidiferrales bacterium
ACTCCGGGCGAGTGGCGGCTCAGTTCCTCGGAACCAAAAATGTGGAAAGCGGGAAGAAAGATCCATTCGCTCGAGCGAGCTTCGAACGCGGGCGGTGCGCTCGCGAAGTAGCTCGATTGCTCGAGCGGCGCCGCTTCGATCAGGCGCACTCCGGGATCGCCGCCGCGCAGCGGACCTCCCACTTCGGCCTGAAATTTATTGACCGCCTGATAGGAATTCCATCCTGGGGTCCAGAAGAAGGGAGTCAGCGGCGGCGGAGGCTGGGCGGGCGCCGAGTAGCCTTCCATGGAGAACGAAAGCGGAGAATCGGGATCTTCGGGCGGCTTGGGTTCGTGCACGGATATGTTTGCGAGCATGGCGGTGCGGCCGCTGTAGCGGTGCGGCTCGCGCGGAATCAGCTGGCCCCGATCTCGAAAGCCGGCGGGCGGGGCGGCGCCGCGAATCGCGGAAAGGCGGGGTTGATCTTCCGAGATGGTGTGCAGCACGTCGTCGAGACTCTGCCATGCGCGCGCTTCCTGGCGATCGGCCGCGAGCATGGCGTCGCGAAGCCAGCGCCAGGACGCCTGAATCTCGTTTTCCGCCGGGACGAACACCTGGAAAAACCGCTGGGCGCGGCCTTCGTTGCTGATGTAGGTGCCGTCTGATTCGGCGAAGGTGCCGGCCGGCAGCACGAGCTGCGCTTTCTCGCACGTGCGATGAAAGAGCGAATCGAGGACCACAACGTGCGGCACAGCGGCGAAAAAGGCGTCGATGCGCCGCGGCAGGGCGCGTCGATACAAATCATTCTCGAGGATAATCGCGGTGTTCACGCCTCCTTGCCCAACCAAGTCCAGCGCTTCGCCGAGCGAGCGCGCGCCCAGCATGGCCAGGCCGGCGGTGTTGCACTCGTGCAAGGCGAAAGAGATTTTGGCGGCCTTGCCGGAAACTTTGAGCGCGCGAGCAATGTTGGCCGCTGCTTCGAGCACGGCTTCACTTTGCGCGGAAACTCCGGAGATCACGAGCGGGTCGTGCGCGTCCTTAAGAGCAGCGGCGATGCGGCGGGCGAGCGCCGCAACTTCGGAAGGCAAGCGGGACACTTCGGGGGCGCGCGCGTCGATGGCATGCGCAATGGCGAAGCCGAGGCGCGCGATGTCGTCCGGCGCGGCGCGATGGGTTTCCGTAGCGACGTCGTCGAGCTTGGTCGACGCGGGCGTGGCGATGAAGAGCGGGCCCTTGGCGTCCTGAAGCGCGACGCGAACCGCATGGTCGTTCCATTCGGGCAGCTTCAGCTTGCCCGCGATTTGCTCGAAGGGCTGTCGGCGAACCGACTGGCGCAGGCTGAGCGCCATGCGCGGAGCGGTGTGGGTCAGGTCCTCGCCGAGAACGAGCACCGTGTCGGAGCGCTCGATCTGGCGCAGGGAAGCGGGCGGCGCGGCGCTGTGCCGCAGCAGATCGAGGGCGCGGTTCACGAGTTTCCATTCGGCATCGGCGACGCCGGCGAAGAAACGCTCGGCGCCGACCAGTTCGCGCAGCGCGAAATTTGCTTCGAGCGACGCGCGCGGCGACCCGATGCCAATGACGCTGGCTCCGGGGGCGATCAGGATGCCGCAAGCCTCGAGCGCCTGCGATTTTGTCGCGGGGCGGCGCGCGCCGTTCTGCACGATCTGTGGTGCGCGCACGCGTTGGGCGCTATTCACGAATTCGTAGCCAAAGCGGCCGCGATCGCACAGAAAATAACCGTTCACTTCGCCGTTGTAGCGGTTGACGATGCGCCGCAGTTTGCCGTAGCGCTCGCCCGGCGAGGTGTTGCAGCCCAGCGAGCAGTGCGCGCAGATGGAAGGCGCAAACTGCAAATCCCACTTGCGCGTGTAGTGGCGCTTCAGCGTCTTGTCGGTGAACACGCCGGTGGGACAGACTTCGGCAAGATTGCCGGCGAACTCGTTCTCCAGAACGCCGTCCCTGGCGCGGCCAAAAAAGACGATGTTGCGGATTCCGAAATTATCGAAGTCCTTGCCGTTGGCGTAATCGCGATAGAAGCGCACGCAGCGATAGCACTGGATGCAGCGATTCATTTCCTGGTTCACGAAGGGACCGAGATACTGATTGCGGAACGTGCGTTTGGCGAAGGAATAGCGGCGATAATCGTGCCCGGTCATCACGGTCATGTCCTGCAGGTGGCATTCGCCGCCTTCGTCGCACACGGGGCAATCGTGCGGATGGCTTTCCATCAGGCCCTCGATCACGGAGGCGCGAAAGGCGCGGGCTTCGGGGTCTTCGATGGAGATGCGCATGTCTTTCGTGATGGGCGTGAGGCAGGACATCACGAGCTTGCCCTTGGTGTCCTTTTCGTCCCGGAACTGTTTCACTGCGCATTGCCGGCAGGCGCCGACGGAACCCAGCGCGGGATGCCAGCAGAAATAGGGCAAATCCATGCCGAGGGAGAGGCAGGCTTCGAGCGCATTCGTGTCGGCGTTCACTTCGTAGGGCCGGTTATCGACGTAGATAGTGACTGCCGGCATCATTCAGCTCCAGGGACACCGTTTTTCGGTGATGTGCCGCTCGAAATCCGCGCGGAAGTATTTCAGCGCGCTCTGCAAAGGCTCGGCTGCGCCGGGCGCCAGAGCGCAAAAAGTGTTTCCGGGCGACCAGAATTTCGTTTCGTGCACCAAATAATCGAGAAACTCGGGCTTGCCCTTGCCCGCTTCGAGCGCGTCGAGCATTTGCGAAGCCCAGGAAAGGCCGCTCCAGCATGGCGTGCACCAGCCGCAGGATTCCTGTGCGAAAAAGTGGGTCAGATTGGCGACCATGCCCACAGGGCAATTCTGGTCGTCGAGAACGATCATGGTGCCCGTGCCCATGCGGCTGCCGACCTTCTGCACTTCGGTGAAGTCCATGCGCACGTCGAGATGCTCCTCGACGAGAAAATCCGTGGAAGCGCCGCCTGGGAGAAGACCGCGGAACTTCAGGCCGTCGCGCATGCCGCCGGCGTGCTCTTCGAGGATTTCGCGCGCGGTGGTGCCCATGGGGAGTTCCCACAAGCCCGGGCGTTTGACCTTACCGCTCGCGCCGTAGAGTTTTGTGCCGCCATCGGCGGTGTAGCTGAGGCTCTTGAACCAATCGGCGCCGTTCACGACGATCCCCGGGACATTGCAGAGCGTCTCCACGTTTTGCACGATGGTCGGCTTGCCCCACAAACCCGAGGTCTGCGGGAAGGGGGGCTTGGCGCGCGGATTCGCGCGTTTACCTTCCAGCGCGTTCAGCAGTCCCGTCTCCTCGCCGCACATGTAACGCCCGGCGCTGAGGTGCAAATACATTTCGAGGCTTTTCCCCGACTTGAAAATATCTTTTCCGAGATAGCCGGCTCGATAGGCCTCGGCCAGGGCGCTTTCGAGGCGTTGTGCGGAGAGTGTGTACTCGCCGCGAAGAAAGATGTAGGCGACGTCCGCTTCGATAGCGTGCGACGCGATGATCATTCCTTCGATCAACAGGTGCGGATCGCCTTCCATCAGCAGGCGGTCCTTGAACGTGCCGGGCTCCATCTCGTCGGCGTTGGCGGCCAGAAATTTGGGATGCGGCGCGTCTTTGCCGACCGGAACGAAGCTCCATTTCATGCCGGTGGGAAAGCCGGCACCGCCGCGCCCGCGCAAGTTCGACTGTTTCACCAGGTCCGTGACTTTGGCGGGATCGAGTTTCATTGCTTTGCGCGCGGCATCGTATCCGCCCGCGCGTTCGTAGGCTTTCAAGTCCGGCGCTGTTCCGTCGGGGCGGATATTTTTCGTCAACGGTTTTTCCTTGCCGGGCATTAGGCGTATTTCTCCAGAATGGCGCCGACATTCTGCGGCGTGACGTCGCGATGCAATTCGGAATCGACCATCATGACGGGGGCGTGGTCGCAAGCGCCCAGGCAAACGATGGGCAGCAGGGTGAATTTGCCGTCAGGAGTGGTCTGGCCGGGACGGACGCCGAGGCGCCGGCTCAAGTCGTCGCGCAGGCGGTTACAGCCCAGCAGCCAGCAGCTCACGCTGTCGCAGTAAAAAACGACGTGCCGCCCCACCGGCTGGCGGAAGATCAGGTTGTAGAAGGTGGCCACGCTGTCCAGCTGATCGGCGGACATGTGCAGGAATTGCGCGATCTCCTGCAGCGTCTCGTCGGAAATCCATCCGCGATGCTTCTGCACGATCTTCAGCGCGTCGATGCACACCGACTCCTTGATCGGGTAATGCGCCATTTCCGCTTCGATTTCCTTCTGTTCTTCCGGCGTCAGCATTCTGTCTCCGGCGCGCAGCCGCCGCGCCTCACCTGGTTTTCAACGGTCGATATCGGCCAGCACAAAATCGATGCTGCCGAGGGTGGCAATCAAATCCGGAACCATGTATCCGCGGCAGAGCAGCGGCAGCGTCTGCATATGGCAGAACGAAGGCGTGCGGATGCGCGTGCGATAGGAAGTCGTGCTTCCATCGCTGACCAGGTAGTAGCCGTTGTTGCCCTTGGTCGCCTCAATGGCGCCCAGGGCTTCTCCGGGCGGCGCGACCGGCCCCCAGGCCACGCCGAGAAAATGGGTAATGAGCGTCTCGATGTCGTGCATCGTGCGGTCTTTCAGCGGCGGCGTTCCCAGGTGGTCGAGCGACTTGTAGGGGCCGTCCGGCATATGGTCGACGCACTGCTCGATGATGCGCAGGCTCTGGCGCATCTCCTCGACGCGCACAACGGCGCGGTCGTAGCAATCGCCGTGCTGCGCGGTGGGAATATCGAACTGAAAATTCTCGTAGCCCGAGTAGGGCTGCTTCTTGCGGAAATCCCATTCGAAACCGCAGGAACGCAGGTTCGGCCCCGTCACGCCCCAATCGATCGCCTCGTCGAGGGAATACACGCCCACGCCTTTCGTGCGCGCCTTGAAGATGCGGTTGGCCAGCACTTCGCGGTCGTATTCCTTCAGTCGCGGCGGGAAATAGGCGATGAAGTCGCGGAGCATTTTGTCCCAGCCGTTGGGCAAGTCCTGCGCGACGCCGCCGATGCGGAACCAATTAGGGTGCATGCGCGCGCCGCAAATCGCCTCGATGATGCCAAAGGCGCGCTCGCGGTCGTTGAAGGTGTAGAAGACGGGCGACATCTGGCCCACATCCTGCGCGAACGTGCCGTACCACACCAGATGGCTGATGATGCGAAACAGCTCGCACAGCATCACGCGAATCACCTGCGCGCGCGGCGGCACTTTGATCCCGGCCAGCTTCTCGAAGGCCATCAGGTACGCCATGTTATTCATGACGCCGCCGAGATAATCCACGCGATCGGTGTAGGGAATATAGGTGTGCCAGCTCTGGCGCTCGCCCATCTTTTCGGCGCCGCGATGATGGAAGCCAATCTCCGGAACGAGATCGACGATGATTTCGCCGTCGAGCTGGAGGACGAGGCGTATCACGCCGTGCGTCCCGGGATGCTGCGGGCCGATATTCATGAAAAGGAAATCCGAGTCTTCGCTGCTGCGCTTCATTCCCCAGTCTTCCGGGTGGAAATGAAACGCCTCCTGCTCTGCTTCCTGCTTCTCCAAAGGCAGAGTGAACGGGCCCATTTCCGTGGCGCGCGCGGGATGCTCCTTGCGCAGCGGATGGCCCACCCACCATTTCGGCATCAGGATGCGCGCCAGGTGGGGATGGCCGTCGACGCGAATGCCAAACATGTCCCAGACTTCGCGCTCGTACCAGTTGGCGGAGGGCCACAGGGGGGTGAGCGTGGGAACGCTGAGGTCGTCCTTTTTCAGCGGCACTTTGACACGCGCGTATTCGTTGCGGTCGAAAGAAAAGAAGTGGTAGACCACGGTAAAATCGCTGGCGGGCTCGCCCTCGCGATGCACGCGGTCGCGCTCGTCGATGGCGGTGATGTCGTAGAGCATTTTGTAGGGCTGCGGCGCTTCCTGCTTCAGGTAACGGGCGATGGACGGAAGGTTTTCGCGAGAGGCCCAAACTGTGGGTATCTCATCGCGCGCGGCCTGGCGGCGAATTGGCCCCGCGCCGAACTTCTCTTCGAGTTCGTCCAGCACCGTTTGCTCGGCAATCATTCTGCTGTTCGCCTTTTCAGATTTCGCTGGGCGGCTTGAGCGAGGTAATCTTCCGCCGCTCCGCCAGCTTCAAGTCGCGCATGGACGGCATGGGTGGCCGCTGCACCCCTTGCGGTCCAATCACCCAGCTGAGCGGCCGCTTTTCCGAGCCGACCGCGTCACGCAGCAGCATCAATCCTTCCAGGAAGGTATCCGGGCGCGGCGGGCATCCCTGCACGTACACATCGACGGGCAGGAACTTGTCGACGCCCTGCACCACACTATAAATGTCGTACATGCCGCCCGAGTTCGCGCACGAGCCCATGGAGATGACCCAGCGCGGCTCCATCATTTGTTCGTACAGGCGCATGATGACGGGCGCCATCTTGATGAACACGGTTCCCGCGATGACCATGAGGTCCGCTTCCCGCGGCGTCCCGCGAATCACCTCGGCGCCGAAGCGCGCCACGTCGTATTTGCTGGTGATGCTGGTAGCCAGTTCGACGTAGCAGCAGGACAACCCAAAATTGAACGGCCACATGGAGTTCTTGCGTCCCCAACTCACCAGGTCCTGCAAGCGCGAGAACAAAAGATTCTTGCGGACCGCTTCATCGAACGGAGTCTTCTCCGCCGAAGAGCTGGGGTTCGTTTGTCCAGGTTTTTGAGTGGACCAATTCATCTGAGCGGTTCGTTAGAATTCGTCGCTTGCTTACAGCCCTAGCTTTTGAACGAGCGCCTCTCGGCGGGCGGCGCCCAGTCCAGAGCGCCCACTCGCCACAAATAGATCAACGCGATCACCAGAATCCCCACGAAAATGATCATTTCGATATAACCGGGCCAGCCCAACTGGCGTCCGGCAACGGCCCAGGCAAAGATGAACACGGATTCGAGATCGAAGATCACGAACAGCATCGCCATCATGTAAAATTTCGCGGGAAAGCGCATGCGCGCGGACCCGGTTGAGGCGATCCCGCCCTCGTAAGGAAAATCGGTGGCGTGTTCCGAATGCCGCTGGCCCAGCAGATAGGAAAGCGTCAGCATGGCAGCAGCCAGGGCCATGATGAGAAGAAAGTAGACTCCGAGAGGCCAAACCATCGTATTCATGGCTGCGACTCAGGCGAACGGTTCGCCCAATGCTGGGTGAGTTTGCGGATGCTCTGCTGCAGGGCGCCCGCGAATGGTTGACGGGTTAACTGTATCTGCGGGAGCCGGATCAGGCGCCGCGGAGAAACCGCCGAATACTTCCGAGGACTAGCCAGTCGTTTGCGGCCGCGCATCGCGTCCCGGTGGGAACCCATCCGGCCTACGACCCCAGGCCGTCCGCCACTCAGGTGTTCTGCGCGGGACGATACTAGCCCTCACCTGTTAGAGATGCAACTTCCCCTTCATGCGACGCAAAAGAGAACCACCTATCGATTAGAAAGGCTCAAGCAGGCCGAACAGAATACAGCGATCGCCCGAGATTCGTGGTGAATACGTCTTACGGCCAGGACCGCGAGCTTTGCTTGCAGCGAAGAGAAGTGCGCGATCGGAGACAGGCGGCGGAGAAACAGCATTTGGTCTACGATAGATATATAAACGTTGTCTTAAGCTATTGAAATGCCGAAAAGTGTCCAGTTGCGGGCGGAGAAGAACCACGGGCGACGTGCATCGCGCCTGCGCTGCGAGGAACGAGCTGCGACTGCCGCTCGCGGCCGGATCTTTCTTCTCTCCCCGGCGGACCTGGCGGGCTTGCGAGCCAAGACAATTTTGGAAGGGAGGTTGCGCTCGTCGTTGGCCTCCCGACTGCAGGACGGAGGTGCGCCGCTCGGCGAAATCTTCAGCTTCATCAGCGGACTCTATTTTCGGGGCAAACTTGCCTACGCTCGCGCATTTGCCGCGCCGCCAGCGGGAGTTCCGGGCGTCCTGGTCATCACGGCGTCCGGAGGGCTGATTTCGCCCGACAAGATCTTCACCATCGAACAGTTGCGCCAGGTCTCTTCGGTGGCGATTGACCCCTGCGAACCGCGGTATCGCCTGCCGCTGCTGCGCGATGCGCGGCGAATTCGTGACCGCATGGATAGCGATGGCGAGGTCGTGCTGCTTGGCAGCATCGCTACGCCCAAATACGTCGAGCCGCTGCTCAGCGTCTTCGGCGAACGCCTGCTGTTTCCTTCCGAGTTCGTGGGCCGCGGCGATATGAGCCGTGGGGGACTGATGCTGCGATGCCAGCGCGCGGGCATTCCGTTGGACTACGTCCCCGTATCGAATGCCGTTCTTCACGGCACGCGCCCGGCGCGCTTGCCGAAAATGCCGGCGAGCGTGGTAGCGCGGCTCGCGGCAGGCAGTCTATAGCACGAAGATGGAAGCCGTAATTTTTGTAGGCATCCAGGGATCAGGCAAGACGTCCTTCTACCGCGACCGATTTTTCCCTACGCACGTTCGCATCAGCCTGGACATGCTGCGGACGCGCCATCGCGAGCGGGTCTTTTTCCAGGCCTGTTTGGCGGCCAAGCAATCCTTCGTGATCGACAACACGAATCCCTTGGCTGCCGACCGCGCCCGCTATATCGGCGAAGCTCACCGAGCCGGATTTCGCGTGGTGGCTTACTATTTCGAGAGTTCGCTTCGCGACGCGATGCGGCGCAACAATCAGCGCGTGGGAAAAGAAAAGATTCCCGCGATTGCGGTGGCCGGAACGCGCAAGAAGCTTCAAGCGCCGGCGCTTGAAGAAGGATTTGACGCGCTCTACACGGTCACCATCTCAGCGCAAGGAGAATTCGTGGTGCGCTAGCGGAGGGGCCGGGGGGTGACTTGTTCCCCCGCCGACTGACTTCTGTAAGCTGTTCTCCATGCAAGACTTAGGGCGCGCGGGCGGCAACGTCGACCGCTCGCAACTCATCCGGTTGCTGCTGCCGGTTCCTTGGCGGTGGCCAGCGACTGCCGTATCGAGGGCAGGGTACCCGCGTGCAACTTTATGGGCCAGCCCGTGTTACATACAATGTGGAGGGCATGACTACCTCCGACGTGCAATTGATGCTGGATGTGAAGGCCGGGGACGAAGCCTCCTTCGACCTTCTATTGCGGCGTTATCGCATTCCTGTGGTCAATTTTCTGTGTCGTATGGTTCGGGACACGGCCACGGCGGAGGATTTGGCGCAGGAGGTTTTCCTGCGAGTCTACCGCGCGCGGAAGAAGTACTCCCCGACGGCGAAGTTCACCACCTGGCTGTTCCGCATTGCGACCAACCTGGCGCTGAACTCGATTCGCGACAACCGGCACAAACAGCTGGAGGACTCGCTGGACGCGCCGGTCGAGGGCGAAGAGGCGGCTCCTCGGGAACTCGCGTCGCGGGACATGCGCATCGACGAGCACATGATCGAGCGCGACCGCTGCGAGTTCATCCGGCGCGCGGTGGAATCGCTGCCGGAAAAACAACGCGCCGCGGTGCTGTTGCACAAGTACGAAGAGATGGATTACGGCGAGATCGCCAGGATTCTGGAGTGCTCGGAAAGCGCGCTGAAGTCGCTGTTGTTCCGCGCCTACGAGACCCTGCGCGCGCAACTGGCTCCGCTGGTGGCCATGAGTGTGAATGGCCCGGCGGAACCTGCCCGGCCCGGAGCAGCGGAAGGAAGGACGTCATGAAGTGCGAGGAAGTTTCCAAGGAGTTGATCGCCTATCTGGAT
>JBJKQB010000293.1:0-3116 GCA_046705825.1 Candidatus Acidiferrales bacterium
ACCGGAAGGCGTCGATTGCCCATAAGCGCAACGGGAACAATTGCCGGTCGCCGCTAGGCTAGAGTAAAGCGCTGAACGCAAATCGGCAACGACCGTTCCGCCCCAGCTGTCTCGTATTGCAATCTGCCCGCGAAATATCACAAGGGGACTCGCAACGGGCCAGCGGTGCGTTCGTTGCCTAATAGATCAGGAAACGACGGGCTGCGTTTCCAAATGGCCGATCCTGAAGAGCTCGCTCCGCGAGAGCGCCTGAGGCGTTACCGCGCTATGGCGCAACGTGCTGCGCGACTGGCAAGCCGCGCGGCGGACCCTTTCGTTCGCACGTCCTACGAAATCCTGGCCGCGCAGTGGATTAGGTTGGCAGATGACCTGGATGCCCGCCTCGATCGCCCAGAACAGTCACGGCCGGACTAAGCGGCCCAGTCGCTTTGCGCACCCTCGCGGCTTCACGTGAGCGCAAGATTCCCAATGAGTGGCGGTAAAGGTGATTTGGGCATCCCCTCGGGCCTTCAACTTGTGGGCGCAGGCAAGGCGAGGGCATTGGCTGCCAGAGCGCGTCAGCGGCTGATCGGTCGTCAACTCGGGACATTTATGGGCCGGTCGTTCACGAACCGGTTCCGAACGAGTTCTTGGAACTCCTGCGTCAAATCGAAGAAACACAGGCTCGGCCCGCCGACGAGTAGTTGCGGCCCCGCGGGTCGAACCGCAGCGAATGGTTTGCTTAACTCGCAGCGTTTTCCTCCTGCCGGCGTCCGCTATGAACCCGGCTGTGCATAAGCGTGCGCGCTCGAGAAATGCCACAAGGATGCAGGATGATCGGAGCGCAAAATTTCTCGAAAGTTCGGCTGCCGGAACCCTGACAAGCGAGCGAGCGCCCGCAACACAGGAGGTGACAATGGCCCAGCGCGAGCCCTTCACTCTATATCATGACGCCAGGGGTACGTGGTACGCGGTTCCACCCGGCTTTCGCGGGATCCTCCGCGACCCGCTGGGAAGAGGGAAATCGCCGTCCAAAGCCATCCGCGATCTCTGCACGCATCCGGAATTTGTTCATCGAGCCGGACTGGGCGAATGGTGCCCTTCGCCGCGGCGTTCCGCTTTTGTCGAGTGTGGGAGCATGGACCTCTCAGCCACTGCTCTCCCTGAGACCGACTGGAACCGCGAGCCGCGTGCGGGCGCGAATGGCAGGAATTCCGTCGGCTCCCCTGCCTCAGGCGCCTACACCTGATTTTTCGCCGATCCGGCCATGTTTGATCTGAGTCACGGAAAGGTGTTTGCTGATCCTCCAAATGCATCGTGCCCAGCGGTTCGCCCATGGACAACGCAGCTTGCAGACCCGGAGGTTCCATGGCGCGGATAGAGATCGACGAAAAGACCCGCGCCAAGATTGTGATGCTGTATCGCGAGAAGGGCGTCCCAATAAAGCTCTTGCAAGAGCGCTTCCATATGGGGAACCGAGCGGTTAAGCGGGTGCTTACCGCAGCAGGCATCAAAATACTGTCGCGCGACGAACGCGGCGTGATCGATCTCTTCCGCGACCCGCACGGATAGGCGCGCACACTCGTTCGCCGAACGAATGTCGCGATCGCGTCACGAGCTTGCTGTGGGGGCTCCGGCGTTGATGACCAGCCCTGGCGAAAACGGCCGTTCGGACCCAGGAAAGAAGCATCCCTGGCTTGCGTCAGATCAATGATTCGGAGGTGCAAGTGCGCCAGACTTCATTTTCTCAAGGAACTGGAGCGGCGTGATGTCCACCTTGGTCGTCTACTATTCCCTGTCAGGAAATACCCGCACCGTTGCTACGGCGCTGGCGCGAGAACTTGGCGCAGATATCGAGGAGCTTCACTGTGCACGTTACGCAAGGGGGTTCTTGGGATTCCTTAAGGCCGGCAGCGACAGCTGGAACAACCGCCTGCCAACGCTCCCGCCATTATCGCGAGACCCTTCGCGATATGATCTTGTCGTGATTGCTAGCCCCATCTGGGCGTTTCATCCCTCAACCCCCGACCGCGCCTTCCTCCGACAGCATGCGGCTAAACTCCATCGCATCGGGTTCCTCCTAACCCATGGCGGTTCAGCAGGCGAAAAATCTCTGCGTGAGATGGCTGAGATTGCCGGCAAGCCGCCGGTTGCAAGCCTTGTGGTGCGGGAGGCCGAGATCAGAAGCGGAAATTTCCGAGCCGCCATGTCGCCTTTCGCGGCGACTCTCCAAACGAAGAAGGCGGCCTGACGCAGTCGCGTGCGGCGCAAGAAGAGATCCACCGGCTATATTCGGAAGGCGAGCGAGTGTGGGATCGCGTCTTCGGCGAACGTGGTTCGGGGCGGCGTGACATGAACCCCAGCGAGCTTCGGGCTAACGGCCAGAATTCCCTGCGATCCAATGCGGTGAGGCGTGCACCAACGGGGCTTAAGTGGCAAACTGTTGCCAATCGCCGCAAGCGGTGGTGGGGTACCGCAGATGTCCGGAGCCGAGAAGCTGAAGCGCATTCGCCGCTCAGTCGCCACGGCTCTTCGCGAGATCGCTTTCGATACCAATGCGAAGCCGACGCCGTGCATAGCGGCCTTGGGACTCGCGGCTCACCGGTGACCCCGCGAAGGCGAAGGCCGACAGACAGTCCGATCGGCTGCACCGCCGCGCTGTGGCGCTCTTGCTTCGCGGTGACGGCGATCCTGTGGATCGACTCCCTACGGACGGCGCGCACCGGGACGTGCCGTTGCATGCTGGCCAATCGTTCGAACGGCTGACGACGGTTTGCCAGGACATCGACACCGTCGCTGGCATAACGGACGCCCGGGCGCTGGCTAAGTATGCCGGCGACCCGGTGCACAGTCCGGAAGCGCGGCTCTACGGCGGCGCTCGTGTTGCAGCGGTCTTCGAGACGGTGCGGGAAGCGCGCGCACCGAAGCCGGATGTTGGGAAGGGCCGCACCGCCTTGGCTGGCGTCGATAGCTTGCGCTGGCAGCATCCTGAGCGCTTCTGCTCTCTGCTCGATCAGAAGGCCACTCGTGCGGTGATGGGGCCGGAGGCGTGGCGGGAGCCTGAAATCTGGGACCGAAATTGGGACCGGAAGGCCTGGGAGGGTCTGATACGGAGTTATACGCGGCCCCCACAAAAA
>JBJKQB010000294.1:0-4144 GCA_046705825.1 Candidatus Acidiferrales bacterium
CGCAACGCCGCCGCCATGCTCGGTGGCATGGCCGATCCCCGCACCGGCCAGGCGTTCCTCGACCTGGAGGGCGCGCGCGAAATGATCGATATGCTCGACGCGCTGCGCGACAAAACGCGCGGCAACCACGCGCAGCGCCTGGGTGCGAAAATCCGGGGTTGTGTCGATCACAACGCATTTCCCGGCGTATTGCAGCAGGATGGACGGGCGTGTGCGCTTGTCGTGCGGGTCGGTCGACGTGCACACGGCGCAATGGCAGCCCAGCGTCGGCACCCCCATCGACGTCCCCGATCCCAAGACGGTCAGTTTCAGTTTGGGCATGTTCCCAGGACAACGGAAGCGGAAGCTTCAGTCCAGCCGAGAGCTACCTGCACCCGGCTGGATTTCTAGCAACAATGCCAGGAAGAGGAAAGCCGCTTATCCCTTTTGCTTGGCCTTCTTAGCCATAGCCTCGGCGGCGGCTTTGGACACTTCCATGTAGGTCAGCTTCAAGCTGCCAATCACTTCGAGCAGTAATTCTTCGTCCTGCTGCGCGAGGTTCCCGCGCGTTTTTTCGCGCAGCGCGTCGAGCATATCGATCATTTCGCGCGCGCCCTCCAGGTCGAGGAACGCCTGGCCGGTGCGGGGATCGGCCATGCCACCGAGCATGGCGGCGGCGTTGCGGGTGAGGAAATCGACCAGCATCTGAAACCCTCGAGAAGGCGTGTTCTCCTCGGCGGGCTCCTCGGCGGCAGAAGGCGCACCTTTCTCGGCTCCAGTTTGAGCTTTCGCCGCAGGCTGCCCCTGCGATTTCGCTCCGGCAGCGCCAGCGGCACCGGCGTTGTTGGCGCCTTTCTGCGCGGCTTCTTCTTCGCGGCGCTCCTGCTCCACGATATCCTTGCGGAGCTGTCCATCTTCGGTAAATAGGCGCCGGTCTACAACTTTGAACGTCTCTTCTGGTTTGGATTCGGCCACACGTACCTCGAAAAGCGGCGCTTGTCCTTCGGGCAGGTGGCACGGGTGGTGCGCCCCGCCGCAACGCACGCGAAAACCAAGTCTAGCATCCGAGTTCAGCATGTCACAAGCGCTCCCCAGTCTTGCAGGCGGAGCGGAGGGCCTGCCGGGGAGGAGTGCGATCGAATGCGGGGCGCGACCTAACTCCTGGCCTGCCATTGAAAATCTGGGCGGGAGAGCGTCCGTTCGCGGGTCGATTGACCCCGGCTACACCGCCCTGTGACAGAGGTTACGGAGAGTAGTGATTTTCATCGCTGCGGGCGTTCAGCGAAACCGCTAGCTTGGGACGGAGCGGCGCAGTTCCGCCCTCTCCTTCGGAGGAAACAGATGAACAAGAGGTTCACTCGAATCGGCAAGTCCATGCTGTTTGCTGCCGCGTTTGTCGCTTTCGCCATACCGGCACACGCCCAATCCGGCGCTGCAGTCTATAAATCCAAGTGCGCGATGTGCCACGGCGCGGACGGCAAGGGCGATTCGCCAATCGGCAAGTCCATGAAGTTGCGCGACCTCGGCTCGCCGGAAGTCCAAAAGCAGACGGATGCCGAACTGATTGCTGTCACGACCGACGGCAAGGGCAAAATGCCCGCTTACAAAGGCAAGCTGACCGAGGCGCAGATCAAGGAAGTTGTGTCCTACATTCGGACGTTCAAGAAGTAGCGTTCCAGAAGAAGATTCGGCCGCATTTCGCGCAGCCGGTCTCGCGCAACTCGTTTGGAACCCTACGGCTAGGGGCGACAGAGAGGTGCGAGACCGGTTGTCCGCGATCCCCCGCACGGGTTCCGCAGTACTCCCTCGATTGGCAAGTTGCGCTATACTTTTTGTGTTCCGCCCATGCCGATCGACACCATCATCGTCGACGACGAGCGCCCCGCGCGTGACGAGCTTGCTTACGTCCTGAAGAGCTTCCCTGAGATCAACATTGTTGCTCAAGGGCGTAACGGTCTGGAAGCCGTTGCGCTGATCAAAGAGCACAATCCCGACCTGGTGTTTCTGGATGTGCAAATGCCGGGGCTGGATGGTTTCGGGGTGATCAAACGGCTGGCCGAGAGGAAGTTACGTGTGCCGCAGATCGTGTTTGCGACCGCATACGACCACTACGCGCTGCAGGCCTTCGAGGTGAACGCGGTCGATTACGTGCTGAAGCCGTTCGACAAGCCGCGCATCGCCAAGGCCGTGCAGCGGGCGAAGAAGATGCTCGAAGCAAACACCTCGGCGGTGGAGCGGCTGGAGTCCCTGGTCGGGCAGCTGGCCGTGCCTCCGGCCAAGCCTGCGCGCACCAAGATTCTGGTGAAGGCGCAATCGCGCATGTTTCTGGTGGACTCGGACGACATCATCTACGTGGGAACCGAGGACGGCACCATCACCGTGTACGCCAAGGATGCGGAAGGCGTGTCGAACTACCGGACGATTGAAGAGCTGGCCGCCGCGCTCGATCCCGACATTTTCTGGCGGCCGCACCGGTCTTATCTGGTGAACATCAACCACATCAAGGAAGTAGTTCCCTGGTTCAAGTCCAGCTACATCCTGAAAATGAACGACAAGCGCCAGAGCGAAATCCCCGTGTCACGCGCGCAGACCAAGCGCCTCCGCGAGTTATTCAAACTTTAGCTATGTCAAATCACAAAGGCAGCGTGCCAGAGCGCATCCAGGCATCTTGGCAGGAAAAGTGGAGGATTCCGCGAGCCGATCTTGGCCCTGTGTTGTTCGTGTTTGCGGTGCTCGTGCTGTTCTTCGTGTGGTTCGGCCTGGCTGTGTTCGGAGTCGAGGCCAAGGCTATCAAAGCGGCGCGCAGCTTCCTGCCTCAATGGTTCTTTTTCGCGAACCTGTTCATCTGTCCGGCTCTGCTTGCTTTCGCGGCGGCACCGCTGCCAGTCCCTCAGGTTCTTCGTCTAGTGCTTACCGCTCTCATGTTCTGTTCCGGATCGTTGTTCCTTGTGACGCGGCAGCATCAGGCTGCGGGCCTTGCAATGTTGGGATTTTTGTATCTGGAGGCGTTTTGGATCATTCCTCGATGGACGAGGTGGGCCAGGCGCGCCTAAACCCCCGTCTCCGCGAGTTATTCAAAGTGTAGCGGCTGCAGCGTTTAAGATGGGCGGTAGTTTCGCGCAGAAACTGTGCGATCGGCCTCAAGGTTGACGCCTTTCACAGCGCTGATTAAACTTTTCCTAAGGCGCGTGTAACGGCTTCCGTGCGTTCCGTTGAACGAAGAGCATGAGCACTCTACAGCAGAAGCGGCATCAACAGATTTTGACGGATGTGGTGCGCGAATACATCGAGACAGGGGAGCCGGTGTCGTCGCGCAGCATAGCGGCGCGGCAGGCGGAACCGGTCAGTTCGGCGACGGTGCGCAACGTGATGGCCGAGCTGGAAGCGGAAGGCTTTTTGTATCAGCCGCATACGTCGGCGGGGCGGGTGCCCACCGCGTCGGCCTACCGGTTTTTCGTGGAGAATGTAGCGGCGCAGACGACGGCGCGCCCGGAGGACCGCAACTGGATTCGTCGCGAATTGGAATCGGCGGAAACGCCCGAAGCGGTGATGGAGCGGGCCAGCCACATCCTTTCTGCGGTGTCGCGAGGGCTGGGCATTTTTATTTCGCCGCCGCTGGCGCAGAGCACAGTAGAGCACGTGCGTTTTCTGCTGCTGCCCGACAGCCGCGTTCTGGTGGTTCTGATCGCCACAGGCGGCGCGACCCGGGACAAAGTGATCCGGCCGGATCGAAACTTCCGCCAGGAGGATCTCGACCGGGTGTCGGACTACCTCAACCGGCACTACTCGGGCTGGACGCTCGAAGCGATGCGCGCCGACCTGCGGGCCCAACTGGAGCGCGACCGCGAGCAATACGGCCGGTTGGCCGACGACGCACTCGCGTTGTGCGATCCGGTGGTGATTGGCGAAGCGGGCGAGCGAAAAATCTACGTGGAAGGCGCGGCCCAGATCGCCTCGTCGCCGGAATTTGCGAACCAGGAGCACCTGCGTGAGCTGCTGGAGACGATCGAAGAAAAGGACCGCCTGATCGCGCTCTTGAGCGGGTGCATCGAGTCTCCGGAACCGCTGCTTGGCGAGTTGGGGCTGGTACAGATTTCAGAAGCGGGAAAGCACCTTGCACTCTTATCGTCGTCCTACGCATCGAAAGAACAGGGGCAGGGGACGC
>JBJKQB010000295.1:0-14373 GCA_046705825.1 Candidatus Acidiferrales bacterium
CCTGGACAGCGGCACGCAGATGGTTCTGAGCGCCGCCGCGAAGCGTTAAGCCGCAGACTCAAATCGGCCGCGCGGCGATCGCCTCAAAGCGCGGCCGACGTTTTTCCCAGGAGTAGGCCGATGCGGCCGGGCGCCGGCCGCTGCGTTCCTCTAAATCACTTTTCCCCCTCCTGAAAGGCGTTTCCCCGCTATCTCTTGCGCACCGCCATCCTTACGAAATCCTTATGTTCCGCTTATGCCTTCCTTATTCGCGGCCCGGTAATGTTGCTGAAGCACTGGCCCGAAACACATCGCAAATCGAAGCAAGAGGCGGATGGAGAACAAACTTTGAAAGAGGCATACGGCCTGATTTTGCTTACCCTATTCTTCGCGGCGGCTCCCAACAGCGTTGCGCAAACGGAACCCTCCGGCGCCGCCTTGGCCGGCACAGCAGCAACCGTTTCAAATCCCGGAACAACCGGCAAGACCACGCCGGCAAGCGCGCAAAATGCGGCTATCCTGAAAGAACTCGAGCAAATGCAGGCGCGCATCGCGCAGCTCGAGGCGCAGCTCAAGGCCGAGGGAACCACGGGGGAGGCAAAAGCGCCTCAGGGTGACACGAGCGCGGTGGCTCCGTCGGCAGTCGCATCCACCGGAACGACACCCGCCATTCCGGCCGGCACGGCCGCAAGCAGTACGACGAACGTGAGCGCGCCGCCGACCGCGCCCCCGACGCAGGCGGGGTCCAACGGGACGGCCGAGAGCACCCTGGACAATCTGCTGCGCGGAACGACGGTGAACTTCCTGTTCGACGGATACTACGAATACAACTTCAACGCCCCGATTGGCCGAGTGAATCTGTTACGCGCCTACGACGTGAGCAGCAATTCCTTCAGCATCAATCAGGCGGACCTGATCCTCGAGAACGCGCCCGACCCGGCGCACGGCAAGCGTTACGGCGCGCGGATCGATTTCCAATACGGTCAAGCCACGCAAGCGCTGCAAGGCAATGCGGCCAACGAGCCGCGGCCGGACATCTATCGCGCCCTCTTCCAAGCCTACGGAACGTATATCCTGCCGCTCGGGAGCGGGCTGCGCGTGGATTTCGGCAAATGGGCCAGCGCCCTGGGATACGAGAACAACTACACGAAAGACCAGAACAATTATTCGCGGTCGTACTGGTTCAATTTCCTGCCCTTTTATCACATGGGGTTCCGCACCAGCTACCAGGTGAACCGCTGGCTGACAGCCAGCTACTGGCTGGTGAACGGAGCCCAGCAGACGGAGGATTTCAATGGATTCAAGGACGAGCTGTTTGGGGTGACGCTCGAGCCCAAGCCCTCCATAAGCTGGACAGTGAACTATTATTTTGGGCAGGAGCATGCCGATTTCGCTTACGTGCCAGGCGGTACGGGTTTGCCCGTCGTGCAGGGCGAACCCTTCCTGCCCATCCCCAGCGTGCCGACCGGCAAGCTGCACATTTTCGACAGCTATGCTTCCTGGAACGCATCCCCGAAGCTAAGCTTGGCACTGGAAGGCGATTACGTTGTCGAACGGCTCTTCACCACGTCCGCGCCTGCCCACACGGATGGGGGCGCAGCGTACGTGCGCTATCAGCTCACGCCTAAATTCGCTCTGGCCAGCCGCGCCGAGTACATGTCCGACCGCGGCGGCCTCTTCAGCGGCACAACTCAGGCGTTGAAAGAAGTCACGCTGACCGGGCAATATCAGTTCGCGCCGGGTTTCATGATGTTCGACGAGTGGCGGCGCGATTTTTCGAATCAGCCCTACTTTCTGACGGACACGCTCGGCAGCCTGAAGAACGAGCAGACAACGGCGACAGTGGGCCTGGTCTGGTGGTTTGGACCAAGAACAGGTTCGTTGTGAAGCTCACAGTAGAAGTCTAGTTCAGGAGCTTTTATGCAGGACATCCTCTGGATTGCCGTGACGATTGCATTTTTTCTCTTATCCATCGGCTACGTGGTCTTTTGCGACCGCATGAAGTAGGGGGCGACATGGAAAGCTGGATCATGCTTTTGGTCAGCGTTGCCACCGCGGTCTACCTGGTGTACGCGCTCCTGCGCCCGGAGAAATTCTGATATGGGCGCGCGAGCAACGCAGCAATGTGAATGGAAGAAAGCGAGTTTATGACCGCGAATGGCTGGTTTCAAATTCTGCTCTTCCTGCTGATCGTTTTTCTGATCACCAAGCCCACAGGAAAGTATCTGACGCGCGTGTTCACCGGCAAGCGCACCTTCCTCGACCCGCTGATGAGACCGGTAGAGCGGCTGCTCTACCGGCTGACCGGTGTCGATGAGAAGCGCGAGATGCGCTGGACGGAATACGCGATCGCCATGCTGCTATTCAGCATGGTTTCCATGCTGCTGCTCTACGCCCTCGAGCGCTTGCAGCAGGTCCTCCCCTTCAACCCGCAGCATTTCGGCGCCGTGTCGCCCGCGCACCTGGCCTTCAACACGGCGGCGTCGTTCACCACCAATACGAACTGGCAGGCCTATTCGGGCGAGACGACCATGAGCTATTTCACGCAAATGGCGGGTCTCGCCTACCACAACTTCATGTCCGCTGCGGTAGGCATTGTGCTGGCCATCGCCTTCATCCGCGGCATCGCGCGCCGCCAGATGGAGACCATCGGGAATTTCTGGGTCGACCTGGTTCGCTGCTGCCTGTGGGTCCTGCTTCCGGTCTGCTTTGTCGGCGCGTTCGTGCTGATCTCGCAAGGCGTGGTGCAGAACCTGAACCCCTACACCACGGCAAAGCTCGTGCAGCCCATGCACGTGCCCAAGGTCGACGCCAGCGGGAAGCCGGTGCTGGGGCCCGATGGGAAGCAGGTGATCGACACCGTCACCACGCAGACCATCGCGCAAGGGCCCGTGGCCTCGCAGGAAATCATCAAGGAATTCGGCACCAACGGCGGCGGGTTCTTCAACGCCAACAGCGCGCATCCCTTCGAGAACCCCACTCCCCTTACGAATTTTCTGGAGATGATCGCCATTTTCGCCCTCGGCGCGGGGCTCACCTACACCCTGGGGGAAATGACCGGCTCGCAGCGGCACGGCTGGGCCGTGTGGGCGGCCATGGCCATCCTGTTTTTGGCCGGTGTGAGCGTCGCGTATTGGGCCGAAGCTCGCGGCAACCCCTTGTTGAAAGGCGCGGACCAGCACGTCTCCGCAACGCAGGCGGGCGGCAACATGGAGGGCAAGGAAGTTCGCTTCGGGATCACCGACAGCGCGCTGTGGGCCACGGTGACCACCGATGCGAGCTGCGGCGCGATCAACAGCTGGCACGATTCGTTTACCCCGCTGGGCGGGATGGTGCCGCTGGTCAACATCATGCTGAGCGAGGTCATTTTCGGCGGGGTGGGCGCGGGAATGTACGGCATCCTGATTTACATCGTGCTCGCCGTGTTTATCGCGGGGCTCATGGTCGGACGCACGCCGGAGTATTTAGGCAAGAAAATCGAATCGTACGACGTGAAGATGGCCATGCTGGTCGTATTGATCTTTCCCCTCCTGATTCTGGCCTTTGCAGCCATCTCCGCCGTCAGGCCCTACGGGCTTGCGGGCATTCTGAATCCAGGGCCGCACGGGCTGAGCGAGATTCTTTATGCTTTCACCTCGGCGGCGGGAAACAACGGGTCGGCCTTCGCCGGCTTGACGGTGAATACGCCGTGGTACGACACCACCCTCGCCGTGACCATGCTGCTAGGGCGCTTCTTCATGATCATCCCCATGCTGGCCATCGCCGGCAGCCTGGGCCGCAAGAAGTACGTTCCGCCCTCCCTGGGGACTTTCCCCGTGGACGGCCCGCTCTTCACCGTGCTTCTGATCGGGGTGATCGTGATCGTGGGCGCGCTGACTTTCTTCCCGGCGCTCAGCCTGGGCCCTGTCCTCGAGCACCTGCTGATGCATGCCGGAAGAACTTTCTGAGGGAGTGCAATGGCCTCTGGAATGATGAACAAGAAACGGGCGATCTGGGAATGGAAAATTATCCGGCGGGCCATTCTGGATGCGTTCGTCAAGCTCAACCCGCGGAACATGATGGGCAATCCCGTCATGTTCGTGGTGGAGATCGGCAGCGTGATCACCACGGTGCTGCTGATCAAGGGCGGCGCGGCATTCAAGTTCAACCTGCAGATCACTCTTTGGCTGTGGTTCACCGTGCTGTTCGCCAACTTCGCGGAAGCCATGGCAGAAGGGCGCGGCAAGGCGCAAGCGGATTCGCTGCGCAAGGCGCGCATGGAAACCATCGCGAACCGCCTCGTCGGCGACGACGACGAAACCGAGCAGGTGCCCAGCTCCAAGCTGAGGGCGGGCGATCGCGTCATCGTTTCGGCCGGAGAATTCATCCCGTCTGACGGCGAAATCATCGAAGGGATCGCCTCAGTCGATGAATCGGCGATCACCGGCGAGTCGGCTCCCGTGATTCGCGAAGCGGGCGGCGACCGCTCGGCCGTTACCGGCGGCACGCGCGTCCTCTCCGATCAGATCAAGGTGCAGATCACTTCCAATCCCGGCGAGACCTTCCTGGACCGCATGATTCTTCTGGTGGAAGGCGCCTCGCGCCAGAAAACTCCCAACGAGATCGCGCTGAATATTCTGCTGGCCGGATTGACCATCATCTTTTTGCTGGCTGTGGTGACTCTGCAGCCATTCGCCATTTATTCGGGCACTCGTCAATCCATTTTCGTCCTGGTCTCGCTGCTGGTTTGCCTGATTCCCACGACCATTGGCGCCTTGCTCTCCGCCATCGGCATCGCCGGCATGGACCGCCTGGTGCAGCACAACGTGCTGGCCATGTCCGGACGCGCGGTGGAAGCGGCCGGGGACGTCAACACGCTCCTGCTGGACAAGACGGGGACGATCACCCTGGGCAACCGGCAGGCTTCGCGCTTCGTCCCCGCGCCCGGGGTGAACGAGCAGGAACTGGCCGACGCGGCTCAGCTCTCCTCGCTGGCGGATGAAACCCCGGAAGGCCGCTCGATCGTGGTGCTGGCCAAGGAAAAATACGGGTTGCGCGGGCGCGAAATGGCCGCGCACGAAGCGCGCTTCGTTCCCTTCAGCGCGCAAACGCGCATGTCCGGCGTGGATCTGAACGGCTACGAGATTCGCAAGGGCGCGGCGGACGCCATCGCGGCCTACCTCACTCGCAACGGCAGCAGCATGCCGCCGGCCGTGAAAGCCACGGTGGAAGAGATCGCTCGTTCCGGTGGCACGCCGCTGGTGGTCGCGGAGAAGGGGCGCGGCGCTCTGGGCGTGATCGAGCTGAAAGACGTGATCAAGGGCGGGATCAAGGAGCGTTTCAATCAGTTGCGCTCGATCGGCATCCGCACCGTGATGATCACCGGCGACAATCCCCTCACCGCTGCCGCCATCGCCCGCGAAGCCGGGGTTGACGATTTCCTCGCACAGGCCACCCCCAAAGACAAAATGGATTTGATCAAGCGCGAGCAGGCCGGCGGCAAGCTGGTGGCCATGACCGGCGACGGCACCAACGACGCTCCCGCCCTGGCGCAGGCCGACGTAGGCGTGGCCATGAACACCGGCACGCAAACCGCCAAGGAAGCGGGAAACATGGTCGACCTCGATTCCAATCCCACGAAGCTCATCGAGATCGTGCAGATTGGAAAGCAGCTGCTGATGACGCGCGGCTCGCTGACCACCTTCTCCATCGCCAACGACGTGGCCAAATACTTTGCCATCATTCCCGCCATGTTTGCCGGCGCCTTCCCGGTGCTGAACGCGCTGAACATCATGCACCTGCGCACGCCGCAATCGGCGATTCTTTCGGCGGTCATCTTCAACGCCATCGTGATCATCGTCTTGATTCCCTTGGCCCTGCGCGGCGTGAAGTACCGCCCCATGTCCGCGGCGGCGCTGCTGCGCAGGAATCTTTGGATCTACGGGGCGGGCGGAATCATGGTTCCCTTCATCGGCATCAAGCTGATCGACATGCTGATCACGTACGTGCACCTGGCTTAGGAGCTTTATGAAAAAGAATCTGATCACCGCGATTCTGATGACCATCTTCACCACCATTCTCCTTGGCATCATCTATCCCCTGGTCGTGACCGGCATCGCTCAGCTCCTCTTCCCCAAACAGGCCAACGGCGAGTTGATTCGCAAGAACGGCGCGATCGTCGGTTCGAAATTGATCGGGCAGGAGTTTTCAGGCGCGGGCTATTTCGACTCGCGCCCGTCGGACGCCGGAAATGGCTACGATGCAACAGCCTCCAACGGCTCGCAGCTCGGGCCGACCAATCAAAAGCTCATCGAGGAAGTGGAAGCTCGCGTGGCCGAGGAGCGGAAGGAAAATCCGAACGCGCCCGTGCCCATCGATCTGGTGACCGCGTCGGCTTCGGGCCTCGATCCAGACATCACGCCGGCATCCGCGGAATTTCAGATGCCGCGCGTGGCGCATGAGCGCGGAATGACGCAGCAGCAGGTCGAGGCGCTCGTCCGGAAATATACGCAGGAGCGTGAATGGGGCTTTCTGGGCGAGCCGCGCGTGAACGTGCTGGAATTGAACCTGGCCCTGGATCGAATCCACCCGATGAGAAAAGAGCAGAAAGCCAGCCCATCTGTGGCAAAGAGCGGGTCGGAAGCTGCGGGAAACCCGGGAAATTAGTCCGTCGAGGGCCGAGTGATCGGGAATTGCCGGGTGAGTGCTATGCGGGCTCGGCCGCTCGACGACTGCAGGAATTGTAAAGGGAGCGGCGTCCGTTTCCTTTCGTCGAAATTTCAATCGAGGCCATCCAGCTTATGGATGAACCGTCGCGCAAGGATGCGCATCGCCTAGCAGGCCACGCCGGAGCGGGCATTCCCTTGATCGCCAGAGTCTGCTACGTCTGGGCGGAAATCGCTTCTTCCGGTGCCGTGGCCTTACTCTCTTCGGTCCGGATTTCGGCCAGCTCGGAAATCAGATTCCCGGCCCAATGATAGACATTGTGCTCCCGCACCGTGCGCCGCAACCGCTGCATGCGCATATGCCGGTCCTGTGCGTCCATTTCCAGAGCCAGGCGGATGGCTTCGGCTAACTGGTCGGCGTCATAGGGATTGGCGATCAGCGCATCGCGCAGTTCCCGTGCCGCCCCCGTGAAGGGGCTCAGGATCAATGCCCCCTCCTCGTCCGCGCGCGTGGCCACGAATTCCTTCGCCACAAGATTCATGCCGTCGTGCAGCGAAGTCACCATGCACAGGTCCGCCGCGCGGTAATACGGCAGAATCTCGCTGTGATTGTGGTGGCGCATGAGCAGGGCAATCGGTTTCCATTCCTTGGTCTGGAATCGCAGGTTGATGCGGTCGGCTTCGGCCTGAACTTCCGCCTGCAGATCGTGATAGCGCTGGATATTCGTGCGGCTGGGTGCGCCGATCTGAACGAACGTGAATTTCTCCCGGTAGGATTGATACTTCTCCAGAAAACGCTCGATCCCGCGAAAGCGTTCGATGATTCCTTTGGTGTAGTCGACGCGGTCTACTCCGACACCCAGGAAACTGGCCTTGATTCCGAGCTTCTGCAGGATCTGGGAGCGCAAGTCGTACGGCGATGCGGTGATCGCGGCGGCCGATTCCGTCTCCCGGAAATCGACGCTGATCGGGAAAGGGCGTACCAGCGTGATGTGCCGGTTGCGCTTCACCGCAAAACGCTCCCACTCGATCCGCGATTCGAGCGCGGCGTCCACCGTTTCCAGGAAATTATTGCAGTGCGCCTGAATATGGAAACCCACCAGGTCCGCGCCCAGCAGGCCGTCGAGCAGTTCCCGCTGCCACGGGCAGATGCGGAAAGCTTCCGGATTGGGCCAGGGAATGTGCCAGAAAATCGCGATGCGCGCGTCCGGCCGCGCGTCCTTCAACATGCGCGGCAGCAGCGCGAAATGATAGTCCTGGATCAGCACCAAGGGTTGCCGCGTGCGCTGCATCTCTTCCAGGACGGCGTCCGCGAACTTGCGGTTCGCGTCCTGGTAAGCCTGCCAGTCCGTCGCGCGGAACACTGGCCGCGTGTGCGCGATGTGGCAAAGCGGCCATAGCCCCTCGTTGGCGAAACCGTAGTAGTAGCCCTGCTCGATTTCTTTCGACAGCCACACGCGCCGCAACGTGTATTCGGGCCGGTCGGGCGGGACGCGCAGGCGATCGTGGTAATCGACCGTGGCCCGGTCGGCGTCGCCCGATCCAAACGCCACCCACGTGCCGTCGCAGGCGCGCAGCACCGGCTCCAGCGCGGTCACCAGACCGCTGGCCGGTATCATTGTTTCGATGTTCTTGCCCCGGCCCACGTGCATGTAGGGCTCGCGGTTGGATACCACGAACAGAGACCCCAGCGGCTTGCGCTGCAGGCTCACGCGCAGGCGCTCCGCGGTCCACATGGACACGCCCGTCTCGCGCAGATGCGCCTCCTCCGCCGCCGTGGCTCGCGCCTCCGCCAGGCTCCTCGCCAGGTTGTCTACTTCCTTCGAAAGCGGGCCGAAGAAATCATCCTTCGGAAGGGGCGGGCGCTGCGTGGCGCGTCCGCTGCGCAGATCCTTCATCCATTGCGCGGTCCGTGAAATGGGCAGGACGATCGTCCAGCGGATAATCAGCAGGGTGACCAGCACGACCAGGAAAACCTGGGCGACGGCGTGCCATACCGTGTCCCGCCAGATCGCCTCACTTTGCGCTTCGATATAACCCGCGTCGTGGAAAATCCCCAGGATGCCGTCGATCTTCTCCGGCGAATGCGAGTGCAGCGGGAGATAATACGCGTGCATCGGTTCGCTGCTTAACTGCACGAACTCGCTCACGCCCTTGTCCGTTTTCTCGATCCTCTCGACGGGAACCGGAGGCGTCGGAAACTTGGTGACCAGGCTCGAACTTTGCGCCAGCACTTTCCCGGCCGCGTCGTAAATGGCCACCCCGGCCAGCCGCTCCCGATTGCCAAAGCGGTCTACAATGTGCCGCAGCTGCGTGCGCGAGCCTCTTTCCATCGCCGGCTCGACAATTTCCTGCAGGCTCTCCGCCAGGATTTCCGCGCGCCGCTCGAGATCGGCCCGCAGCCCCCGCTTTTCCGAGCGCACCTGGTTCCGCGCGATCACGAAAGTGACGATGGTGATGCCAATGACCAGGAACAGGATCAGTCTGAGGCTGAGCTTCACTGTAGTCCCGTGGGGCTTGCTGGAAATCCCGCTGCTCAGTTCGGAAAAGGCTGGACTTACAAACAGCCTGAGCGCAAAACCCGAGGGCTAAGCGGGTTTTCCCTGAACTTCGAGCGTCAGAGACGCTCCGGTAATTCTCGCGCGGGAAAGCACTTAGGTCAATGTATCTTTGCAGAAAATGAGCGAGCCGGTTCCTGGGTGGCGCTTAGCTTCGGCGGGGAAGGAGGGAACGGAGAAAGAAGGTCAAGTTGGCGGGGCGTTCGGCCAGGCGACGCATGAAATAGGGGAACCAGTCGGTGCCATAAGGAATGTAAATGCGCAGCCGGTAGCCCTCGCGCACCAGTTGCTTCTGCAAGTCGGTGCGGATGCCGTAGAGCATCTGGAATTCGAACTGCTCGCGATCGATCTTCTTCTCCCGCGCGAATTCCCTGGTGGCCTGCAGCATGGCGGGATCGTGCGTGGCGATCCCGTGATAGATCCCGCTGGGCAGCAGAATCTTCATCAGCTTCACGTAGTTCGCGTCCACCTCCGATTTTTGCGGGAAGGCCACCGAGGGCGGCTCGTTGTACGCGCCCTTACACAGCCGGATGCGGCAGCCGATCTCGAGCAGTTCGCGCACGTCCTGTTCCGTGCGGTAGAGATAGGCCTGCATGACCGTGCCCACGTTTTCGTGTTGCGCGCGCACCCGCTTCACGACACCAATCGTGCGCTCCGTGTACGGCGAGCCCTCCATGTCCACGCGCACGAAATTCGAGCAGCGTGCCGCGTGCGTCACGATCTTGCCGACCAGCTCCTCGCAAAGCTCCGTTCCCAGATCGAGGCCCAGCTGCGTCAATTTCAGCGATACGTTCGCTTCCAGCCGCTCCTGCGCGATGCGATCGAAAATCGCCAGATAATTTTCGGCGCTGCGGCGCGCGCTCGCTTCGTCGGTCACGTTCTCGCCCAGCATGTCCAGGCTTGCCGTTTGCCGCGCTTGATTGATGGCGCGCGCGGCGGCTACCGCGTCGTCCAGATTGTCGCCCGCGACGAAGCGCCGCGCCACTCGCCGGCTGACCGGGTTGTTCATCATCAGCGGGGCCAGCCGCTTGCTCTCGGAAAGATGCAGCAGCAGGGAACGCATCGGATGGAAGGGAGCGCGAACAGCCTGGGCGGAGGGCTCAGTCGACATGCACGGCGGATTATGCCACAGACTCAGCGCTGCGTGGCTACCGGCGAGCGCGTAGAAAAATTAAGGAACAACTCCCCAGGCAGAAAGAATTGAGTGCGCGCGTGATCGCTTCCAGCCACTCGCCACTGCTTTTCAAGCTGTCTTGTGCTCGATCATGGCGTGCTCTTCCAGGAATTTTTCAGCCTCCAGCGCGGCCATGCACCCCGACCCCGCCGCGGTCACCGCCTGGCGATAGCGCCGGTCCTGAACGTCCCCGGCGGCAAATACTCCCGGCACGCTGGTCACCGGGCCATCGTGCGTGCGGATGTACCCGGCATCGTCCATATCCAGCTGGCCTTGGAAGACCTTCGTGTTCGGATCGTGGCCAATGGCCACAAACACGCCTTCCACCGCGATCTTTTGCGTCGCTTTCGTTTCCACCTGCCGCAGCGTGACCATCTCGACCGACTTGTTTTCCACGTTGTGGATTTCCTCGACTACGTACGGTGTCAGAAAGGTGATCTTCGGATTCGCCCGCGCGCGGTCCAGCATGATCTTCGTGGCGCGGAACTCGTTGCGGCGGTGCACGACGGTGACGCGCTTGGCGAAGCGCGTCAGGAAATTGGCCTCTTCCATGGCCGTGTCCCCGCCGCCCACCACCAGAATCTCGCGCTCGCGGAAGAAATAGCCGTCGCAGGTCGCGCAGGTGGAAACGCCGTGGCCCAGCAGATGCTTCTCCGATTCGATTCCCAGCATGCGCGCGGAAGCGCCCGCGGCAATGATCAGCGTTTCGCACTCGAAGCTGTCTTTGCCCACCACGATCTTGAATGGCCGGCGGCTCAGATCCGCCGAAGCCACCGCGCCCGAACGGAATTCCGCGCCGAAGCGCTGCGCCTGCTTGCGCGAATTTTCGATCAGTTCGGGGCCGAGAATGCCGTCGGGAAAACCCGGAAAATTCTCGACCAGCGTGGTGAGCGCCAGCTGCCCGCCGGGCTCGTAGCCGTCAAACACCAGCGGCTTCAGCTCCGCGCGCGCCGTGTAGATGGCCGCGGTCAGCCCCGCGCACCCGCTTCCAATGATGATTACCCTGTGCAAAGAATCTCTCCTTGCCATTCGATGCACTCCGCTGCACGCGGATGCAGCAGGAGAAGCTGGTCATTGTAGCACTCCCTTTGGAGAAACCAGTGCGCCGGGAATCACAAGCAGCCAGCTGCCGGCGCGTAACGGCGCGCAAAAAAGAGGAAAGGGTTTACGCCGCTCGCCGCCCTAAGCGATAATCCGGCCAAGGCCGCCATGCCAAACTCCATGAACCTGTTCCGCCTGCTCAATGAATTCATCGTCCTGCTTCTGGGAGGCCTGCTCGTGCTCCTGGCCGCCACGCACAGCCTGGCCCTTCCCTCGCATCCGGGTGTGCTGATCCTGCTCGGTTTCGTCTTTGTGTTCTGGGCCGCGCGTGCTTGGACGCGTCCGGCGCCCGGCGAGGGGCGCATGTTGACTTCCGTGCGCGCCGGCTCGCTCGGCATCGTCGGGATCCTGCTGATCGCGATTCCGCTGCTTGCTTTGAAGGATGCCAGCCTGCTGATCGGAGTTTCCGGCGCGGTGCTCCTGGTGCGAGGACTGATTGGGGCGGGGCTGTCTCTGCGCTCGGCCAAGCCCGCCACGCCGTACAGCGCGGACGGGAAAATCGAACCGGGCTCCGGGAATCAGGAGCGCAGACACAACACGCGGGAGGAATAAAAAATGCTGAAAGAATTCAAAGCCTTCGCAATGCGCGGCAACGTTTTGGACATGGCCGTCGGCATCATTATCGGCGCGGCGTTCGGCCGCATCATCAGCTCGCTGGTGAACGACGTGATCATGCCGCCGCTCGGTCTGGTCCTGGGCAGAGTGGATTTCTCCAACCTGTTCCTGAACATCTCGGGGAAATCGTATCCCACGGTGGCCGCGGCCAAAGCGGCGGGGGCGGCGACCATCAATTACGGTATGTTCGTCAACACCATCA
This sequence comes from Candidatus Acidiferrales bacterium, assembly GCA_046705825.1. GTDB lineage: Bacteria > Acidobacteriota > Terriglobia > Acidiferrales > UBA7541 > Palsa-295. The sequence continues at coordinate 12,274 of JBJKQB010000295.1, forward strand.
TCGACTTCGCGATTGTGGCGTTCGCCGTGTTCCTGCTGGTGCGCCAGGTGAACCGCTGGTCCAAGCCCGCTCCGGCCGCGCCAACAACCAAGAACTGCCCGCGCTGCGCCATGGACATTCCCATCGCCGCCAAGCGCTGCCCGCACTGCACCTCCGAGCTGCAGGCAAGCCCGGTTTCGGCTTGACCCGCCGAGTAGTCGTGGCTCGCTGGCCGCCGGCGCCGGGAGGTCAGGCCGTCGTTTCGCTGGATTGAGGGCGGAATTCGCGGGCGCAGGCTTCGCAGGGGCATATTTCGCGCAGATAGTCGAAGCTGAAAATTCCCGTGGCGTGGCCGTCGGTGAACTCGATCTGGATGGCGTAATTGCCCACCGCCGTGGCGGACTTGGCCTTCACGCGCGGCTTGAACATGGGCAGAGCGGCCGAGGAGCCGCTGCCCGCGCCGAACTTGGCCTTCTTCTCCCGCTCGTCATTGCACAACGCGCACGGGCAGTGCTCGCGCAGGTAAGGAAAATCGTAGCGGCTGGTGTGCCCGTCCGACCAGGTGATTTCCACTCCTTCGCCCGTCGACACGTGGATTTTCACGCTGATCGGCTTCTTGCGCACATCGATGGGGATGGGCATGGCTTTCATTTTAGCAGGAAAGCGGATGCGCGATTCCGCCGAGCTCCTCACGCCAGCGGCTGACTTTCTCCGCTCGACAGAATTGATACAATGGCAAAAGACCCCTGGCGCGGTGAAAGCGCTTCGCCTGGTTCTGCAAGGATCGTGAGTCGCACAAATGTTTGAGACCCTAACCGAGAAACTGCAGCGCACCTTCAAGAATCTGCGCGGGCAGGGAAAACTCTCGGAAGAGCACCTGGACCTGGCGCTGGGCGAAATCCGCGAATCATTGCTGGATGCCGACGTCAACCTGGGCGTAGTCGACGAATTCGTCGCGCATATCCGCGAAAAGGCGCTCGGCTCGGAAGTTCTCCTGCAACTCTCGCCCGATCAGCAAGTGGTGAAGATCGTTCGCGACGAATTGTCCGACCTGCTCGGCCGTGAGGCCAAACCGCAGTTCGGCTCCAAGCCGCCCACCGTCTGGCTCATCGTCGGCCTGCAGGGTTCGGGCAAGACCACCTCCACCGGCAAGCTCGGCAAATGGCTCGCTGAACACGGCCATCGCCCCATTGTCGTCTCGACCGACGTCTACCGCCCAGCCGCCCGCGAGCAGTTGGCTCAGGTGGCGAAGGCGACGAACACGCCCCTCTGGCCCGGCACGGGCACGGACAAGCCCCTGGAAATCGTGCGCGGCGCGACGCGCGAAGCGAAACTCTCGGCCTACGACGTGATCCTCGTCGATACCGCCGGCCGACTGCACATCGACGACGAATTGATGAACGAACTCTCGACGCTCAAGCGCGAGCTGAACCCCTCCGAGATGCTTTTCGTCGCCGACGCCATGATCGGCCAGGACGCGGTCAACTCGGCCGGCGAATTCCACAAGCGCCTCGGCGTCACCGGCGTGATCCTCACCAAAATGGACGGCGACGCGCGCGGCGGCGCGGCCCTCTCCATCCGCAAAGTGACCGGCGCGCCCGTAAAGTTCGTTGGCGTGGGCGAAAAATACGACGCGCTCGAGCCCTTCTATCCCGAGCGCATCGTCGGCCGCATTCTGGGCATGGGCGACGTGCTCGGCTTGATCGAGCGCGCCGAGAAAACCATCGACGAGAAGAAAGCGCGCGAACTCGAACGCAAGCTCCGCGAAGCCGACTTCTCCCTCGAGGATTTCCGCGACCAGCTCCGCCAGATTCGCAAGATGGGCTCGCTCGAACAGCTCATGGGCATGCTGCCCAAAATTGGCCCTTTCGCTAAGCTCCCCAAGGACGCCTCCATCGACGAAAGCCGCCTGAAATACATCGAAGCCATCATCAATTCCATGACCGCGGCCGAGCGCGCCAATCACCATCTGATCGACGGCAAGCGCCGCAAGCGCATCGCCCGCGGCAGCGGCACAAGCGTGCAGCAGGTCAATGAAGTGCTGAAACAGTACGCGGACATGCGCCGCATGATGAAGCAGTACGGCTCCATGGCCAAAATGAAGATGCGCGGCATCGGCAA
>JBJKQB010000296.1:0-12728 GCA_046705825.1 Candidatus Acidiferrales bacterium
CGCACGGCGTAGTGGTGCGCTGCCTCGCGGTGCACGGGCGCGACGCCATCGCGGGCCTGCATTCGTTGTGGAACGTGGCGAAAAGACTGCTTTATGGGCGCGACGCGATCCGCCCGCGCAAGGTGAATTGATCATGCGAGCGGAAAGAGTGGGCGAACGGGATGCATTACGGGAGCTGCTTTGCACCTGACGCCACGCGAGCAGGAAAAATTGATGATCGTCGTAGCAGCGGACCTGGCGCGCCGGAGGCAGGCCCGCGGCCTGAAGCTGAATTATGTCGAAGCAGTGGCCATTCTTTCCGCCGAAGTCATGGAAGCGGCTCGCGATGGCAAGACGGTAGCGGAGATCATGAGCTTCGGAGCCACGATCCTGAAACGCGCCGACGTCATGGACGGCGTGCCCGAAATGATTCACGAAGTGCAGGTAGAGGCCACGTTTCCGGATGGGACGAAGCTGGTCACCATCCACGACCCGATCAAATGAGGGGCGAAGCCCCGTTTTCGTGCGAGGACGCATGATTCCCGGAGAATATTTGTTTGACGAAGCCGCCGGCGCGATCGAGGCGAACGCAGGCCGGCGGACGGTCCGCGTGCTGGTGCAGAACAAGGGCGACCGCCCGGTGCAGGTCGGGAGCCACTTCCATTTTTTCGAGGTCAACCGCGAGCTGTTTTTCGATCGCGGCAGCGCCTACGGGATGCGGCTGAATATTCCTGCGGGGACGGCCGTTCGTTTCGAGCCCGGCGAACAAAAGGAAGTCGAGTTGACGGAATTGCGAGGGCGGCGCATCGCGCACGGCTTCAGCGGCAGCGTGAACGGCGCGCTGGACGATCCGGAAGTGCGGAAACGGGCGCTGGGCAAGGTGTAATGTTCCGCGTGAAAGCCGCAGGCGGGTTGCGAGCGGGAAAGCGAAACAATGAAGATTGCGCGGCAAACTTACGCTGATTTGTACGGACCGACAAAGGGCGATGGCATTCGTCTGGCCGATACCGAGCTGATCATCGAGATCGAGAAGGACTTCACGCACTACGGCGATGAAGTGACGTTCGGCGGGGGCAAAGTGATTCGCGATGGCATGGGCCAAAGCGCCAACGCCAGACGTGAAGAGGAACACGGCGCACTGGACCTGGTGATCACGAACGCGATGATCCTGGATTACTGGGGCATCGTCAAGGGAGACATCGGGATCAAGGACGGGCGCATCGTGAAGGTGGGAAAAGCGGGGAATCCCGACACGATGGAGGGCGTCGATCCGGAACTGGTGATCGGCGCCGCCACGGAAGTGATTGCGGGGGAAAACCTGATCGTCACCGCAGGGGGAATCGACAGCCACATTCATTTCATTTCGCCGCAGCAAGTCTACGAAGCAATTTCCAACGGGATCACCACGATGATTGGCGGAGGGACGGGCCCGGCAACGGGTACCGCTGCGACCACCTGCACGCCGGGAGCATGGAATCTCGCGCGGATGCTGCAGGCGGCCGACGCGTGGCCGATGAATTTCGGGTTTCTGGGGAAAGGCAATGCGTCGACGATGGAGCCTCTGAAGGAGCAAATCGCGGCAGGGGCGTGCGGGCTGAAGTTGCACGAGGATTGGGGCACGACGCCAGCGGCCATCGATGCCTGCCTGCGCGTTGCGGATCAATACGACGTGCAGGTGGCAATCCACACGGACACGATCAATGAGGCAGGATTCCTCGAAACGACGGTCGAAGCCATTGCCGGACGCGCGATTCATACGTATCACACCGAGGGCGCGGGCGGCGGCCATGCGCCAGACATCATTCGCATCGCGTCGTTTCCGAATATTCTACCGTCGTCGACGAATCCCACGCGCCCGTACACGATCAACACGATTGCCGAGCATCTGGACATGCTGATGGTGTGCCATCACCTGAACCCGAACGTTCCGGAGGACGTGGCGTTCGCCGAAAGCCGCATCCGCCCGGAGACGATTGCGGCGGAAGACATCCTGCACGACCTGGGCGTGCTGAGCATGCTGTCGAGCGATTCGCAGGCCATGGGGCGCATCGGCGAAGTGGTGATGCGCACATGGCAGACGGCGCACAAAATGAAAGTGCAGCGCGGTGCACTGCCGGAGGATTCGACGCGCAACGACAATTTCCGCGCGAAGCGCTACGTGGCGAAGTACACGATCAATCCGGCGATCACGCATGGCGTGGCCGAACACATTGGTTCGATCGAGCCGGGCAAGCTGGCGGATCTGGTGCTATGGAAGCCGGCGTTTTTTGGAGCGAAACCGGAAATGGTGGTGAAGGGAGGATTCATCGCCTGGAGCGCGATGGGCGATCCGAACGCGTCGATTCCCACGCCGCAGCCTGTGCTCTACCGGCCGATGTTCGGCAGTTTCGGCGGCGCCACGGCGGGGACGAGCTTGACCTTCGTGTCGCAGGAAGCGATTTCGGCCGGCCTTCCGGAACGATTGCGGATCAGCAAGAAGGCCGCGGCTGTGCGCAACTGCCGGAAGATCGGCAAGAAGGACTTGCTGCTGAACGACGCCACGCCGAACATCGAAGTCGATGCGGAAACCTACGAAGTGCGCGTCGACGGCGAGTTGCTGACCTGCGAGCCGGCGCACGTTCTGCCGCTGGCGCAGCGCTATTTTTTGTTTTGAGCGACTTCTGATAGAGTAGCGGGCTTTGCAGGGCAGGATTCCGCGGTCAGAAACGCTTGCCGGGCATTTCACGCCGCAGTTATGCCGCATTTTGATGGCGATCCCTGTGCCTGCTTTATATGACATGGTTCCGAACTCTCAACGAGCCGTGGACGCAGCGCAGAAGCTAACCTTCTGTTTTCTCTTGTTCCTGGTGGAGCAGGGCGAAAAGTTCGTTCGCGGCACGAAATTCTTCTTCCAATTCCTTGCTTGAAAGATTTCTGCGCAGGTGCTCGATTTCCTGCGCGAGGCGTTCGAGCGAGCGCGCGGCGTTTTCGCGATTCGCCAGAAAGACGTCGCGCCACACCTGGTAAGGGCTTCCCGCCAACCGGAGCGTGTCCTGCAGACCCTTGCCCGCGAGCGTGAGCGGGAGGCCTGTTTCGTCGATTTCGCCGGAAACGACGCGCGCCAACGCCACGGCAACGAGTTGCGGCAAGTGCGAAACGATGCCGACCGCCCAATCGTGCGTCTCGGCGTCGCACCAAACCGGTTTGGCGCCAATGCCGCGCAAGAGGCGGGCAAATTCGTGCATGCGCGCGTCCGGATCGGATTCCGGCGCAATCAGCGCGTACGGCGCGCCGCGAAAAAGACCGGCTGCCGCATTGTCGATTCCCGAGGCTTCCTTTCCGGCCATGGGATGGCCGCCGAGAAAGCGCGCGCCCTGTTTGAAGCGAATCGCCGCTTCCTTGCAGACGAGAGCCTTCGCGCTGCATGAGTCTGTGATCAGCGCATGATTCGCGGCGGCTGCAGCGATGGTGGATAGCGCGTCCAGCGTTGCGCCGATGGGAAGCGCAATGTAGACGAGATCGGCGCCGCGAACGGCGTCTGGAATGCTTGGGGCGCTCTCGTGAATGGCGCCGCGTGCGGCCGCCCGCTCGAGCACCTCCGCGCGATCGAAGCCAACGATCGCGATCTCAGGAAAATGTTTGCGCAGGGCGAGGCCGAATGAGCCGCCAATCAGGCCGGTGCCGAGGATGGCGGCGTGACGAAAGGCAATCGAAGTGGGCATGCGCTAGATCATACGGAGAAAGCGGGCAGAGCGCGAGAGGGCATAGGCCGCGCGTCCGTCAGAAAAAAGTGCGGCGGAGCGCGACGGCAGCACGCACAATTCAGCAGGCGCGCGCGCCGCCATCGGCTTCGGCGGACTTCACCACTTCGACTTGATCGACGTCCACCAGCTTTTCAATCTGGCGCACGAAAGCGGGCCCGGAGCGCTCGGCCTGCACGGTCATGCGAACGTCGAGGAAGCGGCCGTCGGCGGAAGAATCCGCATTGAGGCGGACCAGATCGAAACGGCGGCGGCGCGTCATGCTCAGAACGCGCAGCAGCGCGCCCTCTTCGTTTTTGACGCGCAGCTGGAGTGTGAGCACGTTCACGGCCTGGCTTCCCTGCGAGATGCCTGAAGCGTGGCGTCCATCATTTCGGAATTGGTCTTGCCGGGCCCGACGATCGGCCACACGTTGGCCATCTGGTCGATGACAACGTGGGCCAGCACCGGCCCGGGCGTCGCCAGCAGATGATCGATAGCGTCTTCGATGTGCGCTTTGCTCTCGACGCGGAACGCGGGAATGCCCATCGATTCGGCGACGCGCGAGAAGTCGGGATTGTCCGAGAGGTCGACTTCGCTGTAGCGCTGCGCGTGGAACAGTTCCTGCCACTGCCGCACCATGCCCAGCGCGCGATTGTCGAACAGGACGATCTTGACCGGCAAATCGTAGCGGCGCAGGGTGGCGAGTTCCTGCAGGTTCATCATGATCGAGCCGTCGCCCGAAACGTTGATGACCGTCGCGTTCGGATGCGCGAGCTGCGCGCCGATCGCCGCAGGGAGGCCGAAGCCCATGGTGCCCAGGCCGCCGCTGCTCAGATGCTGCTCGGGGCGCGCAAAGTCGAAGTGCTGCGCGACCCACATCTGATGCTGGCCGACGTCGCAAGCCACAATCGCGTTTTCCGGCGCGCGCTGCGCCAGCCGCTTGAGGAACCAGGGCGCGTAAATTCCCGGTGCGGGCGCATCGTAGTTCCAGGCGTGCGCCTCCTTCCAGGAGAGGCACTGGTGCCGCCAGGCGTCGCCGTCGAGAGAAGTGGTGGTGAGCGCGCGAAGCGTCTTCTTCAAATCGCCGACCAGCGGGGCGTCCGCGTGGCGCAGCTTGCCGATTTCGGAGGCGTCCGCGTCCATGTGGATCACGCGCGCGCCCGTGGCGAAGCCCGCGAGCTTGCCGGTGGCGCGATCGTCGAAGCGCGCGCCGATGCAGATCAGCAGATCGCAGGCCTGCACCGCATGGTTCGCCGGCTTCGTCCCGTGCATGCCCATCATGCCCAGAAACAGCGGGTGCTTTGTGGGAATCGCGCCGATTCCCTTCAGCGTGGAAATCACCGGGATGCGCGTCGCTTCCACGAAAGAGCGGAATTCGTTCAGCGCTCCGGCCAGGCCGATTCCGCCGCCCGCGTAGATCACCGGGCGATGCGCGTTCTGAATCAACTGCGCGGCGCGCGCGATCGACTCGCGGTCCGGCTCCGGCGCGCAATGCGCCTCGCTGCCGTAGAACTGGAAATCGCCTTCCGCGTTGGCGACATCCTTCGGCAAGTCGATCAGCACCGGCCCCGGCCGCCCGGACTGCGCGATGCGGAAGGCTTCGTGAATCGTGCGAGGCAGATCCGCGGCATCATCGACGAGGAAACTGTGCTTCACCACCGGCAGGGTGATGCCGAAAATATCGACTTCCTGGAACGCGTCGGTACCCATCAGCGGCGTAGCGACCTGCCCGGTGATGGCGACCAGCGGGACCGAATCCATGTAGGCGTTCGCGATTCCGGTGACGAGGTTCGTCGCGCCAGGGCCGGAGGTGGCCATGCACACGCCCACCTTGCCCGTCGCGCGCGCGTAGCCGTCGGCGGCCAGAGCGGCAGCCTGTTCGTGGCGCACCAGGATGTGCTTGATAGGCGAATCCAGCAGCGCGTCGTACACCGGCATGATCGCGCCGCCGGGATAGCCAAATATGAATTCGACGCCCTCGCGTTCGAGGGCTTTCACCACGAATTGCGCGCCTTTCATTTTCCACCTCGGGCCGCGGTTGAAGCTTCCGGCTTCAGCCAGGACATTTGAGCGCGCAGTTCCTCGCCCACCTTTTCGATGGGGTGGTTGCGGTCGCGCTCGAGCAATTTCGAATATTCCGGCCGCCCCGCCTGGTTTTCCAGCACCCACTCCTTGGCGAATTTGCCGGACTGAATCTCTTCGAGGATGGTTTTCATGTTCTCGCGGACGTGCGCGTCGATCACACGAGGGCCGCGCGTGATGTCGCCGTACTTGGCGGTCTCGCTGACGAACTGGTGCATTTTGGCGATGCCGCCCTCATAAATCAGGTCCACAATCAACTTCACTTCATGCAGGCACTCGAAATACGCCGCTTCCGGCTGATACCCCGCCTTCACCAGCGTTTCCCAGCCGGCCTGAATCAGCTCGCGAATGCCGCCGCAGAGCACGGCCTGCTCGCCGAAAAGATCCGTCTCGGTCTCTTCGGAAAAAGTGGTTTGAATCACGCCGGCGCGCGTTCCGCCAATGGCGTGCGCGTAAGCCAGCGTGCGATCGTGCGCGTGCCCGGACGCATCCTGATGCACCGCCAGCAAGCAAGGCACGCCGCCGCCCGCTTCGTACTGCCGGCGGACGAGATTGCCGGGGCCCTTGGGGGCGACCATGGTCACGTCGATGTTCTGCGGCGGGCGAATCTGGCCGTAGTGAATGTTAAATCCGTGGGAGAAGAGCAGCATCGCGCCAGGCTTCAGGCCGGGCGCAACTTCGTTGGCGTACAGCGCGGGCTGCGCCATGTCGGGCGCCAGCATGACGATGACGTCCGCGCCTTCCGCGGCATCGGCGGGCGCGATGGGAGTCCAGCCATCCTTCTCCGCCTGCGCCCAGGAAGGCCCGCCGCGGCGCAGCCCCACGGTTACATTCAAATGGCTGTCGCGCAGGTTGAGGGCGTGCGCGCGCCCCTGGCTGCCGTAACCGAGCACGGCGATGCGCTTTCCCTCGAGGGCTCGCGGATTCGCGTCGTCTTGCCAGAACATCTTCGCCATGTTCATCTCCTCATTGCAGAACAGAGTCTGCGGTTGTGATTGCGCCTTCCGAAGCCGACGAGACCAGCCGCGCGTACTTGGCCATCACGCCGGTTGAATATTTGGGTGCGGGGGCTTTCCACTGCTTGCGGCGCTCTTCGAGATTGGCGTCCACATCGAGCCGCCGCGCGCGAACGTCAAGCGTGATGATGTCGCCCTCGCGCACCAGTGCGATGGGTCCGCCACGCGCCGCCTCCGGAGCGACGTGCCCCACCATCAAGCCGTGCGTCGCGCCGCTGAAGCGCCCGTCCGTGATCAAAGCAATCGATTCGCCCAGCCCTTGCCCCACCAGAGCGCCGGTGACCGCGAGCATTTCCCTCATGCCGGGCCCGCCGCGCGGCCCCTCGTAGCGGATCACGACCACATCGCCGGGCTTGATCTTGCGCTGCTGGACCGCCTCGAAGGAGGCTTCTTCCGAATCGAAAACGCGCGCGGGACCGCGATGCAGCAGGCGTTCGTGCCCGGCGAGTTTCACCACGCAGCCTTCCGGAGCGAGCGAACCGTAGAGAATGGCCAGCCCGCCGTCCTTCTTCAGCGGATTCGAAAGCGGGCGCAGAACTTCCTGGCCGCTCGTCTCGGATGCGGCCTCGATTTCAGCGAACAGAGTCTTTCCGGAAACGGTGGGGCCGTCCTGGAGCAAGCCCGCTTGCTGCAAACGCCTCCCGAGCAGGCGCATGCCGCCGGCCTCGAACATGTCCGGAGCGGCAAAGCGCCCGAAGGGCTTGAGGTCCGCGAGCAAAGGCGTTTTCGCGGAGATGCGATCGAATTCCTTAATGGTCAGTTCAACCCCAGCATCGCGTGCAATGGCGAGGAGGTGCAGCACAGAGTTCGTCGAACCACCGGTCGCCGCCACGGAGGCAATGGCATTTTGCAGGGATTTGTGCGTGATGACCTGGCGCGGGCGAACGTCGTCCGCCAGCAGCTTCATCACGGTTTTGCCGCAATCAAACGCCACTTTTTCCTTGCGCGGATCCGTGGCTGGAATTTCGTTGGCGCCCATGGGCGAAATGCCCAGGAAGGTGATCGCGGTGGCCATCGTGTTGGCGGTGAACTGGCCTCCGCAGGCGCCCGCGCCGGGGCAGGCCACATTCTCGAGATCGGTGACTTCCGCCGGGGTCATGCGGCCAGCGGCGCAAGCACCTACCGCTTCAAAAACGTCCTGAATGGTCACTTCGCGGCCATGAAAGCGCCCGGCCGCGATGGACCCGCCATAGAGCGAAAGCCCGGGAATATTCAAGCGCGCAAGGGCCATGACCGTGCCGGGAATGGTCTTGTCGCAACCGCAAATGGCCACGACCGCGTCGAAGGCGTGCGCGCGCACCACCAATTCGATCGAATCGGCGACGATCTCGCGCGACACGAGCGACGCTTTCATTCCTTCCGTGCCCATGGTGATGCCGTCGGAAACGGCGATGGTGTCGAACTCGATGGGCGTGCCGCCGGCGGCGCGAATGCCCTCTTTGACCCGTTCCGCGAGCGCGCGCAAATGGAAATTGCAGGGAGTGACTTCCGTCCAGGTGTTGGCGACTGCAACCAGGGGGCGCGCCAGGTCCGCATCGGTCAGACCAGTAGCCTTCCACATGGCCCGGGCCGGCGCTCGGGCAATCCCTTTCTTGATTTCGTCGCTGTGCATTCGACTTGGGTGCTTCGCCAGACGCTTTCTCGAACTGTGTTGCCGCGAACTTGCTGCCGGTGCCCTTCCCGCTAACCACCCTCAAATTAAAAAGCCCCGCGGCCTGGGTTCAGGTGCGGGGCGGAACCGCCTGAGCTGGGCTCAGGCCGGTGGCCCCCGCCGAATCCTTACAAGTACGAGCAGGTTGCTCATCACTGGCGCCGTCCATATCCCGCGTTTGCCGGGCCGCTCCGCCTGGTGCTGCAGGCGACCGGCTGGAGCGAGGCCGCGGAAGAATCGCGTGCCACCCAGTAGACGCCTGAGGGCCGCAATAAGTCCAATTTGTAATTCTTGCGGAAATCATAATTTTTTCTTATGCGCTGGCGGGCGAGATGGATGCATGCGGGCACCCTCGCCCGAAGGAGTTCAGCTCCCGATCTGCTGTTGCGTCCTGGCGGGCACATGAGGTACTGAAAGAGAGTTTGGATCGAGAATGGATCGGCTCCGGGAATCGCTCGGAACTGAGGGCGACGAAGATCTCTGCGGATTCCCGGTTGGGCCGCTTAACGAGGAGAACGCAATGCCGGTGTACATGGTCAAGTTAACCCGACGGGACGCCGTTGCCGAACGAACGACCGCTTTGCACCTTGAAAAGCCGGCGGGCTTTCAGTTCAAACCGGGGCAGTTCGCCGATCTGACCCTGATCGACCCGCCCGAAAACGATTCGGAAGGAGCGGTGCGAACCTTCTCGATTGCCAGCGCTCCGTACGAGGACGAACTGATGTTTGCCACACGCATGCGCGATACCGCGTTCAAACGCGTTTTCGGCAGGCTGCCCATCGGCACGCAGGTGAAATTGGACGGCCCGATGGGCTCGTTCACCCTGCACAAGACCACGGAAAAGCCGGCGGTGTTTCTGGCCGGGGGCATTGGAATCACACCGTTTCGCAGCATTTTGCGCCAAGCGGCTAAGGACAAGTTGCCGCATCAGCTTTATCTGCTTTACTCGAACCGGCGACCGGAGGACGCCGCGTTCCTGGCCGATTTGCAGGAGCTCGCAGCCTCGCATACGAAAATCAAGCTGGTCCCGTCCATGTCGGAAATGGAACGGTCTGCGGCGCAGTGGTCCGGTGAGCGGGGCTTCATCAATCGCGAGATGCTGGTGAAGCACCTCAGCCATCTTCAAGGGCCGATTTATTACATCGCGGGGCCGCCCGCGTTCGTGGCCGCGATGCAGCAGATGCTGCAGAGCGCCGGCGTGAACGAGGACGATGTTCGTGCCGAAGAGTTTGGCGGATACTGAAGTTTTCCGGCGGCGATTTCGCCGAGTTGAGCAGAAGCGCATGGCCAAGACATTCAAGCGCGGGGATCACGTGGCGTGGAATTCGGAGGCGGGGCGCGTCCGCGGCATGATCCTCAAGAAGGTTACCTCCGACTTCCGCTTCAAGGGCTACGTCCACCATGCCTCGAAAGACGAACCGCAGTATCTGATCCGCAGCGATAAGACGGATCACGTCGCCATTCACAAAGGCCGCGCTCTGCGCCTTCTAAAATCAAAGCCATTAAAGAGAGCGGGAGCGCGCCGCAAGCCAAGAAGGACCTAGCTTCGTTTCTGGGCTGATTATTGAGAATTACGGAAGATACCCACCCCAGCGTCGGAGGTGACCGCCGTTCCGGCGCCGAGATTCTTCGTCGTCGCAAAACCGCCCGATTTTCGCGCGGTCCATCTCTTCAGGAGCGAAAATCTCAGCAGGAGGCGTCGAGGTAGGGCTGCTGAGCGCGATGGCTTGGCTCGAAGAGAAATGTGCCGAAGATATTCGCTGCGAACGCCATGATTCCAGCCAACTCGAGCATGGCCGAGACTGGCAGGACGGACCAGGCCCAGTTCGCGTAACCCTCATAGGCCAGGGCCTCCGAGGGAACTCGCAGCGTGCAACCAAGCACGAGCAGCGCCAGCGCCGCGAACATCAGCCGCGTGCTCCACAACAGGCGCGTCCCCGCAAATGCCGGCAGGACGCGATGGCCCACGCAAAATACCACTACAGCGATGAATCCGACGGTCAGCGCGTGCCGGGAGGCGCCCCAGAGCCCGCCTGAGTGGTCCCAAAGAGCAGCGGCGGCTCCCAGGAGCGATGCGGCCAGGAGCCAGCCGTAGGCCAGGCGCACGAAATAAGGAAAACTCGGATGCACGCCGCGCGTTTTTGCCGGGCGGCGCGACGGCTCGAACATCCGCAGCGCCGTCATCGCCAGAACCACCCCGGCGACGAAGAAACCGGTTGCGGGCGCGCCGAACCCGGCAAACGTCAGCGCGATCCCGGCAAAATTTACTGCGACCCCTGCCAGCAGCAGCTTTGGCCGAACGGGTCTGAGCCCGAGGAATACGGGCATCCATTTCGCACTGAATCCCCACACGAACGGAACCAGGAATCCCCATGCCATCAGCGTCAGGAAGCGCTGATCGAAGACGTGTGGAAAGGCAGGGCTGGCGCCGCGCACGGCCAGTTCGATGACCGCTCCGAGGTTTACTCCCAGCGAGCCCAGCAGACCGAGACTCCCCGCAATCACCACCCAGACCCACGGCTCGAGCCCCTGCTTTCCGGAGCTTTCCGGGCGGTGCAGCGAGACGATGCGGAAGAAAATCAGGAAGGCGGCCAATTCGAGGAGGGCGGAAAGGGGAAGCAGGAGTCTCCACTCCCATCCGTACACGTTGGCGAGCCAGCGCGCGGAAACGCCGGTGGTCCACATGGCCCAGCAGGCCCATGCGGCGGCGAATGCGGGCTTGTCGCCGTCGCGATATTTGGGGACGGAATAAAACCCGATGCCCAGAATGAAGCTGCCAATCCAGCCGAATACCTGCGCGTGCCCGTGCGCCTGCAGCCAGGCCGGCGAAATGGACACGGCGCTCTCGCTTCCGCTGATCTGCAAGAGGTTCCATACGCCCAGGAACGTTCCGGGCAGCAGCATGAACACGAGGCCTGAGCTGACGTAGGCCACCAGCAAGCGCGAGAGCGCGGTCTCGCGCTGGCGCGCCGCCTCCATGATTTGGGCCGGGGAGCGCGAACCGTTGTGCGAGCCGGTTTCTGGCGCCGGCGCTTCGACCAGGACCGGAGTGGCGCCCGGCTCAAGCAAAGGCGCTCTCCTTTTCCACGGCGCGCGGGAAGAGGATATTATTCTCCAGATGCACGTGCTGGTGCAGGTCCGTTTCGAACTGCTTCAGCTCTTCATATAGCGCCCTGTAGCTGGTGCAGGCATCCGCGGGAGCTGTGTAGGCCGCGCTCAGGTCACGAATCTGCTTGGCCAGGTCGCCAGCGGCGTCGTGCTCTTTCATCATGGCGGAAATCGGATTTTTCACCGTCTGGAAGAAGGGAGGCTCGATTGATCCGTTCCCGTTGGCCGCCTGTTCGAGCGCGTCGATGTAGGGAAACAGGATCTGCTCTTCCTTCTGCATGTGCATGATCATTTCGCGCCCGAGCTGGGTAAAAGTTTCCTGGATCTCCGCGAGTTCTGTGTGGTTTTCGCCGTGCTTGGCGACCACCTTTTCCAGCAGCGCTTGCGTGCGCGGGATGGCCTGGCGCACGTAGCGGTGGTGCTTCTCGCGAATGTGGCGGGTCAGCTCGCTCAGCGGCGCGGCCGTCCAGTTGGCATCCGCGGGAGACGTCTGCCGGCTGTTTTCCTCCAGGCGGCTGAGGATTTCCTCCGCCGGCGTGCCCGTTCCATGGCAGGCTTCCTGAAGCGACTTGCCGCCTCCGCAGCAATAATCCACTCCCGCGTCTTCCAGCAATTGGCGCGCAGCCGGATTGGAAACGGCGATGTCCTTCACTTTGGTCTCGGTCGTAAATTTCATGATTGCCTCCGCATGGGTGCGATTGTCGCGGAGAAGGTGGAAGCTGGCAGTGACTAAAGTCACTCAACCGAGATTTCCCCCGAGCGGCGCCAAACCCGGACGAGGGCGCACAGGCGAGCGAAAGAGGGAGGGCGAAATCGGCGAATTAGGCCCGTTTCAAGGCGCTTTCATGATTTAGGCAACCAGCCCAATTGGCGGATGCCTTTCATTCGCTGTTTATCCGCCCAAGAATAGCGGCTACTGGCGGGCGAGGGCGGAGCGGCCGAGGAAGCGCGCGTGGTTGCCGAGTTCTTCCTCGATGCGCAGGAGCTGGTTGTATTTGGCGATGCGGTCGGTGCGCGAGGCGGAGCCCGTCTTGATCTGCCCGGTGCCCATGGCCACCACAAAATCGGCGATGAAAGCGTCCTCCGTTTCGCCGGAACGGTGCGAGACCACAGCCGTGTAGTTCGCGGTGCGGGCCATTTCGATGGCTTCAATCGTTTCCGTGACGGTGC
>JBJKQB010000297.1:0-19067 GCA_046705825.1 Candidatus Acidiferrales bacterium
AAGATGAGAGGGCACCAGAGTGCTGGGGTAACCGTTTGAATCGCGGCCTGGGAGAAGTAAAGCGGCAGCAAGCTGCCGCACTCCAAAGCGGCCTGCGGCCGCGAAGAACTCCGTTATTTTGCCACAGCGGAAGAAACGAGAGCGGAGACGCAGAGGGCGCAGAGGACGGAGGGGACACCGACGCGCGAGGCAAAAGCAGATCCCTCACCCCCATTCCCGCAAAGGCGGCGGGACTGGGTTCGGGATAACAGTAGTGGTATTCCCGCGAAAGCGGCGGGACTGGGGTTTCCGTCGTGCCGCAGGCTACATTCCCGACGCTTCCTTCGCCCGTTCACTCCGGGCAAGCAGTGCAAGCCGGCGGGATGAGGGGCTCTCGCCATGCGGGACGGACGCGAGCGATTCGCGCGGCGGACGATAC
Organism: Candidatus Acidiferrales bacterium; assembly: GCA_046705825.1. GTDB lineage: Bacteria > Acidobacteriota > Terriglobia > Acidiferrales > UBA7541 > Palsa-295. Next base: position 419 of record JBJKQB010000297.1, read on the forward strand.
GAATCGTGTCGAATAAAAAACGCCGGCACGTTCGCTGCGCTCAGTGTAAACGAGACGCCGGCGCTACTGACGCCACCGCGATGGCTTAGTGGTACAGGGAAGGGATTACTCGCTCACGATCCGCAGAGGATTCGGGCGCCACGAGAGGGATGGAGTCGCCAGAGTGCGACCGGCCGCTTTCCCCTTGCTGACCGAGGGCAGGGCTGCTATCCTCGGTTACCGAGGACATAAAACATGAGCAAACCTTCCGATCTGGTGCAGGGCACGCTGGACATGCTGCTGCTGAAGATTCTGGCGCTGGAGCCGATGAACGGCTTCGCCGTCAGCCAGCGGTTGAAGCAAGTATCAGGCGATATTCTGCAGGTGAGCGATGGATCGCTCTACCCGGCTCTGCACAAGCTGGAGCAAGAGGGCTGGATCACGGCGGAGTGGAAGACCTCCGAAAAGGGCCGGCGGGCAAAATACTACTCGCTGACGCGGCTAGGGCGGCGGCAGCTGGAACGGGAAGCGGACAACTGGGGCCGGTTGTCGGGCGCGATTTCGCGCGTGGTGAAACTGAAAGAGGCGTGAAGGCAGTGGCGAGTGACGAGTGGCGAGTGGCGAGAGAGTCGAGCCGCTGCTGAACGCGGTCGGAACGAGGCTCAGCGAAGGCGAGCGGTCGCACGGTGAGTACATCGAAAAGCGGCAGCATGCTGCCGCACTCCAAAGCGGCCTGCGGCCGCGGGGGAAAAGACCCACGTTCGCGGGAGGCGCGAGCGGTAGGGCCCCCCCAATCCTGTCGAGTCGTTGGGTTCAGCTTGTGAACGGCGGAGGCTTGCGGCCGACTGGTGTCAACGACCCATAGCCGTTTCGAATCGCGGCTTTGGGTGCGGGCACGGTGCGTACATCGCAAAGCGGCCTGCGGCCGCAGGGGAAAGATTCAGGCGCGAAGAAAACTGACGAGCGAAGTTGGTGCCCGCCGGGCAAAGAACCGATTATGGAATCTTTTCGCGGGCGACGAGAGCGGCGGCGGGCGGCTTGAGGGAGGCGGGGCTGGTTGGGAGGAAGACGCGGAAGCGCGCGCCGGAGTCGGAACCGGATTCGAGGCGAATGGAGCCGCGGTGGTCGTCGACGATTTTGGCGACGATGGCGAGGCCGAGGCCGACGCCGTCCTTCTTGGAAGTAAAAAACGGATTGAAAATCTGTTCGCGGAATTCGGCGGGCACGCCGGGCCCCGTATCTTCCACAAGGACGCTGACTCCGGACGCGCCGTTCAGGGATTGAGGCGCGACGCTGAGGCGCAGGACGGCTTCGCGGCCGGGCGGGAGTTCCGCCATAGCCTGAAAGGCGTTGAGGATCAGGTTGACGAAAATCTGCTCGCAGAGCTGCGGGTCGGCCTGGAGTTCCGGAGTGTTCCCGGCGTAATTGCGTTCGACCTTCACGCGGGCCGAGGGCAGCTGATGCTCGACGGCTTCGAGGGCGCGATCGACGATTTGTGGAATCTGCACCGGGCGAAGATCGACGCGCTGCGGGCGCGCGAAGTCGAGGAAGCGGGCCACGAGGCCGTTGAGGCGGTTCACTTCCGAGGAAATGTAGCCGGCGAGTTCAGCGGTGAGGGGCTGCGCGGAGTGCAGTTTCTGGGCGAGTATTTCGGCGGAACCTTTGATCACCCCGAGCGGATTGCGAATTTCGTGCGCGAGGCCGGCAGAAAGCTGGCCGAGAGCGGCCAGGCGTTCGGCGCGGCGCGCTTCCGCTTCGGCGCGCTGGAGTTGCCGGTTCGTTTCTTCGAGGGTAGCGGAAAGGGCCTGATATTTTTGCACCTGGCGGCGGTTCTCGACAGCGAAGCGGTTGACCAGCGCGCCCGCCAGGAATAAGAAAATGACGCGCACGGCGAGCAGGGTGATGGCGTCGGAAGTGAGCCGGAACTCGCTCAAGGCGGGAATCAGGAGCGAGCAATAGGCAGCGGAAGCGAGCGCGGTCCAGAGAAGCGTAGCGACGGGTCCGAATTCGAGCGCGGCGGTGATGACGGGCAGGTAATAGATGGGGTAGTAGGAGCTGTTGATGGCCGTTTCGCCGCCGGTGTGGTTGAGAAGAAGGGTGGAAAGGGCAATTTTGAGGAGCACGGTGTAAACGCGGCCGCGATTGGGTTCCCAGGCGATCAGGCGGCCTTCGAGAAGTTGCACGACGATGAAAGCGAAGAGAATGAGCTGCTTGTGAATTTCGTCGATGGGCGGAAGGAAAGCGAGAGCGATGAGGAAAGCAATCCAGAGGAGATCGACCCATTTAGCGGCGAAACGTTTGCGGTGGAGCATCGAAGTGTGAATTGCGACAGGATGAATCTAGCACGGCGAGGGGAAATTCGTTTGGGAGATGAGCGCGGGATTGCGGAAGCGCACACGCTCGTGATGGATTTGCGGGAAGGACTGCAACATGTAACGGCCTTTTGTTTGCAGCCTCCCGCTGCGCCACGAAATTCGTCAGGCGAGCTGGCATGGTATGGCTGCCTCACGAAGGGGGGAGAACGTCCCACGCCGAAAGCCTTACCACAGAGAATCACCGAGAAAAAGGCTTGAAGGGCACAGAGAGCAGAGGAGGCCCGTGAATGTTTAGCGTTAAAAGTCGAAAGTTGAAAAAGGCCACGGACGACAGGGGCGGTCGAAAAGCAAGTCTTACCGCGGAGGCGCGGAGGACGCGGAGAAAACCAGCGCGGAGAAGGCGGAGGAAGGCATCAGGGTGCGAGCGAGAGCGAGTTGGGGTGCGCGAAAATCTGCGGGCGGGGCGCGCGCACCACAACGTTTGCGAAGGCGCGGCCGAGGAGAAGGATGGAGGGCGGATCGAGGGGCGGGGCCTGGTCCAGATCGGCGAGAGTGGCGGTGCATTCGCGTTGTTCGGGCGTGGAGGCACGCGAAACGATGACCGCGGGGAAATCGGGGGCAAAGCCGGCGGCGAGAAGTTCGCGGCGCAGGGCTATGAGGTCGCGCCCGGGCATGTAGATGAGGTAAGTGGTGTCGTCGCGCGGGGCTTCGTCCCAGGCGGCGGCGTTTTCACGCGCGTGGTGGCGGGTGAGGATTACGACGCGCGAACTTGCGAGGCGGTCGGTAAGCGAAGCGCCAATGGAAGCAGCGGCAGCAGCGCCGGCGGTGAGGCCGGGAACGATTTCGAAGGGGACGCCAGCGGCATCGAGGGCGGCGATTTCTTCGGCGAGGCGGCCGAAAATGCCGGGATCGCCGCTCTTGAGGCGAACGACTTCCAGGCCGCGGCGCGCGGCGTCAATCATGAGCGCGTTGATTTGCGCCTGGCTGATTTTCTTTGCGCCGCAGCGCTTGCCCACATTCTGAATCTGCGCATTCGACGCAGCGAGCGCGAGGATGGCGGCGGGGACGAGGTCGTCGTGGAGAATGACGTCCGCGGAACGAAGCAGGCGATAGGCCCTTAGGGTGAGCAGTTCGGGATTGCCGGGCCCAGCGCCAACGAAATGGACGGTGGCGGTCATCGGGAGAGTCCAGGGCCGGAGAGATTGGGCGCGGTACTGAGCTGGGATGACGAAAAGCAGAAACGCCGGCGAGACGCCGGCGCTACAAAGCGACCGCCGAGAAAGCGCTTTGCGGTTGGCGAAATCATGACTCGGCCTCGCGCGCAGCGGGTTCGGCGCCGCGCGCAACGGGCTCAGAGTGGGCGAGGAGGTGGAGGAGGCGCTTGCGGCGGCTGGAGGGCGGAAGCGCGGCGATGATTTCGCGGCGGCGTTCGCCGATTTCTTCGACCCAGGCGCCCAGGGAAGCGTCAAGGCTCTCCTCGATTTCGCGGCGAATGCGCTGGGCCAGTGCGGGGCTTTCTCCCGAAGTGGAGACAGCGATCTGCAAAGGCCCGCGGCGAACCACGGCGGGGAAATAGAAATCGCAATTGGGCGGATCGTCGACGCTATTGCAGAGGATGCCGCGTTCGGCGGCTTCGCGGAAAACGGCGCGATTCACGGCGGGATCGGAGGTGGCAGCGACGACGAGGAACGCGCGGTCGAGATCGGAGGGAGCGAATTTGCGCGGGACCCAGCGGATTTGGCGCGATGCGGCGAGCCGCTCGATTGGCTTGCCGGCGTTGGGGGCGACGACGGTTACTTGCGCGCCGGAATCGAGCAGGGCGGCGATTTTCGATTCGGCGACCGCGCCCGCGCCGACCACGAGGCAGGGGCGTCCCGCGAGTTTGAGGAAGACGGGAAAGAGAGCGGGTTTCATTGGTCAGTCTCCGGCCACGTGATCGGGCGGGCGCTGGGCGGGGAGGTCGCGGGCGACGGCGTCGGCAGGGAAGCCGGCGAGTTGGGCGCGCAATTCTTCGTCGGAGAAGCGCGCGAAATAGGAGCGCAGGTTTTCGTTGCCGTCGCGGCCGGCGAGATAGGAGCGCAGGAGGCGCTCGATAGCGTCGGGCACTTCGGCGGCGGGGCAGCGATAGCCGACGGGGCGCGCGAGGCGCTGATGTTCGCCGACAGCGCCGCCGAGGCAGAAGTAATAGGCGTCGACCATGCGCCCGGCGTGCTTGATTTTCTTGCCTTCGAGGCCAACGTCGGAAACCCAATGCTGGCCGCAGGAATTGGGACAGCCGGTGACGTGGAGCTTGAGCGGCTGATCGAAAGCGGGCAAGCGCTCTTCGAGTTCCTCGACCAGCCAGCGCGTGTAGGCCTTCGTTTCGGTGATGGCGAGCTTGCAGAATTCGGTGCCGGTGCAGGCGATCGCGCCGCGCCAGAACGGCGAAGCGGCGACGCGCAGGCCGGCGTCGTCGAGGCCGCGCGCAACGGAGTCGACGCAGGCGCGAGGCACGTTGACGATCAGCAGATTCTGCGTGTTGGTGGTGCGAATGTCGTCCGAACCAAAGCGGCCGGCGAGATCGGCGGCGGCGCGCATTTGTTCGGGGGTGATGCGCCCGCGCAGGACGGAAGCGCCGATGCAGTAGAGAGGGCTTTCGCAGGCGAAGTCGGCGTGGTGATATTTCTGGCGATGAATGCCGACGTGGTCGCGATAGATGTCGACGGGCGCGGATTCGGGTTCGGCGGGATCGAGAGGGTAGCCGAGGCGCGCGTTCAATTCGTCGAGGAAGCGCTCGGGCGTCCAGCCAAACTGGGTGAAGAGGTGTTTCATGCGGGCGCGCTTGCGGTTTTCGCGAAGAACGTCCTGATCGCGAAAGAGCTCGACGATGGCGCGCACGACGGGAAGGGCCTGTTCCCAGCGCACGAAAGCGTCAAGGCGGACGGCGAGATGCGGGTCTGCGGAAAGGCCGCCGCCGACGCGGACGGAGAAGCCGGTTTCGCGCTGGCCGCGGCGATGGCGCTGGACGGCGGTGAGACCAATATCGTTGATTTCCGGGTAGGAGCACCAGATCGGGCAGCCCGTGATGGAAATCTTGAATTTGCGCGGAAGATTGTAGAAATCCGGATTGCCGGCCAGCATCCGCGCGGCGTCGAGGACGAGCGGTGAGGCGTCGCAGAGTTCGTCGGCAGCAACGCCGGCGAGCGGGCAGCCGGTCAAGTTGCGCGCGACGTCGCCGCAAGCGCCCTTGCTGAGCAGGCCGACTTTTTCGAGTTCATCGATGACTTCGGGGAGAGACTCGACGGTGAGCCAGTGAAGCTGAATGTTCTGGCGCACGGTGATGTCCGCGACGCCGCGGGCGTGGCGTTCGGCGAGGCGGGCGATGGTACGAAGTTGGCTGGAGCGGAGGATGCCGTTGGGCACGCGGATGCGAAACATGAAGTAGTCGGAGGACTTGCCTTCGCCACCTGTTCCACCGACCGCGCCCGCGCCGTCACCCTGGGTGTAGACGCCCCACCAGCGGAAATAGAGGCTGGTCCATTCGGGAAGGACGGAGCCGCGGCCGTTGCGGGCAAAGGCGCGGATTTCGTCGAGCGCGAGCCAGGGATTTTTCTCGCGCTTGAGGCGCTCGATGCACTGGGCTTTGGTTTCTTTTGGAACTTTCGCTTCCAGGGTCCCTTCCACGTGTCCTCTCCGGGTGATTAGGGGCTTCAAATGTCGAAGCTTTGGTGCTGTAGTGCCGGGAATCGCGCCCAAACAACAAGAAACCCGCCGGCCAGTAAGCGTCTGGCGAGCGGGTCGTCGAATCCGAGTTCAGATGAGAGCTAGCCTACCGGATCACACTCCCGCACGCATCCTGTGGAATGACAACAAGAAATACAGGAGGTACCGATGGAAACATGTACGCGATAGCGCATAAAGTAATGCTAACGGAAGTGGAGTTGAGCGTCAAGATGGCTCTCACATAGCGCGTTTGCGGTCAGGGGCGGCGTGCAACTGCGCTGTAGCGGAATTTCGCCGGATGCTAGAATAAGGCACCCCAGCCGACGTCAATTGGCGGAGGAGCGACGATGAAGAAGCCGAGGGTCAAGAAGCGCGGGGTGGTGGAGAAGATCGTCAAGGCACCGCATCCCAACATACCGGAAAAGGCCCAGATCGCGGTGGAAGAAGCCGATGACCTGTATCGTGAGATCCGAATCGAGAATACGCTGGAAACGGAAAACGGGGAAAAGGTAAAGCTAAAGGAAGATGCTCCGGTGGATGTGGTGATCGAGGCCGATCCAGCATCGACAGTCCCGAAGAGCCGAAACGGGAATGCCGCCAGCGTTGGTGCGAAGCCGGCTGAAGATGGGGAGGACCCGAAACCGGGGCTGCGGAAGCGTTGACCTACGATCTGCCTGCCAGTATATGGGCCGCGGGTTTAGCGGTGGAACTTCAGAACTCAGAGATCAAAGGTAAAGAGGGAGTCGGAGAGGTTCCAGGCGCCGGCTGAAGCGAATTGCGGGTCGGAAGAGGAGAGCAGGAGGCGCCGGATGCGGTGAACGCAGAGGAACGTGCGTTTGCGGAGTTCGGAAACGAGTTGATTCTGTTCCGGCCCATCCCCCCAAATCGACCAGCGCACGCCGACGGCGTCGCTGGCACGCGCTTCGCGAATCAGTTTTTCCACCAGTGAGGGAATTGCGGCGAGAGAGGGCGTGCGGAACTGGCAAACGCGCGCATACGTGTAGGGCGAGCCTTTGGCGGCGATGATGTAGGCGTTGGTGCCGTCGTTCACGGCCAGTCGCACGTAGGAGGAATCGGGATAGCGCCAGCGCAAGAAGGCCGGGTCCTCGGGAAGAGAAAATCGGCGGGGAGAGTGGCCATTCGTGGAGATGGCGTCGTCGGCGATGCGGGAATGGCGGACGAGGCCGCTGCGGTACTGCCAGGGCGACAGGCAGGATGCGTAGGCCTGATTGCACAGGCTGGCGGCGACGAAGGAGGCACGCGTCCTCTGGCGCAGGTGATGTGCGATTTGCCACGCGCGCCCCGGGTGGAGAATGAAGTAACAATCGCGCACGGGAAAGTCGACCGAGCGACATCCGGCATAATCGTGGATGGGCTCGAGCTGCGGCGGGGCACAGGCGAGAATGGGCAGCCACGATTTCTGGAAAGCGGCCTCGTAGATTTTCGCCAGCAGCAAGGCTGCCGCAGGTTTCTTGGAGCGTTCGAACTCGCGAACGGCCTGCGAGCGATACTCCTCCGAAAGAAAGAAATAATGCTCCTTGGCCACCACCATGCTGCCGCCCGGGCCTTTCAGAGCGAACGGAAGGAGGCAGCAGTGAGCGGCGACGCGGCCGCCGTTGGTTTCGAGCAGGGCATGGAGCGCAGGACCGGCGGGGCTCTGTTCGGTCAAGCGGCGGAAATCCTGGACGGCGATGCGCTCGCCGGTCAAGCGATTGTATTCGGAAAGGATGGTGTTGCGCAGGGCGGGAGGAAGCGGGCCACTGAGGACGCGCATAGCCAAGGCTGAAGGAGCGGGAGCGATGCGTGTCTGGGCGGGAGGAGCGGCGGAAGGAAGGACTTCGTCGCTTGTGTTGGGACGAATGGATGTGGCGGGCGTACCTGTACTTGCGGTAGTGGACGACGGGAGAGGCTCCGGGGCAAGAGAATGAGCGGCCAAGATGAGTAGTCCTTCCCTCCGGTGATGGCGTGCTGCAACATCCCGCTGGGTATAGACGCGCGGTTCGCTGCCCGTTTGTTGGGCGACCAGGGGATTAGGAGAACACTTCTCCTAACTTAAGAGAAATACATGATTTGCAGTAGTTCCAGGGAAACCTTTCAGTAGTCACAACTTGGCTAGTTGCTACCCGAGTTTTCTACGGATTCATAAGTATTTTCCCCGAGCAAAATACGCCGATCCGTGTATTCCACAGAGCCAGAAGGAGAGCGAAACTGCGGCCGTCGCGTTCAAAACGCGCAGAGGAGGGGTGTGTAGAGACCTGTACCAAAACTGTACCGGGGTACAGTAGACGCCCCTAGCGCAACCCCCCAGTATTCCCGACTCCAGCCTAAACCACCTCAGGAGTCGGGAACTTGGACCAAGCAACATGCGACACAGGTAACACACCGTCAGGATCGTTTCCTTCAGGTAAACAAGGTTTCTTCCGAAAGTCCGTTGCTGCTCTTGCACTCTTTAGCGCACTGCTCATCCTCGTTGGGCTGAATAGCCGCCCGGCTTTCGCGCAATACGGATCGTTGTATGGCTCAGGCAAGAACGCGGACGCGCTGAACAACGTGCGGCTGGGGCCGTGGGGGCTGCAAGCGGACTATCGATTTCTTGCGAACCACACGGGTACGGTCAGCAAGGTGCACTTCTACATCATCTCGAGTTCGAGCAAATCGGGGTACAGCGCGGGCAATGGCGGAAAAGTGTACGTGCGACTGGAGACGGACGACGGCACGAGCGCACACCGTCCCTCCGGGCACGTTCTCGGTTCCTACACGATCAACTCGCCGATCGGGGACTTTTTCCCGACGGTGAGCCTGTCGCCGGCGCCGAAGCTGACGTCGGGCGCGCTCTATCATCTGGTGTTCACGAACACGGGCTACGATCCTTCGGCGAACTACGTTTCGGTGGACGACCTGTACATGTATCACCCGCTGAGCCCGATGCAGCCGCTGTTCTCGAATTTGGATTGCGCCACGCTGATCCGCACGAGCAGCGAGAACTGGTACGTCTACAGCTACAACACGCCAATCTTCCAGATCACCTATAGCGACGGCTACACGCTGGGGCAAGGCTACATGGAAGTGTGGCCGGAAGTGCCGCAGGTGATTGGCGGGTCGCATGCGGTGCGCGAGACGTTCACGGTGAGCGGTTGGACCAGAACCGCGTCGAGTTTTGGGATTCGAGTGGCGCGCACGAGCGGTTCGTCAAGCCTGGTAGTGAGACTGGAGACGGGGAACGGGGCTGTGGTCGAGGAAGGATACATTCCGGCATCGTCCATTCCGTTGTCGTCGACGAGTTCGCCGAATTACGTGTGGGCAAGCTATCGATTCGCGGCGATCCGCGCAATGTACGCGGGGGACACATACCACGTCGATCTGGAAGCGTCATCCGGCACGACGTATCAGGTGTACCCGGTTCGCAAAGGCTCCGCATACGGTTTCGCAAAGACCACCTATTTCCCGGACGGCTACGCGCAGTTCAAGAGCGGGAGTTCCTGGGTAGGCTGGACGCAGTGGGGAGTGACGAACCGGACGGACGCCGATCTGCAGTTCTATTTTGCCCCGTAGGTTGAGCCCTCAACCGCTCCCGCGGCGATGGCGATATCGTTGCGCGCGGGAAAACAAACGCCGGCGGAGGAGTGATTTCCGCCGGCGTTTTCTTTTTTGGCGAGGCAAGGAAGCAAGGAAGCAAGGAGGCAAAGAGGCAAAGAGGCAAGGAAGCAAGGAGGCAAGGAGGCAAGGAGGGAAAGAAGCAAAGAAGCAAAGAAGCAAAGAAGCAGGGAAGCAGAGGCGGGAGTCACATCCCGTGGCTCTGCAATTCCTGCGCGACGATCTGGTGCAATTGCTGCGTGTTTTGAATACAGGCCGTTTTACGACCGGGACAAATACGCGATTCGTCCCAACCGCTCCACTGGCTGACGCGGCCGAAGTTGTTGGGCCAGAATTCGATGCCGGCGGCGGTGCCGTTCTTGACCAAGCCGAGATCGGTGTCGAGGCCCTGGCGAAGGTAGTTCTGTTCCTGTTGCGCGGTGCAAGGCTGGCCGCCCTTGGAGCAGGGAAGATAACTGATGCGGTCGTAGGCATAGACGCCGAGGATGACCTGCGCATTGGGGAAAATCTGTTTCACTTGCTGGACATACTGCGGTGTGTTGGGCGTGTCCATGCGGTAGTGGATGTAGAGATGGACGTAATCGACTTTGGCGCGCGCGGCGGCGGGGAATTTGGCGTCGGCCAAGTAGGGCGATTGCAGATCGTCTTCATAGAGGGTCAAGCCGAAACCGACGTTAGTGTCGCCCGATTTGATTCCGTTGATGAGCGAGGTAAGCGCCGCGGAAGGATCCTGCAATCCGGCGGCAACGAGCTTTTCGTACTGGCCCACGAAATCGTCGGCGCCAATGGAGACGAGGGAAGGGGCCTGCTTGGCCAGCAGACCGTATTGCGGGCCGTAGCCTCCGGGAATGGCGGTCTTGAGCAGGATGGAGAGGAAGACTTTCTTGCCTTTTTGGCGTTTGACTTCGTTGATGCAGGCGGTGGGGGTGCCGGAACAGCCTTCGCGAATGGCGTTGACGTGAAGCTTGCGACTCCAGACAGCGGGCGGTTCGCCCCAAGTGACGACCAGCGGGCGTGACGCGGCATAGGCCTGGGCCAGGAAGAGGGCGAGAACGACGGCGGCAAAAAGTCCCACTGCGGCGATGAGCTTGGTCGAAGCTCTTCCGATGTGCGTCATGAATCTCCCTTCCCGTGGTGCAGCGTCCGAGCAGCAGCGCACAGGCCCTTTTAACGCGTTTTTCGATCGCGCGGCGCGGGCTTTTCGCCGACGGAGCGAAATTCGCATGGGCAGGCAGCGAGCAGCAATCGGCAGTTCCCGGTAGAACCGGGGGAGGGTGGCCGTAGGGCGCAATACCCTGGGAAATCAGCAGAAAAACGGCAGGGGCAGCAAATGCGGCCGGGAGTGCCGGTGATGCGTATCACGCGCCGAGATGCTGTTCATCACTGCACGGCCCTACGGTTTGGGACTAGCTGTTATGCGGGAGAAAAATGGCCATTGGAGTCCAATTCGAGGCGGAACAAGTCGTTGCGCATTACCGCATCGTGGGGCGGCTGGGGAGCGGCGGCATGGGTGTGGTCTTCAAGGCCGAAGATACGCACCTGGGGCGCATGGTGGCTCTGAAGTTCCTTCCGGACGATCTGGCGCACAACGCGAAGGGGCTGGAGCGGTTCCGGCGCGAGGCGCGAACCATTTCGGCGCTGAGCCATCCGAACATCTGCACGATTTATGAGATTGGCGAGCATGAGGGGCGCCCGTTCATCGCGATGGAATATCTGGAGGGGCAAAACCTGCGCGAGGTGATCCGGGGCGGGGCGGTGGAAACGGAACGCGTACTGGATGTCGCGCTGCAAGTGTCCAACGGGCTGGAGGCAGCGCACAGCAAGGGAGTGGTGCACCGGGACATCAAGCCGAGCAACATTTTCGTGACGAAGAGCGGGTACGCGAAGATTCTGGATTTTGGGCTGGCGAAAGTGCGGTCGAGCGAAGCGTCCAATGGGGAATCGACGCTGAGCAAGGACGAAATCACGGGGTCGGGGACGGTGCTGGGCACGGTGGCGTACATGTCGCCGGAGCAGGCGCTGGGCAAAGAGCTGGACGCGCGCACGGATCTATTTTCGTTCGGGGTGGTGCTGTACGAGATGTCCACGGGCGTGCAGCCGTTTCAGGGCGACAGTTCCACGGCCGTCGTCGACGCGATTCTGCACCGGGCGCCGGTGGCGCCCGTGCGGCTGAACCCGGGTCTTCCGGCGGAGCTGGAGCGAATCATCCAGACATGCCTGGAGAAAGATCGGGAGACGCGCTATCAGGGCGCGGCGGAAGTGTGCGCGGATTTGAAGCGGTTGAAGCGGGAGAGCAGTTCGGCGGCGCTGGAGGCCGGGCTGGTGGCTCAGCCGAAGAAGCGGCGACGGGTTTACCAGATCCCGATCGTGGTGCTGGCGGTACTGGCGCTGGCGGGAGTGGGGTGGCTGGAATTTTTCACGCGCAGCCCGGCGCCGCGGGTCACCGCAATCACGCAAATGACGCGCGACGGCTTGCCGAAAGACATGCTGGCGACGGATGGCAGCCGGGTCTACTTCACGGAATTCGCGAACAACTCCTATCGTCTGGCGCAAACTTCGGTGGCGGGAGGCGAAGTGTCGCTCATTCCCGCGCCGTTCGCGAACACGCTGCTGGTGGACATCGCGCCGGACCGTTCGAGCCTGCTGATATCGGAATTTGGGTTCACCAATCCGTTGGCGGGGTTCTGGACGCTGCCGTTGCCGGCGGGAACGCCGCGGCGATTGGGAGACATCACGGGGCGGCAAGCGACGTGGTCGCCGGACGGAAGCCGGCTGGCCATTGCGCGAGGTTCGGAGATTCAACTGGCGCGCAGCGACGGTTCCGAGCCGAAGCGCCTGCTGAGTGTGGCGGGAATTCCCGGCGCTTTGCGATTTTCTCCCGACGGGCAGCGGCTGCGTTACACGCTGTACGAAACGGCGAACATGCTTTCGCTGTGGGAAGTAAACGTGGACGGCACGAACGCGCATGCATTGGTGCCGGGCCTGCACAATCCGCCCGCGGAGTGCTGCGGCCGATGGACGCCGGACGGGCGCTACTACATTTTCCTGCACGCCAAGACCGGGGACTTGTGGGCCCTGGCGGAAAGAGGGGGATGGTTGCGGCGGGGTAAAGGCGCGACCGTGAAGCTGACGAGCGGGCCTATGATGTTCTACGACTTCACGCCCAGCGCGGATGGCAGCCGGATTTTTGCGGCGGGATCCTTGCGACGAGGCGAATTGGTGCGCTACGACGCGGCGTCGAGGCGGACCGAGCCGTTTCTTTCGGGGATCTCGGCGGGAGAAGTGGCATTCAGCCGGGACGGCCAATGGGTCGCGTATATCAGTTATCCGGATGACACGTTGTGGCGCAGCCGCGTCGACGGGAGCGAGCGGATGCAGCTGACCTACTCGACATCGGCGGGTTTGCCGCGCTGGTCGCCGGACGGCAGCAAGATCGCGTACATTTCGGCGGTGTGGGGCAAGCCGTGGAAGGTTTTTGTGGTCCCGGCGAAGGGCGGAACGCCGCAAGAAGTGACGGACGAGAACCGCAACGAAGTGGACGCGGACTGGTCGGCCGATGGAAAACAGATTGTGTTCGGACGGATATCGCAGGAGTCGGATGCCGAGCCGCTGCAGATTCAGGTGTTTGATCTGGGCACGCGAAAACTGTCGGCGGTTCCCGGCTCAGCGGGGAAGTTCAGCCCGCGCTGGTCGCCGGATGGGCGGTATCTGGCGGCGCTGTCGGCGGATTCGAAAATCATCTGGCTGTACGACTTTCACAGCCAGCAGTGGTCGAAATGGCTGGAGAGCACGGACCAAGCAGTGGGATACCCAAGCTGGTCGAAGGACGGCGAGAGCATTTATTACACCACGTATCTGACGCAACGTCCGGCGGAATGGCGGCTGCGGCTCGGCACAAACAAGCCGGAGATGCTGGCGGACCTGACGGGCCAGCAGCGCTACGGGGAGCGCTGGGGCGCGTGGAGCGGCGTTACGCCGGACGGCAGCGCACTGTTTGTGCGGGACGCCAGCACGCAGGAAATCTACGCCCTCGATGTGGACTGGCGATAGCCGCGAGCGAAAGAAAACCCCTGGTCTCGCATCCTGAATTGCGCCTTCCCGAAAAAAGAGCAGAGCTTCAGTGCTGCTCCTCCTCCGAATGACACGCGCGCAAGTGTCACGACAGTGTGTAATGCTCAGTCGTGTTGCTAACGGGCAGGCTGGGCGGCGTCAACTCGCTGCGCAGCAGCCTGGCGTCGAGCGCGCCAAAGCATTTGCTGGCGAAAGGCGAGTTCCGCGAATTGGGCGCGCGCAAAGTGGAGGACAGCGAGAATCATGCCGGACCAGAGCCATAGGATGCGGTCGTCATCCAGGTCGCCGCTGAACGCGGTGGCAACCAGCATGAAAAGGAGCAAGCCTCCGAGAACGGCGAAATGATTTCCGGTCAAATCCGAAAGATCGCGGCGCGCAGAATAAATGGCGAAAAGAAACAGAGAGAAGGCGAACAGGCCGATGAGCCCTTCCTCGGTGGTGATTTCGAGGAGGAGGTCATGAGGATAGGCGCGCTCGTCCTTGCCAAAGTAATAGACGCTCCAGCCGCCGACGCCGAGGCCCAGCAAGGGGCGTTGCTCGATTTCCGCAAAGGCGCGGCGATAGAAGTCGATGCGCTCGGCGGCAGTGCCGGATGATCCCTGTCCTTCGAGCAATTGAGTGAGTTCGTCTTCTTTTTCGGAGTATTTGCCATTGGCCGTGTTGCGCAAGTAATGGAAAGCCACGCCGGCGCAGATCAGAGCGAACAGAGCGACGAAAACGACGATGGACTTTCTGCGGCCCCTGTAAACCTTGAAGAAAAGGAAGGCGGCGGCGAGAAGTGTGGCGAAGAGCGCGCCGCGGGAGGCCGAGGTGATCAAGCCGGCTACCAGAATCGGAAGAGCGACGATGGCGAGCGCCTTGCGCCAAAAGGGTGTTTTCGTCACCTGATAAAAAAGGAGCAGCAGGATGGCCATGCCGACCAGCCAGCCGGCACCAATGCGCGTCACGTCCATATCCTGTGGCGAGGAGGAGACACGGCCCACACGCGCGAACAGGACGAAGGACTGCACGAGGGAGAAGAGGACGAAGGCGAGGCCGAAATGGCGCAAGTCTTCTTCGGAATTGATCAGATACAGAGGCGCGATCAGAAAAAATCCGCCGATGAGGAGGACGCGCATCAGTTTTTCCCCGCCGTATTGCGGCGCGGGGGTGTAGAGGTAGCTGGCGGCGACGATCAGCGCAAAAAAGAAGAAGGCGGTAATTTGTTTGGAGGAGCCCGCGAAACGGCCGGGGACGATCTCAACGCGGCGGGACCCCAGAATAGCGTGAAGGATGATGACGAACGCGGCGACAGCCAGAGAAAGGAGGGTCAGATCGACGTGAGCGTCGATCGAGCGCAGGCCGGGCAGGCTCTTGAACTGCGAGGCGAACACCGGCACGGCCAGGTAGGCAGCCGGGCGGTAAAACGCGGCGGCGATCAGGAAGACGACGAAAAGGACGGCTCCAAAGATGAGCAAGGGACTGGAATGCGGGAACACGAGCAGCAGCGCAGGCAGACAAACCGCCGCGAGAATGACGGCCGGGGGAATTCGATGGGAAAGAGGTTCCATAATGGAGCTGATGCGATGCGGCGCGCGTGCGACGCTTCAGAAGCGCTGCCCGTGGCACCAACCGGTTCCTGAGCCCCACAGCGCCGAACCGAAGGTTTGAGCAAGAAAGAGGCAGGAACCTGCGAGGTGACCACGGGTTGACGAGTAGTCCGTAGAGTACTGTCTGAGGGGCGGTTCGGCGCCCGGAGCAGCAGGATGCGACATAGCGACACGAGCAGTGAACCACGACGAGCGCTCTAATCTGAATACCTGCAATTCCTAGAGTGGGGTTAGGAATTTCATGTACGCGAAAGGCGTCGGCTACATGGTACTGAGATGTTCAGGGATCGGGAACCATAACGTGAGTGGACTCAAGCAGTTGCGGCGCTGATGGGTCCGCTGATGTCCGCGGCGCGGCGGAGAGCAGGTTGGCCGGCTGCTTCAGGGCGAGCGCAGCAGCCTGACGCCTGGCAGAAGCAGCGCGACGAACGCTCGGAAGTTTCGCGCAATAGGTCCGCATGGCAAGAGCCGGTGTTGGAGTGCTGCTGCTCGCGGCAAAATGTTCGCTGCTTTCGGCGCTATAATCCTCTCCGTTGATTCCAGTGGAGGTCTCCATGGATGCCAAGGCCGGAGCTCAGGAAAAATTCAAGACGCTGGAGCGGGATGTGCTTGCGCTGAGCCACAGGATTCACGCCCACCCTGAGCTTGGATTTGAGGAGGAGAAGGCCTGCGTGTGGCTGGCCGACGCGCTGGACGCGGCGGGCTTTCGCGTCGAGCGCGGGGTGTGCGGGCTGGACACGGCGTTCACCGCGACGGCGGGACAGGGTCCGCTGCACATCGGGATTTGCGCCGAGTACGACTGCTTGCCCGAGATTGGCCACGCCTGCGGGCACAACATGATCGCGGCCATGGCGGTGGGTGCGGGAATCGCGGCGGCGAAAGTGGCGGACGAAGTGGGCGTGAAGGTGACCGTCTTTGGCACGCCCGCTGAGGAAGTGGGCAACGCCAGCGGGAAAATCGTGATGCTCGAGCGCGGCGCATTTGAGGGCGTTCACGCCGCGATGATGGTGCATCCCACGCCCATCGAAATGCTGGAAGGGCATTTGATCGCGTGCTCCATGTTTGACGTGCACTATACGGGCAAAGAGGCGCACGCGGCCGCGTTTCCGGAGCAGGGAATCAATGCGGCGGATGCGTTAACAGTGGCGCAGACCGCGATTGGGCTGCTGCGGCAGCATATGCGCCAGACGGATCGCGTTCACGGAATCGTGACGCATGGCGGCGACGCGCCCAACGTGGTTCCGGCGCACACCTCGGCGCGCTACATCATTCGCGCGGAGAATTTTGAGGAGCTGAAGGACGTGCGCTCGAAGGTTTTCCGGTGCTTCGAAGCGGGCGCCATCGCCAGCGGCGCGAAACTGGAAATTCTGGGCGGGGACAAGCCGTACGCGGACGTGAAGTACGACCACGAAATCAGCCTGCTGTACAAGCGCAACGCCGAAGCGCTGGGACGCGCGTTCCCCGACCTGGGGCCGCTGGGGCAGCGCATCACCGCTTCGACGGATATGGGCAACGTGTCGCACGTGATTCCGTCGATCCATCCGGGGATTGGGATCAATTCGCTGCCCGCCGGGAATCATCAGCCGGAGTTCACGGCGCATTGCGTGAAGGCGGATGCGGACAAGGCGGTGCTGGATGGCGGGCTGGCCATGGCCTGGACAGCCATCGACATCGCGCAGACGCCGGCGCTGCGCGAACGGCTGATGCAGCGCAGCGCCGTTTCATGACGGAGGATCGCGCGGTGTAGGGATGCTGCTCGCTGCGCTCAATCGGCCAGCGACGCCAAGCAACCGGACGCGCAGGGGGCGGTGCGCCTGCCGCACGCTCAGATACTACTGATCGCCGTCGGTTGTAATTCGTCAGATGCCGGACTCCCATCGTGCCGGTTGTAGGATGCGAACGATTTCGCGGCGAGCGGATTCAGGGAACAGCGTTAGGGGAATCTTAAGTGCCGGCGAGCCTGTTTCGATCTTTGGCGTTATCACTGCTGTCCAGCTCCTCAGGGTCCTTCGAGGCGTTGCTTCGGAATCGAGATGTCTGTAGTCGATAAGGACCGCAGAGGAAATCTCCAGGTAAGCTACAAATTTCCTTCCCCCGAACAAACTGGTATAGGAGAGGCCGTCCTGGGTGATTTCCAAACTCAATTTGTAAAGGAAGACTATCCCCACCAGAAATGTAAAAGCGGAAATGGCAAGTCCCCAGAAGATCCAAGTCCTTGGAGTTGCACCACGAAGGGCAGCGACAAACCAGAGGGCAGCAGCCGTGGGGAGCGTCTCCACGACAATACATGCGTAGGGGCCCGCACCATAGGTGGTGGGAACAATCTCAACTCCGGGAACCGGATACGGCTGCACGGACAGGCTGATTGGCACGGCTTCACCCAGCTAGCGAATTGTAGAATTGCCTACGATTTCGGGCAAGCAACTGACACGAAGGATCAACATGAAGTAGCACGCCCGGAGAGGCTCGACCTTCCGACCTCCTGCTTCGTGGGCAGACGGTCAACGGGGCGAAAGTGCGGGTAGTGAAGGGATGGCGACCCTGCGCGGGGTTGAACCGCGAACCTCTTGCTTCGTAGGCAAGCGCTCTATCCAATTGAGCTACAGGGTCGTTGTTCGATTCTACTACAGTTCGAGCGCCCATCGAAGGCGCAGCAGGTGACGGCGGCGTGTAGAATTGCCGGATGGCACACTTCACCTGCACAGAACACGGCGATGCAGCGTGCTCACGGCAGCGCCGGAGCGGGATGCACGTGCTCCTCGATTTCAGAGGCTTTGCCTGATCGCCGCGAGACTTCCAGATCATAGAAATTCTGCAGGTTGAGCCAAAACTCCGCATTGGTATGGAAGTATCGCGCGAGGCGCAAAGCGGTTTCCGCGGTAATGCGCCGGCGTTCGTGCACGATCTCGCCAATGCGCGTGGCGGGCACATGTAGTTCGAGCGCCAGCTTGTTCGCGGAGAGCCCGAGCGGCTTCATGAAGTCCTCGCGGAGGATCTCGCCGGGATGCGCAGGAGGCATCGGTTTTTCATTCTTGCTCATGCCGACCTCTTCCGTTCAGTGATAATCAACGATTTCCACCTGATAGCAATGGCCAGCGCGCCACACGAAACAAATTCGGCTTACTCCCAGCCGGGGGCGCCGATGGGGTCGCCGGCGGGAGGAGGCGCGGGCGGCGTCAGGTGCACGCTGCCCGGATTCTTCTCGACCTGATCGATCTGCTGCATCGCGAAGAAGAATTGGGCGGCCCGGCACTCATCCTTGACGGCCGAGAATTGCTGGCGAATCCAGACCTTCAGATCGTCCAGCTTGTACGATGCGATCGCGCGCGCTTGCGGCGGGGCGTTTCGATCGGCGGCGAGCGACATCAGGTGATGGAGCACGACCGCATCGACGGTGCG
>JBJKQB010000298.1:0-5595 GCA_046705825.1 Candidatus Acidiferrales bacterium
GGATACGTTGGAGGACCTATTACCGGCATCAGTCGCTTATCGGCAGGCGGGACGCATTTTGTTTGCGCCTGAGATTCGGGCGACTGGCCGGCCACTGACGCCACTCCACGGCGGCCATGTGGGGCTCTTAACGACAAGTGGCCTGCTCAACGGGATCTTCGGCGAAGGACCGAATCGCCACGTGGCTCGGTGGGAGTCCGTCAAGGTGACGGACCGGTTCGAGGAGACTGACGAAAACGAGGTCACAACGATCCGGGAGCGCGAGCGCTTCACTCAGTGTCTGACGGTCGTGTATGCCGACGGCGCAACGGCGATTCTTCAGGAAGGGAACAGGCAGCCATGAAGAACGCGCATTTTCGCATGGGTACCCTGCAGTTCACCAAGGTGCTCCGGGACACAACGATCGACGTGTCGGTGCGGATGGATCGGTTCATTGCCGAACACGAGTCGGACGGGCGCAGCGCTCGTTGCCACCTTCTTTCGGTCATAGGCAACGACCAGGAGATCGGCGCGATCGCGGCGGCGATTTCGGATGAGGCGTGCTTCAATGTGAGTGGTCCGGGGTTGGACCGGATCATGATTAGCCTCGGCAAGGACTGTCCTGCCAGTCATCCTGCACCAGCCCGATCACCATCGGCTCGATTCGCCGCCGAATCGTGTCTGGCGGGACTGCCGGACTCGACTGGACTTCTGCTCGTAGCAGACTTGCAAGACCATCGAAGAGATTTCGGAGGGCGATCTTCGTCGCCCGAGTATAATCCTCGTCCTCCTTGAACTGCGCGAGAGTGAAGCGGCCGGAGCCAGCCGCTTCCCAGGTCTTTTCTCCGGTGCGCAGAAATCGTTCAATCAACATCGCCGACAAACCATGAGGGGCGGCGGCTTGCTGTGCGGCATCCCGAATGTATTGATTGACCAGATGTAATCTGTCGTGTTCCATCAGTTCTATTAAGCCGGGGGCAAGCGCTTCGAAGGTACCACGATCTTTGCCGCACCTTGTTGGCGGGTCTTCGGCGCTCGCCAGAAGTGACCCACGTCTGCTCGGATAGAGTTGCCACTGCTGGAAACCGTCTGTAGAACAACAAGAGTCGAAGGGCTGCCATCATCCCGCTGATAGGCAACCGTGTTTGTTGTAGGAGGGATCGAGGAGGGACGATATCATCCACGCCGGAGGCGTGCGCTGCGCGCAGAACCGCGAGCGAGCAGGTTACGGCTGGCGAAGCAGACGGGATAGCCGATGGCGGAGATGTTGGAAGTACGCATCATCGGCGTGCAAGCCGAGCACCTCATCGATGACCGGCGAGAAGTAGGCCAGGGATCGAATCACTCCCAATGGCGGTGCTCCGGCGAGACGCGCCAGGCGCCGGGCGGTAGCTAACACAAACGCATTCTCCACTACCGCCAACGGCACACCGCGCTCGAACAACCGCACGGCAAACACGCGGTCCGGCCTGCGCACCGCGCCGGAGGTTCCTGGGGTGGAACGATACGCATCGAGCACCCGCTGGACGTAGGGAGCCGATTCCATGAAACTCAGCCCTGCGGCTCGCGCAACGACGGACCATCGATTCGCACGGTGTGGCAGTAATGCCGCAACCGGCTCAGCAGCGCATCCACCATCGGCTTGTTGCCGAGAAAGGTGTGCCATTCCTCATAGACCAGATTCGTTGTCACGATGGTGGAATGCTGGTGATACCGCTCCTCCATCAGCTTGAAGAAAATGTTGGATTGCTCGGGCTTCAGATTGATGTAGCCCATCTCGTCGATCAGCAAAACGTCCAGACGCGCCAGACGGTTCACCAGCCGCCGCGTGGAACGGTCGGCGAGTGAAGCGTACATCTCATCGAATAGATCCTGCGCGCGGATGAACTGGCAGCGTAGACCGTTTTGCAGCGCCTTCAGCAGAATGCCGCAAGCGAGTCCCGTTTTGCCGACGCCGGTTGGCCCGACGAACACGAGGTTCTCATGCTGGGCGGCGAAGTCGAGTTCGGCAAAAGCACGGATCTGCTTGCGGTTTACGCCCGGTTGCCGCGCATAGGGAAACGTTTCCAGCGACCAGCGTTCCGGCAAATCCGCACGGCGAATGCGCCATTCCAGCGCACTCTCCTGGCGCTCGCGCCATTGCTCGCGCAACAGTCCGGCAACGAACTCCGAATAGGAGATCTGCCGTTTCTCGGCCGCGCGCAACTGCTCGCCATAGACCGCATGCATGCGGTGGAGCTTGAGGTTCTTGAGCAGTTGTTCGATCTCGTCAGTCATCGTTTCCCTCTTCGTTCAGCAGGAAGTACTCGCGCGCCACGCGGCGCAAGATCATGCGCTCGACGCGATCCAGATCGTACAGCCCATACTGCGTGGCTTCGGCAATGGCGCCCAGAAACGGCTCACGTGGATACTCGCGCAGCAGCCGCAGCAGTTGCCGCATCGCCAGCGCAATCACCTTGCGGCCCTTGCGTTTCAGATCTTCCACATAGGGCGCGGTCTCCGGCGCGGCGGCGAGAATGGCACGCTCTTCGGAAGGCGGCTCGCCGCGCTTTACGCCCTCGCCACGGGGCGGCCGGTGTTCTTTCAGCGTGACGCGCGCCTGATCGGGCGTAGGAATGCGACTATGCGTCACGCTGCGGCGCGCATCGAGTTCGATCTCGATCTTGTCGCGCGTCTCGCGCACTTCCACGCGGCGGCCAATGAACGACGCTGGAACCGAGTAACGGTTGGTGTGCAGCGCCACATAGCCTTCCACGTCGACCATGCGTTGATGCAGCCGGTACACTTCCGGAATGAAGGCAGGCAGTGGTTTTAAGTGCAATCGCTCGACCGCGTAGAGCTCGCGCGGCACGGCGCGAATATGTTTCTTGTACGTCGCGTTGACGCGATCGCACCACTGGCGCGCTTGCTGGTTCAAGTCCTGCCAACTGGTGAACGTTCGGCCAGCCAGAAAGTTGTTTTCGATGAAGTGGAAGGGCCGTTCGACTCGCGCGGAGCGATTCGCATCGCCGATCTCGTGAGCCACAAAGCGGAACCCCAAACGTTCGGCAAAGGATGCCATCTCCGGCACAGGCTCCATCTGCTGGCCGCTTCCTCGCAACACGACAACATGGGTGTTGTCGATCATGATGCGTTGCGGCGAGCCGTTCATGTAGCGCAGCGCTGCGGTGAGGAACACCTTGCAATCGAAACGTTGGAACGTGGGTTGGATCTCAAAGAACAGCATCCGCGAATAACACAGCACCGCCGAGGCGGTCTGCGCTTTGTACTTGCGTCCGTCCACCGTCACTTGGTGCGGCGAAGTATCGTGCTGCATCTCCACTCCGGGATCGAAGTGGTAGCGGCCCGCGGGCACGATCGGTGTTTGTCCGATGCCTTGCCGGCGGCAGAACGCCGTCAACGCCTGATACGAAAGTTCCGCGCCGCCGGCCACCAGTTCCTCATGGACTCGCACGAGGTTGCCTTTGCAGGCGGGCAACAGCTCCAGGATCTGTTGCCGGTAGGGCATGGCTTTCTCTCCCCGCTCGATCTTGGGCGCTACGCTGGAGTTCGATTGCAGAACTTTGCGCACGCTGTGGCGCGAGAGGTTCAACAGGCGCGCGATCTCGCGCTTGCTGGTCCCCTGGGCGTGCAGCTCCAGAATCGTCGCGCGCTGCGATTGGCTCAGCATGATTGTTCTTGTGTTCCTCGATTCGTTCGGCGAGCTGGTTCAACAGCTCCGTGGCGTGCTGGATCTTGCGCCGTATCTGCTCGATGTTCTGTGGTGGGACTTCGGTTTGATTCAGAGCGCGTTGCGCCAGGGCTGCGATCTTGTTCAGATCGTTGTCCAGCGTGATGGGGATTGGCTGCTGTCTCTGTTGTTGCGTTTTCAGAAACAGTTCCGGCGAGGAAAGAATGCGCTGGCGCAGCGTGCCTTTGGCATCCCGCCAGGCGTTGTAGAGTGCGGCGGCTTGCCGCGTGGTCCAGTGCTGCTGGGCGAATATCGCCGCCATCTGGAGGCACTGTGGGAGGCTCACTCGCGCCACCGGCACGAGGTATCGCATGGCGATCTGTGCGGCGATCTTGCCTTCGCGCACTTGCTGCTGGACCGCCTCCGGTAATGTCTCCACCAACGACAGGCGGCGCGCCACCCAGGTGGCGCTGCGGTCGAAACACTTCGCCAGATCGTCGAGCGAGTAGCCGTGCCGCTCCTCCATCTCCGACAGCAGCCAGCCTTGTTCCAGCGCGCTATCCGGCTCGCCCATCCGCAGTGAACGCTCCAGCACCAGAGCTTCGGCTTCGCTCAGGTCCCACACCACGGCTTCCACCGTGTCGCGGCCCAACCTCTGGAGTGCGGCCACGCGCTTGTGGCCGTCGATGACCAGATAGCGTTCGCCCTGCTGGATGACGATGATGGGCGTTTGCTGACCCGTTTCAGCCAGCGAAGCGATCAGCCGCCGTTGCTGTGCCGGGTGGCGCACCCGGAGGTGTTCCAGGCGGCGGTCCAGCTGATGAAACTCCAGCGATTGCGGCATCGTTCGCGGCTCGGGTTTCAGTATCGCCGAGACCGGATCTGGTCTTTTCCGGCAAACGCGGAAGTGTGCCGGAAACTCTCGTCGGATCAATCCGATAGGCGTTGAACTGGTCTTTCGTGGAGCGCAGCAGAAGTGTGCCCATACTCCCAATGAAATCAGCGCCTTTGCCCCCGAACTGGTCTTTTGCGAGGTCCCAGGGAAGTTCGTTCAAAGGCGCCGGCACGCGCAACGGTTCTGGAGCTGGAAACGGTTCAGGCGGGTGGCGCTGATCGATTCGATAGGCAGCGGCGTAACTCGGGTTTCGGGCCCGCCAACCGGCTTGCGTTTTCTTTCGCCGGACGGCTTGGCACTCAGGCTTACCGCAGGCTCGCTGGCGGTCGCCGACTCGCGGGTCCGGTCGGAACCACCGCCGGCAGATCCGGCAGGGTTTCTTCCGGGCATCGGGCACTCTTCATCTTCATCATCCGCCCTGCAAATGGGTCACTTCTCGCGAGCTTAGGTGGGTCGTTTTTCGCGAGCGCCGAAGTGGCGGGTGGTCCGCTAAATGTCGGTTGAGGTGATTTTTCGCCAATCAAGTGTCGGTTGTAGGATAGGCATTCGGCCACTCGCAGCGGCCCTCGCCGTATCCTTGTCGCCCTTCTGGATTAGGTACATCCTGTGGTCGGTGAAATATCCAACGGCCGCAACTCGCGCTGTGCCCTTGGCGCCCTCTAGGTCTTTAGACTCGCCCTCCCACACAGGTTTCCCGGGTTGCGCGGAGCCTGAGTCATACACAGAGATTCGCAGACAGTCTTCTCGCTGAAATACCCGCAAAACCAAGCGAGCGTACGTGGCCTCAATCGCCTGTCCAGGTTTCAGTTCTCCGTTCATGCCACGATCCCACCTCCGCGCCCTAGTCGTCCATGACGAATAATATCCTAAACCTCAACCGAAATTTAGCGGACTAGCGCTCGGTGACAGCCCTTTCTTGGAATGCAAGGAGAAAAATGCTAGGATGTGTACAGTGAGTACGCAATATGGAAACAGTCAAAGTCGGCATTCGTGAGTTTCGCGAGAAGCTCGCGGGCTATCTCGAATCTGGCACGCCTCTGGCCATCAAGCG
>JBJKQB010000299.1:0-2748 GCA_046705825.1 Candidatus Acidiferrales bacterium
TCACCAAGATTGCGGACATCGGCTCCGACCTGATGAAAATCGTCTTCCGCATCAAGGAAGACGACGCCCGCAACCCCGGCGTGATCGCCGACTGCACGGGCGACAATGCGGGCGACTCGGTGGGCCCCAGCGCGGACGGCTTCGAGACCTACGGCGTGACCGGCGTCGCACTGATCGCCTTCATTCTGCTGGGCGTGAAGAGTCCTGTGGTGCAGGTCGAGCTGCTCGTGTGGATTTTCGTGATGCGCGTGGCCATGCTGGTCTCGGCCGCGGCTGCCTATTTCATCAACCAATGGATCGCCCAGGCCAAATACGCCAACGTGGACACCATGAACTTCGAGGCGCCCCTGACCTCGCTGGTCTGGATCACTTCTTTCGTTTCCATCGCGCTGACCTACGTGATCTCCTACTTCATCATTCCCGACCTGGGCGGCGATCGCTCGCAATGGTGGAAGCTGGCGACCATCATTTCCTGCGGCACTCTGGCCGGCGCCGTCATTCCCGAATTGGTGAAAGTGTTCACCTCGACCGAATCGCGGCACGTGCGCGAAGTGACCAACTCGGCGCAGGAAGGCGGCGCATCGCTGGGCATTCTTTCCGGCTTCGTCGCGGGCAATTTTTCCGGCTATTACCTTGGGCTGGCCATGGTCGTTCTGATGACGGTCGGCTATCTGGTTAGCAATGCCGGGCTGAGCAACGTGATGATTGCGGCGCCGGTCTTTGCCTTCGGACTGGTCGCTTTCGGCTTCCTGGGCATGGGCCCGGTCACCATCGCCGTCGATTCCTACGGCCCGGTTACGGACAACGCGCAGTCGGTGTATGAGCTGTCGCTGATCGAACAGATCCCCAACGCCGAACGCGACATCAAGCGCGACTTCAATATGGACGTGCGTTTCGGCCGCGCCAAGGATCTGCTCGAAGCCAACGACGGTGCGGGCAACACCTTCAAGGCCACCGCCAAGCCCGTTCTGATCGGCACGGCCGTGGTGGGCGCCACCACCATGATTTTCTCCATCATCATGGCCCTGACGAACGGCATTACCCAGAACGTCGCCAAACTTTCGCTCTTGCATGCGCCATTCTTCCTTGGACTGGTCACCGGCGGCGCCATGATATATTGGTTCACCGGCGCGTCGACGCAGGCGGTCACCACCGGCGCGTATCGCGCGGTCGAGTTCATCAAGGCGCACATCAAGCTGGAGGGCGTCGAAAAAGCCTCGGTCGCCGACAGCAAACGCGTGGTCGCCATTTGCACGCAGTACGCGCAAAAAGGCATGCTCAACATCTTTATCGCCGTGTTTTTCGCCACGCTGGCCTTCGCCTTCACCGAGCCTTTCTTCTTCATCGGCTACCTGATTTCCATCGCCATTTTCGGCTTGTACCAGGCCATCTTCATGGCCGATGCGGGCGCCGCATGGGACAACGCCAAGAAGATCGTCGAAGTCGAGCTGAAGCAGAAAGGAACCGAACTGCACGCCGCGACGGTCATCGGCGACACGGTGGGCGACCCCTTCAAGGACACCTCTTCGGTGGCCTTGAATCCCGTCATCAAGTTCACCACCCTGTTCGGCTTGCTGGCGGTCGAATTGGCGGTTGAGATGGCCTTCAAGAATCCGGTGCTGACGCACGTGCTTGCGGCCGTGTTCTTCCTTGCCTCGTTCTATTTCGTCCACAAGTCGTTCTACGGCATGCGCATCAAGAGCGACGAGGTCGTCTCCGGCGTCGGCGCTCGCGCAGCCAAAGGCTCCGCCGAGTAATTCGTCTGCATGGTTACCCACGACGGCTCCGCTCTGTGGATTCGTCGTGGGGTAGTCCTCCTTGTCCTCCCCAAACTGCCGGAAAGTGTGTCGGCCAATTTCCACCAGGTTTTCTCTTGACTTCATGTGCTGTTTTGCTACTCTTTTCACGCTGCTTAACCGGCAGCGCTTATCCAGAGTGGCTGAGGGAACAGGCCCGACGAAGCCACAGCAACCAGGCCCGAGTGCCCCGGTGCTAATTCCTGCCCAGTGGGGAGAGATAAGATCCTCAAGGGGTCTCGCGACGCGGGACCATTTGAAGATTCAACTCCCAAACTGAATACCGAACGCGGCGAATTGTTTTCGCCGTGAAACGCGGCCTACGGCGCGCGATCCGCGCTGTATATGCCGCAGCCCTGCAGGCCGATCGCCTGCCCCGAGGGCTATTCGCATTTTTGGAGGAAGGGATGTCTTCATATTCGGAGGACGTGGAAAGCAGTTGCGACGCCGCAGCGAGCGACCGGGAGCCGCTCGCGGTCATCAAGATCGGCGGATCGATTCTGACGGGAACGCAGGCGTACCGGCGCGCGGCGGCGTTCGTGCGCAACCGCCTCCTGGCGGCGCCGGAGGAACGCTTCGTGGTGGTCGTCTCGGCGCAGAAGGGGGCGACGGACAATCTGGAGGAGACGGCGCGGAAAATCGTGCGCTCGCCGCGCAAGCACGCCCTCGATCTGTTGTGGTCCACGGGCGAACTGCGTTCGGTTGCGCTGCTTGCGCTTCATCTGCAAGCGCTGGACGTGCACGCGGTGGGCGTGAACATTCATCAGACCGGATTGATTGCCCCGCATAACGGCTCGACGGGCGCGGGCGGCGTGCGCTTCGACGCCAAGCGCCTGGGCGAAGTTCTGGGCCAGTGCGCGGTGGCCGTTGTGCCGGGGTTCCTGGCGACGGATGCGGCGCAATCGGTTGTTTCCTTGGGCCGCGGCGGCTCGGACCTGACGGCGGTGCTGCT
>JBJKQB010000300.1:0-21594 GCA_046705825.1 Candidatus Acidiferrales bacterium
TCATTATTCAACACGGTTACAAGTCTTCGCACACTAAACTCAATTGGGAGCGAACTCCTGGTAAACGTGGAAACCGGTCATTCACTTTTTCGGCGGGAGCGAGTGTCCGTGACCACTCTCGTTCAAATCCAGTGCGCGGCTGATCGACCCGCGCGATGCCGTTTGCAAACCCTCGATCAGCGCGTGGCAAGCCACTGAATCGTGCGCAGGGAAAGCGCGCGCAGTTGTGTCGAGCCACACCGTTTGCTAGTTTCGCGTAGGTGCCGAGGATCGATCGAGGGCGCAAGGCCTCAACTCTCCTAACCGCCGGTACGTAAGAGGGGCTCAGGACAATCCAATGAGAAAACTCATCTTCGCGATCAACACTACCCTGGATGGCTGCGTCGACCACACCAAACAATTTGTCGATGAAGAAACATTTGAACATTTCACGCACCTCACGCGAGAGGCTGACCTGCAGGTCTTTGGGCGTAAGACCTATCAATTGATGGTTCCCTATTGGCCTGATGTCCTCAAAGACCCGTCTGCGACAAAAGCAGACATCGAATTTGCTCGGGCATTTGACTCCATCCACAAAATTGTTTTCTCGCGATCCTTGGACAGCGTGGAAGCTAAAAATACGAGAATTGTCCGGGGCAACCTCCGCGACGAAATATTCAAACTGAAACAGGAGCAAGGCAAAAATATTTTAGTCGGTGGTGTAGATATTGCTTCACAACTGATCGAACTGGGTCTAGTTGATGAATATCGCTTTGTCGTTGGGCCAATCATTGCTGGAGAAGGAAGACGGTTGTTGGAGGGTGTTAGCCTGCCCGCGAAATTGCAGTTAAAACTAGCCGAGTCCAAATCTTTTGCATCAGGATGCGTTGCGCTTCGTTATTTGAAACAGTGACGGAACATCCGCGGCCGCTGTGCTGCCGGCTCCCCACCATACCAGCCCTGCTGGACTGGAGCCGCATGGCGCGCGCCGGGCCCGCCCTCTTATCCGTACGGCCGGGAAGCGGCCTAGTTCGCGGCAGACGCGATCTGGGGGTGCGCGGGCGAATCGCTGTCGCCATTCACCGCGTCCTGCGGCTTGCTGAGCCACTTCCAGACTTGCGACTTCTTCACTCGCGCGCGCACGATGGTCCCGTCCGTTCCATCCAAGGCAACGATCAGGACGCGCATGTTTTTGTCGTCCGGATTGGCATAGATCATGGTGACGCTGCCGTCCTTGCTCGAACGCGCGCGCATCAACGGATGCCAGCCGCTCCCGATTACCCTTTGCACCGATCGTTCAAACGCCTCGTTCGAGGCCACGTTCGATTGCGGCAGGTTCTCGAACACCGCGATTTTGAAGTCGGCTGCGCCCGGCACGCGTCCCACGCGCAGACAAAACATCGCCAGCCCGAGGAAGGGTATGCGGGCGCGATGCACTCCATACTGCGCCTCGATCGTCTTCACCAGCGCGTTGAAGTTGAAATCGCAATCGTTCCCGGCAAAACACGGAACCGCCAGCAGCAAGACCGCGCACAATGCGACGCCGCGCCGTGTCATTTGCTTTCTCCCTTCTTCCCGCCGGGATTTGGGTGCACCTCGACTTTCGGTATGCCGAACTGCCCGCCCAGGGCGCGCAGATCCTCCGGCGTGATCGGGCCAACCAGATCGACGAACGTGAGCTGGGTAGGTTCGGTCGCCAGCACGACCAGCCCCTTGAATTGCTGCCCTTCTTTCCTGAAGTACACCTGGACGTTTTGCCCCTCGCTCTTGCTCTTCACGTCCACGATGCGCATCCAGTCGGGCCCTTTCAGATAGTTCTGGATGGCCGCGACATCTTGTTCGGTGTATTCGCCCGGTTTGTCGAATTGGAAGCTGTGCACGTACAGGCCCTTCAGCTTGGAGATGATGTTCTTGGCCTGCGCCTCATCCGGGTCTTTCGAGTCCAGGAATCCGCTGGCGAACTGCAGCATGGACTGGTCCAGCGTGACGTCCACGGTATTCGACGCCCGCGCCGACAGCTTCTTCAGCGTGCCACCCGGATCCCAGTCCTGCGCAAACGCCGCCAGCTGCACCGCCAGCACCAGCGCGACGACGGCTCCGATACGTTTCATGGCTCCTCCGATCTCGCAGGCTGCTCGGGCCCGCTGATCTGCTGGACGCTTTCGCTTGCGATCCGCAGCTTGCTGCTGGTGATCTGCAGCGCCAGCATGACCTGCTCCTTGGCCTGCTCGCCTCTTTCCTGCCTCTCGTGTCGATAAAGGACCGCCGAACCCGCCAGCGCGAGGCACAGCGCGCACGCCACGGCCCAGCGCAAGCCGCTCATTCCGGACCAGCGAAACCATGCGCGCGGCTGCGCGCTTTTCGCTTCCTCGCGCGCCGCGCGCGCCAGTACGCGTTCGGCGAAGCCCGCCGGCGGCTCCACGCGCTGCAATGCCTTCTTCAGTTCCTGTTCCAGACGGTCGCTCATACGTTCGCTTCTCCAATCGCCGTTCCAATCTTTTCGCGCAGGATGGCGTGCGCACGGTGCAACGTGCTCTTCACCGTGTTCAGCGGAATCCTCATGGCCTGCGCAATCTCCTCCAGCCCCGCGTCTTCCTGGTAGCGCAGGATCACGACCATGCGCATCTTTTCCGGCAGCGTCGCGATCACTTGCCGCAAGCGTTTGGCCAGCATGGGATCGCTCTCTGAATGCGCGTGGGGATCCCGGTGCGACGGCTCCGGCATTTCATCCCAGCTCACCTCCGCCGCCGCATTCTTGTGCCGCCGCGCGTAATCGATCGAGCGATGGCACGTCACGCGCCGCAGCCAGAACACCACGTGCGCCCGCGATTCCAGTTTCGAGAGCGCACGGAACAGCTCCAGGAAAACGTCCTGGGCCACTTCTTCGGCCGATGCCGGATTCTGGAGAAAGCGGTAGGCAATGCTGAAGACCATGCGCTCGTGTTCGCGCACCAGGTCTTCGAACCTCAGCTCGCTCGCCGCCACCGCAGCCGCGCTCGTCACGTTGCTCCGTCATCTCGGACTGCTACCGTTATATACGGCAGTCCGCGCCCGGCAGGTTGCAAAAAATTCGCCCCCACATCACTTCAGGGCAGCCGGGGTTCCCTTCCCCGCGATTCTGGCGCTTACCCGGGGGCCGCATCCGGCCGGAAGAACCGGGGCCGCTGGATTGAAGCCGCACTCGGCTTGGCCCCGTTCAAAGTTCGAAGCTTCGCCTCTGACTGCTCGGTGTTTCTGCGGCAGAGATTCATGTATAGTGCTCGGGGCCTTTCCGCCCCAATTTATGACTCCTGCGCCGTACACCATCGGGGTTGACCTCGGCGGCACCAATCTTCGCATCGCCGCCTATTCGGACAGCCGCGGCATATTCGACCAGATTCATCTCCCCACGCGCCTGCAGGCCGGCCGCGAGGCCGTGGTGCGCGACATGTGCGGCGCCATCCAGCAGCTCATCGACCGGCACTCCCGGCCGGCCCTCGCCGGAATTGGCGTCGGCTCGCCAGGTCCCATCGAGCTTCCCGAGGGCCGCCTGCGCAACCTCCCCAACCTGCCCGGCTGGGAAGGGCTCGAGCTGCGCACCTCGATCCAAAGCATTCTCGGCACCCCGGTAATCGTCGAAAATGATGCGAACCTCGCCGCGCTCGCGGAATGCCTCTTCGGCAAGGGCAAGTCGCTGGGCGTCCGTTCCCTGTGCATGCTCACGCTCGGCACCGGTGTCGGCAATGGAATCATCCTCGACGGCAAAGTGTTCGACGGCATGAACGGCATGGCGGGCGAAGCGGGCCACGCCACCATCTGGCCTGACGGCCACGTGTGCGGCTGCGGCAGCCACGGCTGCCTCGAACAATACGCTTCCGCCACGGCGGTGCGCCGTCTCGCGCTGGAAGCCATCGCGCAGGGCAACGCGCCGGGGCTGAGCGCGCTGCAGAAGAAGAATCCGGAATTTACGTCGCGCGATTTGGACGAACTCGCGCGCGCGGGCGATGCGGACGCGCAGAAGGTCTTCGACCTGGTGGGCCGCTCGCTGGGGTTGGGTCTGGCGGCGCTGGTCAACACGCTGAATCTTCCGCTGTACGTGATCGGCGGAGGGGTGGCGCAGGCCTGGGACCTGTTCTCCGCCAAAATGTTCGAGGAGCTGCGCCACCGGAGCTACGTCTATCGCTTCACCGACGGCAGCGTCGACGCGCAGGGCCACCGCTCAGCGAAAACGTACGTCGAGCCGGCTCAATTGGGCGCCGAATCGGGAATCCTGGGCGCGTGCCTGCTGCCGTTCACCGTAAGCGCGTCGAGCAGCGCCAAGGGTGGATCCTGAAATGTCATCCAGCGGGCGCACGCCGCCTCGGGTGATCTCAACTCGCCCAGCCCGTCGAACAGGGTCAATCCGAGATTAGTTACCGGCAGCGCCACCCTCGTTCGGCACCGGCATGGTGTGCGCGTTGGGACGTTCGCCCAGCCTGCGCAGTGGAACGCCATTCTTGAGATTGAACTCCATCTCCTCGAGGGTGATTCCCTTCGTCTCAGGCACGAACATAGCGACAAAAACAATCGCCGCTACACAGAAGCCTGCGAAAACAAAAAAGATAGACGCGTTCCCATGCGCCTTCATAAAGGAAAGCGCATCGCCCATCACGAGGCCCGCGAACGTCCAGTTGACCATGGTCGTAATCGTCATTCCAACCTCCCGGCCCTCCAGCGGGAAAATCTCGGAGCAGACCAGCCAGGCGACCGGTCCCCAGGAAACCGCGAAGCCGAAAATGTAGACGACCGTCGATACAAGCAACACGGCTTTCGCCGCGCCGCTGATCATTGCCGGATTGGCCGGGATCGACTCGAAGGCGATACCGGCGGCGACCATGGTGATCAGCATCGTCACCGCGCCCACATACAGGAGCTTCTTGCGTCCCCATTTCTCGACGAGATGGATGGCCGGGAAGGTGAAGAGCATATTGACGGTCGGCACGGTCATCGCCGCCAGCAAGCCTGTTATGCTCGCGTAGCCGAAGATCGTCGGCGAGTAGTAAATCATCATGTTGATGCCGACGAGCTGCTGGAACATCTGCAGCAGCACTCCGATCACCAGAACCTTAAAGAAGTAGCCGCGCAGGACAATGCCCATACCGGCGCCTTGCGGCCCGTGCAGCGCCTGCTCGATTTCCGCTATCTCAGTGTCGATCTCCTGCTGCGTGTTCATCGTCCGCTGCAGCACGGCGATGGCCTGCTCCTTCCTTCGCTTGAGCATCAGCCAGCGCGGGCTCTCAGGAAGTACAAAGCCGCCGAAGAACATGATCGCCGCGAAGAATGTGATGGTCAGGAACATCAGAGGCAGTGAAGTGGAAGGCCGGGTGAATGCCCGGGCGATGAAGACGTTCGTCAGCGAGATCAGGAAGATGCCAATCGTGATCATCAGCTGAAAGAGCGTGCCCATGGAGCCGCGGATGGACGCTGGGGCCGTTTCGGCCAGGTACAGCGGCACGATAAACGACGCGATACCGACCGCGAAGCCAAGGGCGAAGCGGCAGGCTGAGAGGACAACCAGCGGAGGAAGCATCGCCGAGAGCGCTGACCCTGCCGTGAAAATGAACCCTGCCAGGAGCAGGCTCTTCTTCCGTCCGAGGAAACGTGCGAAGATGCCCGACAGCAACGCACCGATAATCCCCCCGGTGGCGAGAATGGCCGAGTAACGCTCACCGCCCTGGACACCGAGATGGTAGTGCACATCGAGGGTTGCCAGCGAGTTCGCGATGAATCCCTGGTCAAGGCCAAACAACAGGCCTCCCAAAGCAGCCACCGCGCAGATGATGTAGACGATCTTCTTGTAGCCGCCAGAGTTGTTCGCGGACTTCGCACCAACCGTCATGGGTTCACCCATTTCCATCTCCTTGCCCGGCTAGGACCGGCGGATGTAGCGATCATTCGCCGAGTCGAATCGTGGCGAGCAATTCTCAACGCTGTTCGCGCCAAAGTCAAAGCCGATTGCGTCGCCCGGTGGGTTCCGCGCGCTGCCGAAAATCTGCGCGCTACTCGTGGCGCAGGGCGACCATGGGGTCGACGCGCATGGCGCGCCGCGCGGGGATGTAGCAGGCCAGCAGCGCGACGAGGGCGAGCAGCGCGGCGGTGACCGCGAAGGTGAGCAGGTCGAACGGGTTCACCGCGAAAAGCAGGAGCTGCCGCACCAGCAGGTGCGCCAGCCACGCCGCAAGGCCCGCTCCGATGGCGATCCCCAGCAGCGCAAGCCGCGTCCCCTGCCCCAGGACCGACCACAGGATTTGTCCGCTTCGCGCGCCGAGAGCCATGCGGATGCCGAACTCGCGAACGCGCTGCGCGACGCCGTAGGCCATCACGCCGAAGACGCCAATCGCCGCCAGGAACAGCGCCAGCACGCCGAACAGGCTCAGCAAAGTAGCGGTGAACCGGCGGTCTCCTTCGCCGCTTGCGATGCGATCGGCAAAGGGAGCGACATTCGAAACGGGCTGGTTCTTGTCCACGCCCGCAATCGCCAGCGCGGCTGGATGTTCCAGGGCGCCGGGGTCGACGGAGGTCCGAACGACGACGGTCATGAAGCCGACCGGCATTTGCGCGGCGGGAACGTAAACCTCGGGCATGTCGGGCTGTTCGAGTGCCCACTGTTTCATGTCCTGAACCACGCCCACGACCTCGAGCAAAGGATGCGCGGCGTACTCCACGTGGATGAGTTTGCCCACCGCATTTCCGCGCGCGTCGATGGTGCGGGCCATCGTTTCGTTCACCACCGCCACGGGACGCGAGGCAGCGTCGTCCGCGGCGGTGAGGAAGCGGCCTTCGAGCAGCGGCGTGCGCATGGTCTGGAAATAATCGGGCATGACCATGTTGAGCGCCGTCCAGGGCTGCTCGTTCAAGGAAGGCGCGGCCCGGTCCGCCGGAACGTACGGCGAGGTCCATTCCGTGCCGTAGAAGGGCGGGCACATGACGGCGCTGGCTGAGCGCACACCCGGCAAGTGCGCGATGCGCGCGATGGCCTGCGAGAAGAACGCGAAATTCTGCGCGCCCGCGTTTCCGTTTCCCGCGCGCACGATGTCGAGCGCCAGGAGATGGTCCGCGCGGAATCCGGGATCGACGGCGAGAACGGCAGCCAGGCTGCGCAGCGTCAATCCAGCGGCTATGGAGAGCACGAGCGCCGCGGCAATCTCAGCGACAAACAGGGCGGAGCGGAAGCGTCTACGCGAGCGGTTCTCCGTCCCGGTGAACCCGGAATCCTTGAGCGCGCTGCCAACGTCGGCGCGCGCGGCGTGCCACACCGGCGCGATGCCCACAAGCACCGCCGTGATGGCGCAAACCGCCAGCGCGAAAGCCAGGACCCGGGCGTCCAGATGCGCGCGCGCCAGCCCCGGGACGGCGTAGGGATAGAGATGCACGAACGGCTGAATCGTCCAGCGCGCCAGCAGCAACCCAGCTACGCCGCCGCAGCCGGCAAGCAGCAGCCCCTCGGCCAGGACCTGGCGGGTCAGGCGGCTCCAGCTCGCACCGAGGGCCGCGCGCAGCGCAAACTCGCGCTGGCGTCCCGCGAGGCGCGCCAGAGTCATATGCGCGACATTGGCGCAGGCCAGCAGCAGGACAAAACCGACCGCGCCCAGCAAGAGCAAGAGTTTTCCTCCGGCGTTGCCGATCAGCTCTTGCAGGACCGGTGTGAGGACCGCCTTCTCGCCGGGGTTCGTTTTGGGGTTTTCGGGGGCGAGGCGAGCCATGATCGTGCTCATGTCCGCGCGCGCTGCGTCGAGCGAGACGCCCCGCCGGCGTGTGGCCATCACCATGATTCCCGGATGATTCTCGCGGGCTGCCATTTGCGGCTCATTCGCCCGCACGCCGATGGGGAGGTACACCTCGTATCGCGCCGCAGGAAAACGAAAATCGGGGCGCAGCACACCGATGACGAGAGTGGCGCGGCCCTCCAGCCAGAGTGTTTTCCCGATCGCCGAGCGGTCGCTGCCCAAAATGTCCCGCCAGAACGCGTAGCTCAGGACGGCCACCGGAGGCGCCCCGGGCTTGTCGTCGGATGCGTCAAAGACGCGGCCCAGAATCGGCCTGGCTCCCAGCATGGGGAAAAACGACGCGGAGACGTATGCGCCGGAAAGCAGTCTGGGCTCGCGCGTTCCGGTCATCGTGAGCCCCTGAGATTGCACCGCAGTCATCGATTCGAACGAGCGATTCTCAGCGCGCCAATCGAGGAAGTCGGGCCAGGAATCGTTCATGCGCCTTGTGTTCGGCAGCGACTCGTTGATAAAGACCATGCGGTGGATTCCGGGATAGGGCAAAGGTTCCAAAAGAACCGCATCGACCATGCTGAAAATGGCGGTGTTGGCGCCGATGCCGAGGGCGAGTGTGAGGACGGCGATCAGCGTGAAGCCGGGGGACTTGCGCAGCATGCGGACAGCGAAGCGCAGATCCTGCCAGAAGGTTTCGAGGATGTGTTCCCAGCCGACCGAATGGACTCCTTCCTTGACCGCGTCGAGGCTGCCCGTTTCCAGACGTGCCGCGCGACGAGCTTCCGCAAGGCTCATACCGTGCTTGATCTTCTCGGCGACGGCGGCGTCGAGATAAGTGCGCAATTCTTCGTCGAGGCCGGCATCCGCTTTTGATTTGTCGAACAGCGAGCGGAGGCCTTCGATCAGACTGCGGAGACGAGCCACGGCGTTCTCCTTCGGAGCAGAACAATCGTCAAAATCGCCGGCGAGACGCCGGCGCTACTGAAAACCGAAATACGAAACGCGAAACTCGAAACGAGAAACGGGCGCAGCAAGCAGCGCCCCTGCAAGTGTTTGCCGCGGACAAGGGCGCAGCATGGGCTTAGCTGCGCGCTTCGAGGATTCGCGCGATGGCGGCAGTCTGCCGGCTCCATTCCTTCGTTTCGGCTTCCAGTTTCTTCCTCCCCTGCTTCGTCAACACGTAATACTTGGCGCGGCGGTTGTTTTCCGTGGCGCGCCACTCGCTGTCCACCAGGCCGGCGCGTTCGAGCCGGCGAAAGGCGGGAAAGAGCGAGCCGGCGTTGACCTGGAACACGCCGTGGCTGATTTGCTCGATGCGCTGCGCGATGCCCCAGCCGTGCAGGGGCTCGAGCGCCAGCGTCTTCAGGATCAGCATATCGAGCGTGCCCTGGACCAGGGCGCTGGGCTTGTCGATCATGAAGGACTGTACCTCCTCTAGATTCTCCAGAGAAGATAGGCGCGGTTGCTCTAGATTGTCAAGAGAAGAAACGCGGGACCGGTTCTGCGATTTTGTTCTGCGGCGGACTGCACGACCAAGGCCGCGCCCTAAGACGAAAGCCGGAGGAGGCGTCGCTTTGCAGATGCGGGCAGCAAGGAAGCGGCCCATGCCAGTTCGCCGCGCACGATTCGGAGTGGCGCGGGAGGCCGCAACAAGAAAGTATCGAAGCACGGAGGCGGCCAGTTGCCGAGCCTGTGCCGGCGCACGCCTTCGGCGCGCCAAAATCAAACGTCCTTGGCTTGCTGCGCGCTTGTCTCCCCCGTCGCGGTACTTTACGATGTGAGCCTCAACGCGAAACGGTGCCATGCTCGGCAAAACGGTTGTCCATTACAAAATCGTCGAGAAGCTCGGCAGCGGCGGCATGGGCGAAGTGTACAAAGCCGAAGACACTCGCCTGGGCCGCATGGTGGCGCTGAAATTCCTCTCGGAAGACCTGCGGCGGGATGCGGTGGCGCTGGAGCGCTTCGAGATCTGGTCCATGGCGTTCTCGCCGGATGGCAAGCAGCTGCTACTCGCTCGTGGGCGCCCGCTCTCCGACGCCGTCATGCTTTCCCATTTCGACTAGCGCCGCAAATGACAGCTCGCGCACTGCCCCTCGCGCTTTCGAGGACTTGCTTCAGTGTGCCGCTGCACTTCTGTATTCCTGCGTAGAAAATTGCGGCGGAGTGGCCGCTTGGCTACACCTTTTCTCCGGATGAATCGCGGGATTTTGGCCCGCGCGAATGCAAGTTGCGCCCGGACGGTTTACAGGAAAGCTGCGGTTTTGCGGGCACCCCGGAACTTGCTATATTGAATTGCAATACCTTGCGGACGGAATCGGTCCCTTCCGGCCGGCGCAGCATGCCGGCCGCTTTTCAAATCCACACAGCGAGGAACGAATGGCGGAGCGGACTCCTGACTTCTTCTCGGGAAAAGGAATCAAGATCGGAATTATCGGGTGCGGCTACGTAGGACTGCCGCTGGCGCTGCGCTTTTCCGACGTGGGCCAGCGCGTCACCGGCTTTGACCTGGACAAATCCAAGGTGGACAAGCTGAATGCGGGCCAAAGTTACATCCAGCACATCCCCGCGGACAAAATCCGCCAGCACGTGGAGGCCAAGCACTTCGACGCCACCACCGACTTCACGCGCCTGCGCGACATGGACGCGGTGATCATCTGCGTGCCCACACCGCTGGACGTGCGGCGCGAGCCGGACATGAGCTACGTGGAAAACACCGCGCGCGCCGTCTCGCCGAACCTGCAGCGCAGCCAGCTGGTCGTGCTCGAAAGCACGACCTATCCCGGCACGACCGAAGAATTGGTGCTGCCGATCCTGGAAAAGAGCGGGCTGAAGTGCCCCATCGACAACGGGGCCAGCGGCAAAAGCGTGGCGACCGACTTTTATCTGGCCTTTTCGCCGGAACGCGAGGATCCCGGCAACAAGCAGTACGGCCTGGCGCAGATTCCGAAGGTGGTGGGCGGGGTGAATCCGGCGAGCCGCCAGGCGGCGCAGAATTTGTACACGCAAATCGTCTCGCGGGTGGTTCCGGTCAGTTCGACGCGCGCGGCGGAAATGGTGAAGCTGCTCGAAAACATATTTCGCTGCGTGAACATCGCTTTGGTGAACGAGCTGAAGCTGCTGAGCCTGCGCATGGGCCTGGACATCTGGGAAGTGATCGACAGCGCCGCCACCAAGCCCTTCGGCTTCATGCCGTTCTATCCCGGGCCCGGTCTGGGCGGCCACTGCATTCCCGTCGACCCGTTCTATCTTTCCTGGAAAGCGAGGGAATATGATTTCGCGACGCGGTTCATCGAGCTTGCCGGCGAGATCAACACATCCATGCCGTACCAGGTGGTCGAATCGGTGGCGGAGGCGCTGAACGAGCGCGAGAAGAGCCTGAAGGGATCGAAGATTCTGCTGCTGGGAGTGGCCTACAAGAAGGATGTGGACGACCTGCGCGAGTCGCCGTCGCTGAAGCTGCTCGAGCTGCTGACCGACCGGGGCGCCAAAATGGATTACAACGATCCCTATTTCCCGCGTTTGAACAAGATGCGGCACTACGACTTCTCGAATATGCGCTCGGTGGAACTGACCCCGGAGCATCTGGCCGGCTACGATTGCGTCCTGATTGCGACGGACCACAGCAGCTACGACTACGACGCGATCGTGCGGCACGCGAAGCTGGTGGCCGACACGCGCAACGCCACGCGCCACGTGAAACAGGGCAAAGAAAAGATTCTGCACTGCTGATCGCCCGGCTTGGGAAGGTGCCTGCGGGGACCTGCGCAGGCGCTGCTGTCTTGTCTCTTGCCAGGGGTGGGCGGGCGATCCCGCGCAGTAAATAACCTATTCAGAATCAGCGCGATAGCGAGACTCTAGGCCATTAGTCCTATTGCGGTGGGCGGAGAGTACCGCTATCGTGTGCGCACTATGCCCGTTGCAAATTCTGCCGAAACGGAAAAGCGCACGTGGATTCCCGATCCCGGGCGGAGGCGCAGCATGCGCGTCCTGTTGAGCGTCCCCATAACGGTGAGTGGGAAGAATGCGGCCGGACAGGAGTTCCAGGAAGAGA
Source organism: Candidatus Acidiferrales bacterium (assembly GCA_046705825.1). GTDB lineage: Bacteria > Acidobacteriota > Terriglobia > Acidiferrales > UBA7541 > Palsa-295. The sequence goes on from JBJKQB010000300.1 coordinate 11,770, forward strand.
CGCGCACGCTGGTGGTGAATGCGCATGGGGCCTTGATTTCGCTTGTGGCGACGGTAGTGGCGGGACAGACGATTCAAATCTTCAACAAGGCCACGGATCAATCGCTGGCCTGTCGCGTGGTTTACGTCAGCTCGCCGCAGGCCGGACGCATGCAGATGGGCATCGAGTTCGAGAAAGTTGCGCCGTCGTTCTGGCAGATCGACTTCCCGCCTGAAGACTGGATCGCCCCGGAAAACTAGCCCCTCCTGGAACGTTGGACCGATCAGAAGAAGCAAATCTTAGGCGAATAAACGGCGAAAATGAAGTGCGTCTGTGAGAGCAGCATTCCTGCTCTTAAATGTCGCTTAAAACGGCTTAAATGGGCTTATGGGGACGAGGAGCTGAAGCCCCACAGGCATTCTCGCGGACGTCCCAGGGCTAAAGCCCGCCGGTATCGTAGCGCGGGTGTTCGCGGGCCTGAAAGGCCCGCGCTTCCACCCTAACGACTGACGGCGCCGCCCGATGCGATACCGTCTTCCTCGTTTTCGGGAACTCCAGAGCTAAAGCAGGTCTTTTGGGGGGTAAGTTGCGGAGGGCGGCTGTTCGGGACAGCCAATCAGAATCGCGCAGAGGTATCCGAAGGGGCTGGGTGAGGGTGTGGTGGAAGCGCGGGTCTTCAGACCCGCGAAAAAGGGGACCTCCACTTTATGAAGATGGCTTTAGCCATGGTGGTGCGGCGTCGGTGTGGATCGTGGCGTTCGCGGACGAGTGCGGATATAGCTCGGCACTTTCGGCCAGGAATCTCTCGACCGGATTTTGATGGATGTACGCGCGATGGCGCTGATAATCTTCCGCATCTTTGATGCGGTGGTTGGCGAAACTTTCCTGCCAGATTTCTCCATTAAAACCCAATTCCTTTTTCGCTCGGAAGGAAAATCCGCCTTTGATGTACTGAACCGCTTTCTCCAAGGGAACGTCTTCGGCAGGAGTGATCAGCAGATGAAAATGGTCGGGCATGACGACGAACTCGTGCAGGAGGAAGCGGCCCTTTGTTCGATTATCATCGAGCACTTTCAGGAAGAGTTCCGCCATTTGCGCGGACTGTAAAATATTGCGACGGCCTTTCGTGTTGGATGTGATGAAGAATGTTCGGATCTGTTGCGGGGCGAGTGGCATGGGAGTTCCGGGGCTGAAGCCCACTCGTATAGTAGCGCGGGTGTTCGCGGACCTAAAAGGTCCGCGCTTCCACCTGATGCCAGGGCCCACAGGGGGTTCAGGGGGTGGAGGAGGCGATCATCTGGATGCGCAGGGTGCCAAAGGGCATGTCCGCGCGCATGAGCACGGGCGTACGCGACGGGTTCTCCGCCAGCCAAACGGTGAAATGGACGCCTGAAAGCGGGCGGTTCTGCTCGAAGACCTGAACGCCAATGCGCGTGGCTGAGAATTTTCCTGCGGGGACGTCGACCGCATCGGCGAGCGCCTCGCGCGTTGCGCGCATGACGTACATGTGGTGTCCATCGTAAACCGGGGAGCTGGCCTCGGCTTCGCGCTGCCAGTCGACGCCGCGCATGGTGTAGAACGCGCCCAGCGGATCGCGCGTGCCGCGCAGCACGATGACGGCCGGGCCTGGGGCGCGCGGCGACTGCCCTTCCGGGATGAAGGCCCACATCTCGTCGGACTTGCGGCCCAGCTCGTTGAGATAGGTTTGATAAAGGCGGCTCTCGAGGGTGGCCACGTCGGTATAGGAGTCGAATTCATCGTCGATGGGGAAGAGAGTGCGGACGGGGCTGACCGTGTGGGCCACGGCGCGAAAATGCCAGGTTTGCCAGCCATAGAGGTCGCGGCGCTCGGGGATGCTCAATTCGACGGTGGCCGCGTCGCTGAACGAGGACCAGGACACCTGGTAATCGAGCTTCTCGCCGACGCGAAACGGCATGGGCGCTTCTGCGAGCGGCTTGCGCGCGGCGCTGGCTGCGGAGTGATGCTGGCGCGCACGAGCCTGCGCATGGGCTGAGCTGGCAAAAGCGCCGTGGGGAAGCAGCCAACAAGCCGCGGTTAGCGACATGGCGGCCAACGCGGCGGCCACGAGGGACAAGCGGCTTGGGCGATTGCACCTGTGCAGGGGGGAGCGCATCAGTGCGTGCCGTTCAGGCGAAAAGGAAGATCGGCCAGCGAATCGATCAGCAGGTCCGGGGGATTCTGGCGCAGACCATCGGCGCCGAGGCCATAGGTGACGCCACAGGCCCAAATGCCGGCATTGCGGGCAGTGCGGACGTCAACTTCGGAATCTCCGACCATCATCGCGTCGCGCGGCTGCGAATCAAGATCGCGGAGAAGCACTTCGATGCCCATGGGATCGGGCTTCTTGCGCTCGAAACTGTTGCCGCCATAGATGTAGCGGAAATAGCGCGCCAGCTTGAGGCCTTCGAGAATGGCCTGGCTGAACTTCACGGGCTTGTTGGTCAGCACGGCCATGGGGCGCAGGGCCAGCAGCTCGAGGCCTTCGCGCACGCCGGGAAAAGCGACGGTGTTATCGAGCATGTGCGCGCGATAGTAGGAAAGGAAATAAGCGAGGCCGCGGTCGACTTCGGCGTCCGTAATTTCGCCGGGCAGCGCGCCTTCGTTCAACGAGCGGCGCACGAGGATCGGAGCGCCGTTCCCGACGAAGCTGTAGACGCGCTCGTGGGGCAGCGGGACGCGTCCCATGTATTCGAGCATGGCGTTGACGGAGAGTGCGAGATCGAGTTTGGAGTCGATCAGCGTGCCGTCCAGATCGAAGATCAGGACGCGCACGGTCGAGAACGGGTTGTGAGTGGCAGCCATGGCCGAACGCGGCCTGCCGCCCTCCGCGCCTGAGAGCGCGGCAGCGGCAGGTTCGCAACTATTCTATTCAGCGCGGATGATGATGTCATGCGCGTTGAAGCAGGAGTTCGGCAGAATGTTGTGGGCGGGCACGTGCAGCCATTTTCGACACGTCACGGCGATTGCAAACCCGTTTGAGGTTATCCGTGACGCTGGGTGCAGTTCCTGGTCGTTCTGTTCATCTACCCGGAAACGAAGGGCATCTCGCTGGAACAAATGCAGCACAAACTTGGCATCGAGTAGCGTGATTTACCGTATGCAAGGTCCGGCGACGCGGGAACGGCAGGGATCGCCTAAGATGATGAAAAAACAGGCGCTAGTCTGCCCATGATCGTTGCCACCGGTGACAGGGAACGGCAAGGGGCGACAAGGCTAGGCGCAACAGCAACTTCCACCTAGGTAACCTGCTCCGCTTACCCAGATCGCTGCGAGCCAAAGACGGCCCGTTGGGCCGCTTTGTTATCGTGGATCACGGCATTGCGTGATTTCGGTCACCGCAAATCCGCTGAGTCACTGGCTTTAATTCATGCAGTTGCGAAGCCACACCGCTTGGCGACCGCGTATGCAACACTCGGCGTTCACCTACCGCACGCCAGAATTCTCACACCGGAGGGCAAATCCATGAGCACAACTGTTTTACCGCCGCCCGCAACCTTGGCTCCGGGCGGCTATGTGGAAGAAGTGATTCGGAAGATCAAGACCCGGGATCCTGGAGAAACTGAATTCCATCAGGCTGTTGAAGAAGTGCTGCACTCGCTGTCGCTGGCGTTGGCAAAACACCCCGAATTTCAAGAAACGCGCATCCTGGAACGCATCACCGAGCCCGAGCGCGTCATCGTTTTCCGAGTGCCGTGGTTCGACGACGCAGGAAACATGCAGGTGAACCGCGGTTTCCGGGTCGAGATGAATAGCGCGATTGGACCGTACAAAGGCGGCCTTCGTTTCCATCCCTCCGTGAACCTCGGCATTCTGAAGTTCCTTGCCTTCGAACAGGTGTTGAAGAACTCGCTCACCACGCTGCCGATGGGCGGCGGCAAGGGCGGATCCGATTTCGACCCCAAGGGTAAGAGCGACAAAGAAGTGATGCGCTTCTGCCAGAGCTTTATGACCGAACTGTGGCGGCACATCGGCCCGAATACAGACGTTCCCGCCGGAGACATCGGAGTAGGCGGGCGCGAAATCGGATATCTGTTCGGCCAGTACAAGCGTTTGGCGAACGAGTTCACCGGCGTTCTGACCGGCAAAGGGTTGAACTGGGGCGGCTCGCTGATCCGGCCCGAAGCGACCGGCTACGGCTGCGTTTACTTCGCCGTTGAAATGCTCAAGAGGGATCAGGACACGATCGATGGCAAGCTGTGCCTGGTTTCGGGCAGCGGCAACGTAGCGCAGTACACGGTGGAAAAGCTGATTCAACTGGGTGCGAAGCCTCTCACCATGTCCGATTCGGAAGGCTTCATCTACGAACCCGACGGCATCGACCGCGAGAGACTCAACTTCGTGATGGAGCTGAAGAACCTTCGCCGCGGGCGCATTCGCGAATACGCATCCAAGTTCAAGGGCGCAACTTACACACCCACGAAGGGCCATTCCGGAGTCAACCCGCTTTGGACGATCTCCGCGGACTGCGCTTTCCCATCCGCAACTCAGAACGAAATCAACGCCAAAGACGCCGCCAACATGATCCGCAACGGGATCAAGCTGGTTGCGGAGGGCGCAAACATGCCGAGCACGCTGGAAGCCACAAAGATGTTCTTGGACGCCGGAGTTCTGTACGGTCCGGCCAAAGCTGCCAATGCGGGCGGGGTGGCAACTTCCGGCCTGGAAATGGTGCAGAACAGCATGCGTTTGAATTGGGACCGGGAAGAAGTGGACAAGCGGTTGCATCGGATCATGATCGACATTCACCGCGCCTGCTACGAAACTGCGGAGGCTTATGGCACGCCGGGGAACCTGGTGAACGGTGCAAATATTGCCGGGTTCCTGAAGGTGGCAAACGCGATGATCGATCAAGGGTTAGTGTAGGGCGAGCAGCGGTTGGACAGAGTGGGCCGGCGCCGCTGGATCAGCGGCGCCGGTGCGCGCCCGTGTACAGGCCGCGCGCCACCCTCGCGTGCGCCTCTCTCTCAGGCGCGGCGTTTTCGGCGAAGGGAGGTTCTTGCAATGACGCTCACCTTCGTGCTGGTAATCCTCGTTGTAGCTGTCGCAGGCGGGCTGGCTGTGTGGGTCAGGTGGAAGCGGGGTCCAGGCGAGAAGCGATCACAAGTGTGGTGCCCCGTGTTCCAGCAACAGGCCAGAATCGTGGCGGTTCAAATCAGCGCCGAATTGTCGCCTCCGGATGCCAAGTTGCCGTTCTTCGAGCTAAGGAAATGCTCGCTGTTCGAGAAAAGGGTGCCGAATTGTCGCGCGGAATGCTTGCGGCAACCCTGAACGTTTCGCGACGGGCGGATGAGGGTTGTGAGTGGCAGCCATGGCCGAAGGGCCGCCCGCCGCACTCGCGCTCCTGAGAGCGCGACAGCGGCAGGTTCGCAACTATTCTATTCATCGCGGGAGATGATGTCACTGCGGGTTGCGAAGGCGCGGAAAAATCCGGTTTGGGAACTTCAGGGGCTAGCGAGGCGGTGTGAAGACTCGCCAAGAGAGAACTGACAAGGCGCAAACCAGTGCGGATAAAAAGCGGCAGCCCTTCGACTGCGCTCAGGATAAACAAGCTGCCGCACTCCACAGCGGCCTTCGGCCGCAGAAGAACTTATTCCACGCCTGTGCCCGTCAGGGTGACATCCAGGATTTTGGCGCGGCATCGTTCGTGATCTGGATGTTGGAGGGCTTGACGACTTTGATTGCGGGTCGCAGAAGCGCCTGGGCGATTCTGCCGACTGCACGGCCACTTGAGGGAGGGGCTTGTCCGCGGGCTCGACGATGGCGCAGCGCGGCGCTATATTGTGTTCAATGTATGAATTCACCCGGCTCGAAGAGGAGCCAGAGGCTCAGCCTTCCGGCAGCCGCTTCGGGCCGCCGCGCAAACGCACCGGCGCCGACCTTCTGGACTCGCCCCAGTTTCCGTCCATTCATCCGAGGTGCTTTGGATGTTCGCAGCGGGTGTCTGCGGACGAAATCGGCGAGCACATTCTGCATTGTGACAAAGTTCCACCGGAGGACCTGGCACGGTTCAATGCTGCGCTCTCCGAGTTCAAGGCGAATCCCAGCCGCGCGCGTGAAGTTCTCGAGCGGTTTGTGAATCGCATGCGGACGGAAAGCGAATGAGGATCGACAACCGCCCGAAATGGCCAACGCGCGGCAGGCGACTGCCAGGCGCAATCGTTATCGATGACTTTCGACGATTTTGGCCAGGGCAACAGCACGGCCGCGAGTTCCATCGGAGGAATCAGAACAAATGCGGCTCATTCCGGGTTGAAAGCCACGTCGCCGAGCGTTTCATATACGCCGCAACGTTCGTCGAGAGGAAGGTAGCCCAGCGCGGCTTGCTTTCTCCGCGCTCGTAAGCGAAGCGGGCAAGCGCGTAGCCATAAATCTGTTCAGGCAGGTAGCCAAGAGCTCCCTTTCCCCGCGACCTGTGAAGCCGGGCTGGTCTTGCGGCACTTATGTCGTGACTGAAGCCACGACCCACAAAGATTCTCGCGTTCCCACGCAGACCCGAAAGCCCTATTCTGGTCGGCGCTGCTTTCGCGGCCCTGAAGGCTTGCGCTTCCACCCGATAAGACAACGCGCAAACCAGTGCGGATAAAAAGCGGCAGCAAGCTGCCGCACTCCACAGCGGCCTACGGCCGCAGAAGAACTTATTCCACGCCTGTGCCCGTCAGGGTGACATCCAGGATTTTGGCGCGGCCTTCGTTCGGTGATCTGCGAGTTGGAGGGCCTTGACGACTTTGATTGTGGGTCAGGCGCAATCGTTATCGATGACTTTCGACGATTTTAGCCAGGGCAACAGAACGGTCGCGCGTTCCATCTTTACCGAGAATGCTAACGCCGAAGCCGCCTTTGGAGTCGAGAACGTTCACGATGTAGCCTCCACCGGTGAAAGGCGCCCCCTTGATGCCCGCCGCCTTTGAGCCGAGGCCTGCTATGCTTTCGCCCCCGGTCTGCTCTGCGGCTTGAATGGCGATCCCGATGTGCTGCGCATCGCCAAGAGTCAGGATTACTTTTGTATTTCCCTGCCCGGCCCATGTGCATTTGCCAAGCAGGCCGCGCATCGGTTTTCCCACTGTTCCGCTGCCCACCTTGATGGTCGTTGCCTTGGCAATATCGGCCGGGGTTAGCAAGGAACAGGCATTGTTGGGGCTGGGCGCAAGGGCAGCGGCTCGCGCGATGGAGGCCGCCGGAACGCGCGCCGATAGCTCGGAAGCCAGGACCACGAAGCCAAAGCCGATCATCGCGACAACGGCGGCGGACACCAGACGACTCTTAGGAATGAAAAGATTCATCGGTTGCCTCCTCGATGGATTTCTGCAGCCGCGCTGCAAATTGCGAACACAGTCCCACTGGCCAGCAAATGAGTTTGGGCCTGCAAGATCTTGGGCTGGAGTATACCTCAGAGCAGGTTGTTTTATTGCGGGATCGCGCAGCAAGCATCAGCTGGACGCGAAGTGGGTGAACCGGAAAGTTGCGTTCGGCAGCGGATTGAATGCGCGGTAACGCGGCTGCATGCCGACTTGGCGGACACCGGGACTGAATCGCGTCCTGTATACTGCACGGATGGAATGCGCGGGTGAGGGGATGATACGGAGCTTGCTGCTGGCGCTCGTGCTGGCGCCATTCGCTTCGGCTACCACAACGACGCTCGTCGTCAACATTGCGGATTACGGCGCGCGCCCGGGAGCGATGCACACGAGAGGAAGCGGCTCGGGAAGATCGCTGACGGTGGGCGTGAACACGTTCCAGGACGGAGACGGGGTCACGATCGTGGGAGCGGGCGCAGCGCCGGCGGTGGCGCGTCCAGCGGCGCCCAGCGTGAGGACAGGAGGCACGAAGTCGCTCACGCAGATTGACGCGCCAATTGAGGCGGGTTCGTACGGCGCATCGACGTACGCCTACAAAGTGATCGCGCGGGATATTGGCGGCGGGCATTCTGCTGCGAGCGAGGCAACGGCGATCGCGAATGGCCCGGCAGCGCTGGGGCGAAGGCAGATTGAGCTGACAAGGATGCGGACGACGGGCGTGCGGCAACCCTATCCGTGGGGGTATGTGATGAGCGCGGCCACCGCGCGCCCGCACGGGCTTGCTGCGGGGTACATCGTGCACATCACGAATACAACGAACAATGCGATCTTCGGCGGCTGGTGGCCGGTCTATCAGACTCCGGATGCGCGGACGTTCCGAGTGCTGAGCCCCTATCTGAATACCGCGGGTTCTGCCAGCGGCGGGCGCATCACGTATTTTGTGGCCAATCAGATCCAGTGGAAAGCGGTCAAAGGGGCTTTCGATTATGTGATCTGCGGGCGGCGTCCGGGCGATCGGGACTATCACATCATCGGGGTCAGTTTGCCGTCGACGCCTGGATTCACGAGCACGACGTTCGATGACTTTGGCGCGGCTTTTCAAACCGGCCCGGCGCCATTCGATATGTCGGATGCGGACTGCAAGGCGACGCTGCCCAAGGACGATAACTTCACGACGACAGTGAGCGCGGGCGGCGGCACGAGGCAACTGACCCTGGCTGCTGCGATGCCTCACGATGTGAGCGGCGCAGCCGTGCGGCGGGACGCAGCGCCAGCGATTGAAGCGGCGGAGAAAGCGTCACAGGGCCTGCCCGTTTACATTCCGCCCGGCAGTTTTGAAGTGAACTCGAGCGTGCCGCTATCGTACACACGGATGTGGTTGCAGGCGGGCACACTGGTTGCAAACGCCACGGTGCAAATGAGCGGCTCGGCGCGCTGGAGCGGATGGGGACAGGGGTTTGGAGCGCCGCAGTTTTCCTACGCGAACGGCCGCGGGGTTCAATGTCAAGCGTACCCCTGCGTTTTGATCATCGGCGGACCGGATCGCGTGGAAAACTTGACGTTTTCCATCCCGGACAATGGCGCAGGCGTGGTGACGCAAGCCGGGTTTCCAGCCGTGACGTTCAGTTATGTAAATTTCAGGACAAGCGGCAGGTCGGACAATACAGGCATGGCTTTCGTGGTCTATCCGGGGGCCTACGGTTACGAGTTCGACCATACGGATTTTCTGTTCGGGCCGGGCCAAGCGATCGATCAAACGTGGTCGCCGTTTTTGTACGCATTGCCGTCCTATAGGGGATGCTGCGGCGGCGCGGGGTCGGCGGGCGGATTCAAGTTTGACACCGTGATGATGAACCGGCGGGGCATGCTCATCATGGCCAACGGCGGATCAGGGATTGGCTTCGACTGCGAGCATTGCTACCGGCAAGGCGGAATCACGCCGATGTTCACGTTTCAGAACATGACCGGCGTAATCGACGGAGCGATATCGATCAATTACGGATCGCATGACACGGAGTCGCAGGCGCTGTTGGCGTTGTGGGGCGGGATCAGCGGGAAGATCGCGTACAGTTACGTAAGCGCTGTTTCGGTGGACCGCACGACGCGTCCGGAGCAAGTAACGGGAGGATATCAATACGGCGCAGAGCCAAACTACGTGCTGGCCGGGCCGCCCCAGCCGGCAGCGCCGGGCGACGGGTCACCGAGGAAGGAGTAGAGGTGTGCGCTGTGCGCTGAAACATAGAGCGCTGATGCTTTTGTAATCGTTGACCTACGCAAATCTTCGGAGTTCACTTCCCTATCTTGTGCCGTGCATCGTTTGGATGGTGGCGGCGTCTTCTGACTCTTTACGTTCTTGCCTGGTTTCTGGTCCAGCCGCTACACTACGCGACCATGAAAAACATTGTTTTGGCAATTCTCGCAATCGCATTCGCGTTCGCGGCGTCCCCGGCGCTCGCGCAACAACCCAAGAGTCTGTTCTACATGACGCGCGATCCGAACTCTGTGCGCTCGTTTCTGGCGCACGCCGACA